>CANASS010000032.1 GCA_947364395.1 uncultured bacterium
GACGACTTCTACATCTGGTCGGGCAACGACGACCAGGTGGTGCCCATGATGGCCCTGGGGGCCAAGGGCGTGATCTCGGTGGCCTCCAACATCGTCCCCGAAGTGATGGTGAAGATGAGCCACCTCTGCCTGGAAAACGATTTCGCCGCCGCCTCTCAGCTGCAAATCCAGTACATGGACCTGATCGACGCCCTGTTCACCGAGGTCAACCCCATCCCCATCAAGGCCGCCATGAACCTGCTGGGCCAGGAGGCGGGCCCCCTGCGCCTGCCCCTGTGCGACATTTCGGATAAAAATCTGGAGGTCCTGCGCCAGGCCATGACTCGGGCGGGCCTGTTGTAAGGGTGGCGTCATGCAAAAGATAATCATTTCCGGCTGCTGCGGCCACATGGGCCGGGTGGTGGCGGACATCTGCGGCAGCGACCCGGATGTGGAAATCGCGGCGGGCATCGACCTCCTGACCCAGCCCATGGAGGGTTTCCCGGTGTTCGCCACCCCCGCCGCCTGCCACGTGGAGGCGGACGCGGTCATCGACTTCTCCCATCCCGCCGCCCTGGGCGGGCTGCTGGACTTCTGCACAGGGCGCAGACTGCCCATCGTGCTGGCCACCACCGGCTATTCAGAAGAGCAGCTGGCCCAGATCAGCGAGGCGGCCAAGACCATCCCCCTGTTCCGCTCCGCCAACATGTCGCTGGGGGTCAACGTGCTGATGGATCTGGTGCGCCGGACCGCCGCCCTGCTGGGGGAGGACTTCGACGTGGAGATCGAGGAGCGCCACCACCGCCGGAAGCTGGACGCCCCCAGCGGCACCGCCCTGATGCTGGCGGACGCCGCCGCCTCCGCCCTGCCCTATGGGACGGAATACGTCTACGATCGCCACAGCGTCCGCAAGCCCAGGGACCGTCGGGAAATTGGCGTCTCCTCTCTCCGGGGAGGCACCATCGTGGGGGACCACACCGTGGTGTTCGCCGGACGGGATGAGGTGATCGAGCTGTCCCACCACGCCGCCAGCCGGGAGGTGTTCGCCGCAGGCGCGGTGAAGGCGGCCAAATTCCTGGCCTCTGTGGATGAACCAGGGCTGTACGACATGTCCCACCTCATCGCCAAAGACCGGGGAGAGTGACCACGGACGCCTGGAAACAGCTCCCCCCAACTGGCGGGGGCTTGCGGTGCAAAACGTAAGGAGGCTTTTAAATGCCCTACATATCAGTGGAGAGCGGCGCGCTTTCCGACGCGCAAAAGGCGGAGCTGATTTTGCGCCTGACACAAACCGCCTCTGAGGTCATGCGCGTCCCCCAGGAATTCTTTACCGTCACGATCAAGGAACTGCCCGACCAGAATTTCGGCATCGGAGGCAGGACCATCGACAAGGTAAAGGCGGAGTATATCCAGAAGCACCAATCAATCTGAATGAAAAACGGGACCGCGTTCGCGGTCCCGTTTCCTTTTCTCTTTTTGAGCTTCCGTTACCATGTGGTAACCTTTCAGCTCATAATTTCCTTCCGTCAGCGGGCTAAAGCTCTTTTTCGCTTCCTTTTTCTTTCAAGAAACCGGTCTCCCTGCCAGCAGGCTTCCGTTACCGTGCGGTAACCTTTCAGCTCACAATTTCCTTGCGTCAGCGGGCTAAAGTTCTTTTTCGCTTCCTTTTTCTTTCAAGAAACCGGTCTCCCTGCCAGCAGGCTTCCGTTACCGTGTGATAACCTTTCAGCTTGCAATTTCTTTCCGTCAGCGAGCTAAAGTTCTTTTTCGCTTCCTTTTTCTTTCAAGAAAAAGGAAGAAGTGCTCTTCAAGCCAGCACAGCCCGGTGGAACACCTTTTTGCCCTTCTTGACGATGACGCCCTCTCCGGCAAATTTCTCCATGGGGAACTGGGCGGCGGGGTCGCTCACTTTCTCATCCGCCACAGCGATTCCCCCCTGCTGAACGAGCCGCCGGGCCTCGCCATTGGAGGCGGCCAGCCCGCACTTCACCAACAGGGTCAGCGCCCCGATGGAACCGCCGTTGAAATCGCCTTCGGACAGGGTGGTGGACGGCATGTCCGCCGCGTCCCCGCCGCCCGCGAACAAAGCCCTGGCGGCGGCCTGAGCCTTGTCCGCCTCCTCCCTGCCGTGGACCATGCTGGTCAGCTCCCAGGCCAGAATCTCTTTGGCCTGATTGAGCTGGGCGTCCTTCCAATGGTCCATCTCGTCAATCTGCTCTAGGGGCAGGAAGGTGAGCCAGCGGATGCACTTCATCACGTCCGCGTCCCCCACGTTGCGCCAGTACTGGTAGAAGTCGTAGGGGCTGGTCTTATTGGGGTCCAGCCACACGGCGTTGCCGGCGGTCTTGCCCATCTTGTTGCCCTGGGAGTCGGTGAGCAGGTTGATGGTCATGCAGTGGGAATCCTTGCCCAGCTTGCGGCGGATCAGCTCGGTGCCCCCCAGCATGTTGGACCACTGGTCGTTGCCGCCGCACTGGAGGTTGCAGCCCACCGTCTGGAACATGTGGTAGAAGTCGTAGGACTGCATAATCATATAGTTGAATTCCAGGAAAGACAGCCCCTTCTCCATGCGCTGCTTGTAGCAGTCCGCCCGGAGCATGTTGTTCACCGAGAAGCAGGCCCCCACCTCCCGGAGCAGGTCGATATAGTTGAGGTTCAGCAGCCAGTCGGCGTTGTTCAGCATCATGGCCTGGCCGGGGCCGTCGCCGAAATCAATGAACCGCTCCATTTGGTGCTTGAAACACTGGGCGTTGTGGTTGATGTCCTCCCGGCTGAGCATCTTGCGCATATCAGTGCGCCCAGAGGGATCGCCGATGGTGGTGGTGCCGCCGCCAATGAGGGCAATGGGCTTATTGCCCGCCTGCTGAAGCCGCTTCATCAGGGTGAGGGTCACAAAGTGGCCCGCCGTCAGGCTGTCCGCCGTGCAGTCGTAGCCGATATAAAAGGTGGCCTTGCCGTTGTTGATGAGGTTTTTGACCTCGTCCTCGCTGGTGACCTGGGCCACTAGGCCACGGGCCACGAGTTCGTCGTAAATTGTCATAAAAATCTCTCCTTTTTTATTTTCGGAACAGAAAGCCCTCTGTCCCTAGGGACAGAGGGCGAAAAACTCGCGGTACCACCTCTGTTTTGCCGCTCCCTCACAGAAACAGCCTCAGGGAGTCCCCAGCAGGACCCCGGCGCTGTACCGGGCGCACCCGTCCGGCCCTACTGGTGAAAATGGAAAACCCGTTCAGGCGGCCGCTCCGAGGGGTATTCGCCGCCGTCTCCTCTCCCCCTTCCACCAAACCGGGGGCTCTCTGGGCAGGAAAACAACGGTTACTGGTCCTCATCTACACATTGACAGGATGATATCACAATAAACACAGTTTGTCAAACTCTTTTTAGGCGGGCAGCAGCCCGAAATGCCGCAGGGCCTGGGATACTCCGTCCTCCTCCACCCCGCCGGTGACATAGTCCGCCATGGCCTTCACCTGCTCGTCCCCATTGCCCATGGCCACGCCAATCCCGGCCTCCCGGAGCATGGACATGTCGTTCTCCCCGTCGCCGAAGGCCATGACCTCCTCCGGGGCGAAGCCGTACCGCTCCATGGCCGCCCGGAGGCCCACCCCCTTGCCCCCGTCCCGGGGCAGGATGTCCACCCCCAAGGGGTGCCAGCGGGTGTGGGTGCACCCCGGCATGGCGTCCAGGAAGATATTCTCCTCCTCGGGAGGCACAAAGGGGACAAACTGGTACACCTTCATCTCCAGCAGCTTTTCCAGCGGGCAGACGGGGTAGACCTCGGTGTGAAGGAACTCATAGATCTCCCGCACCCGGTCGTTGACCTGGGTGAGCCAGCTCTCCCCGTTTCCCTCCAGCAGAACAGGGAAGGAGGGGTGGTCCAGCAGCACCTGATAGGCCCCCCGCATGTCCTCCAGGGAGATGGGCGCGTCCCGGAACGCCGTGCCGTCCCCGTCGCAGCAGAACTGCCCGCCCAGGGTCACATAGCCGTCGAACCGCGCCCCCCGGAGCATCCCGGTGCGCTCCAGGTCCTGGAGGGCCCGGCCCGTGCTGAGGAAGATCTTGACCCCCCGCGCCCGCAGGGCGGCCAGGTCCTCCCGCACCCGGTCGGACAAAAACTTCTGCCGGAAGGACACCAGCGTCCCGTCCACGTCAAAAAACGCCGCTTTTATCATGCTTTCTTTTTCGCTCCTGTTTTGTATTGTTCCGCCGTAGCCAGCAGCTCCTCCGCCCCCTCCAGCATGACGGCGGTGGCCTGCCCCCCGCTGAGCCGGGCCAGCTCCTCCCGTCGCTGGGCCCGGTCCAGCCGCTCCACCTTTGTAAAGGTGCGGCCCTTCGTTTCTCCCTTTTCCACGGAGAAATGCACGTCCCCCATGGCGGCGATCTGGGGCAGGTGGGTGACGCACAGCACCTGACGGCCCCGGGATACCTGAAACAGCTTTTGGGCCACCTTCACCGCCGCCCGGCCGGACACCCCGGTGTCCACCTCGTCGAAGATGAGGGTGGTGACCTGCTCCGTCTCCGCCAGCACGTTTTTCAGCGCCAGCATGATCCGGGACAGCTCGCCGCCGGAGGCGATCTTGTTGATGGGCTTCAGCGCCTCCCCCACGTTGGCGGACATGAGAAAGCGCACCGTATCCATGCCGGTGGCGTCCATGCCGCCGGGGGCGTCCTTGGGGGCGAACTCCACCTGGAACTGGACCTTGGGCATGTCCAGCGCCTTCAGCTCGGACTGGATGCGTCCCGCCAGCTCCTCCGCAGCCTTATGCCGCCGGGCGGACAGCTTCTCCCCCAGTTTCACCGCCTGGGCCTGCGCCTTTTCCAGTTCCTTGTCCAGCTGGTTCATCCGGTCCTCGGAAAACTGGATGGCGTCCAGCTCCTCCCGGCACCTGTCCAGGTAGGTCAGCATCTCCCCCACCGTGCCGCCGTACTTCTTCTTCAGCCGGTACAGCCGGTCCAGCCGCTCTTCGATCTCGTCCAGCTCCCCGGGGTAGAAGTCCAGCGTCCCCCGCAGGTCCCGGACCAGCTCCGCCAGATCGTCCGTGTCGCAGCGCAGCCGCTCCGCTTTTTCCGACAGCTCCTTCAGATCGGGGCTGTATTTCCCCCCCTGGGACAGGCGGTTTTCCGCCTCCATCAGCAGGGATACCGCCCCCTCGCCCTCCTCGCCGCCGGTGAGGGCCTGCCACGCCCCGTCCACGGCGCCGGTGAGCCGCTCGGCGTTGCGCAGCACCTCCCGGCGCTGGGACAGCTCCTCGTCCTCGCCCTCCCGCAGCTCCGCCTTCTCCAGCTCCTCGATCTGGTAGGTGAGGGTGTCCAGCCGCCGGGCCTTCTCACCATCGTCCATCTGGAGCTTTTCCCGCTCCCGGCGCAGGTCCCGGACCTGGCCGTAGGCCGCGGAAAATGCCTCCAGCTCCTTTTCCGTCCGGCCAAAGCTGTCTAAGTAGCCCAAATGGCACTCCTCGTCCAGCAGCTGCTGGCCGTCGTGCTGGCCGTGGACGTTCACCAGCTGCTGGCCCAGTTCCCGCAGCTGGGTGACCAGCAGGGGCCGCCCGTTCACCCGGCAGGCGTTTTTGCCGTCCGCCTGGATGGTCCGCTCAATGAGCAGCTCCCCGTTCTCGTCGGGGCCCGCGCCCTGCTCCTCGAACCAGGGCAGGGAGGGCAGGTCCCGGAACAGGGCGGACACCCGGGCGGTCTTGCTCCCGGTGCGGATCAGGTCCCGGCTGGTGCGCTCCCCCATGATGGCCCCAATGGAGTCGATGACGATGGATTTGCCCGCGCCGGTCTCGCCGGTGAGGACATTGAACCCCTGGTCAAAGGTGATGTCCGCCTGGGAGATCACCGCGATGTTCTCAATATGCAATAAACTGAGCACGTTCCCTCACCCCTCCAGCATGGATTCGATCTCCCTGGCCAGCGCCTCCGCCACCTGATTGGTGCGCATGATGAGGATGACAGTGTCGTCCCCCGCCAGGGAACCCACCAGCCCCTCCAGCTCCATGCCGTCCAGGGCGGCCCCGGCGGCGGGGGCCAGACCGGGCATGGTCTTGACCACCACGATGTTCTGGGCCACGTCGCAGGAGACGACCCCCTCTTTGAAAATGTTTTGCAGGCGGCCGGCGGCCGCCCGCCGGGGCGGCAGGGCGGCGGAGGCCACATAGTGGTAGCTCCCCCCCTCCCCCGGCTGCTTCACCAGATTCAGTTCCTTGATGTCCCGTGAAATGGTTGCCTGGGTGGCCCGGATGCCCCGCCGCCCCAGCTGGTCCAGCATCTGCTCCTGAGTCTCAATGTCCGCCTCCGCAATGATGCGCAGAATTTCCGCCTGTCGTTTGACCTTCAAACCGTTCACGCCTTTCCCAGCTTTTGATTGATGCGCTCATAAAAGCTCCGCCCAGTGAGCTTCACCATCTGGGTGGTCTGCCTGGACCGGCGGCACTCCACCCAGTCCCCGGGCTGCACCCGGAACGCCCGTCCCCCATCCACCGACAGGTAGGCGGTCTTTTTGCTCCCCGGGGCCAGCCGCACCCCCACCGACCTGGCCGCGTCCAGCACAAAGGGCTTGGCGTGGAGGGAGTGGGCGCAGATGGGGGCGATGATAATATTGGCCGCCGTGGGCTCCACGATGGGCCCCCCCGCCGCCATGGAGTAGGCGGTGGACCCGGTGGGGGTGGACACCACGATGCCGTCCCCGGAGAAAGAGGAGATGGTCACCCTGTCCCCGGTGACTTCCAGGTCCAGCACGCGGGCCACCGCCCCCTTGGTGAGCACCGCGTCGTTCAGGGCCTGCTGGTCAAACACCCGCCGCCCCTCCCGGCGGACGGTAACGTCCAGCATCATCCGCCGCTCAATGCCGAACCGCCCTCCGGCCAGACGGGCCAGCAGGGACAGCTCCCCGTGCTCCAGCTCCGCCATAAAGCCGATGCTGCCCAGGTTCACCCCCAGGATGGGGATATTCCGGGCGTTGGCCTCGTGGGCGGCGTGGAGAATGGTGCCGTCCCCGCCGAAACACACCAGCACGTTGGCGTCCTCCAGCTCCTCCTCGATCTGGCCCAGCGCCGCCCCGGCGGGCAGGTCCAGACGGCTGCCCTGGTCCACCTCGAAGGGGAGGCAGATGGCGGTCTGGGCCCCGGCGTTTTCCAGGATGCGCTGGGCGGCCTGGGCCGCCCGCAGCCCCCGGTCCCGGTAGGGGTTGGGGCACAGCACAATTTTCATCCTTCCCTCACCCCTTCAGCGCCTGATGGGAGCGGTCCACCAGCTCCTTCAAGTCAAACTCAGGCTTCTCCCCGGCCCCCGCCTGGAGAAAACCCAGATACTCAATATTCCCTTCCGGCCCCCGGATGGGGGAGAAGTCCAGCCCCAGCACAGAAAAATCCGCCTGGGCGGCTTGGTCCAAGAAGCGCTCCAGCACCTCCAGGTGGACCGCCGGGTCCCGGACCACTCCCTTTTTGCCCACTTTTTCTCTCCCCGCCTCGAACTGGGGCTTCACCAGGGCGGCGGCCTGGCCCCCCGGAGCCATCAGTGGCCGCAGGGCGGGCAGGATCAGCCCCAGGGAGATGAAGGACACGTCGATGGAGGCGAAATCCAGGGGCTCGGGAATCTGTTCCTGGGTCAGATAGCGGGCGTTGGTGCGCTCCAGACACACCACCCTGGGGTCGCTGCGGATGGACCAGGCCAGCTGCCCATAGCCCACGTCCACGGCGTACACCCGCTTGGCCCCGTTTTGGAGCATACAGTCGGTGAAGCCCCCGGTGGACGCCCCGATGTCGGCGGCGGTTTTGTCCGCCAGCGCGATGGGAAAGACCTCCATGGCCTTCTCCAGCTTCAATCCCCCCCGGCTCACGTAGCGCAGCCCGCCCCGGACCTCCAGGGGGGCGTCCTCCTCCAGGGTGAGGCCCGGCTTGTCGCACCGGCGCTCCCCGGTGTACACCTGCCCCGCCATGACGACGGCCTGGGCCTTCTGGCGGGTGTCCGCCAGCCCCCGCTCCACCAGCAGCAGGTCCACACGTTTTTTAGCCACGGCCCATCACCTCCCCGGCCCTGCGGGCGATGGACGCCCCGTCGATGCCGCACAGCTGTCTCAGCTCCGCCACGGTGCCCTGCCGGACGAAACGGTCCCCCAGGTTCACCAGGGCCAGCCTGACGCCGGTCACGCCCCCCAGGGCGAGCCCGGCGGCAATCCTGCGCCCCACGCAGCCCGCGTCCACGCACTCCTCCGCCACCACCAGCCGCCCGGTCTTTTGGGCGCAGGCGGCCACGGCGTCCACGTCCAGGGGGGAGATGCTGTTCAGCTTCACCACCTGGGCGGACTTTCCCTGCTCCTCCAGCAGGCGGGCGGCCTCCAGCGCCTCGTTCACCATAGTGCCGTAGGCGGCGATGGTCACGTCAGTGCCGGGCCGGATGACGCTGGCCCCCTCGATGCCGCACAGGGACTGGAACTCCCCCTCGCCCCCCCGGGGGTAGCGCACCGCCACCGGGCCCCGGTCCTTCTCCACCGCGTGGCGGAGCATGGCCCGCAGCTCCTCAAAGCTGGCGGGGCAGTAGATTCTCATGCCGGGCACCGAGCTGAGATAGGCCACGTCGAACACGCCGTGGTGGGTCTCCCCGTCCTCGCCGGACAGCCCCGCCCGGTCCACCCCCAGCACCACGTGGAGCCCCTGGATGGCCACGTCGTGGACGAGCATATCGTAGGCCCGCTGCAAAAAGGTGGAGTAGATGGCCGCCACAGGGGTCAGCCGCTGCTTGGCCATCCCCGCCGCCATGGACACGGCGTGGCCCTCGGCGATGCCCACGTCGAAAAAGCGCTCCGGGTACTCCCGGGCAAAGCCCATCAGTCCCGTGCCGTCGGGCATGGCTGCGGTGATGGCGGCCACGTCGTCCCCCTCCCGGACCAGCTGGCGCAGGGTGTCCCCAAACACGGAGGAGAAGGTCTCCCCCCCCTCCCGGAGGGGCGCGCCGTCCTCGATTCGGAAGGGCCCCACCCCGTGGAAGCGGTCGGGCTCCTTTTCCGCCGGGGGATAGCCCTTTCCCTTGACGGTCTTGATGTGAAGCAAAACCGGGCTGTTCAGCTCCCTGGCGTACCGCAGCAGCCGGGTGAGGTAATTCACGTCATGGCCGTCCACCGGGCCCAGATAGGTAAATCCCATGTCCTCAAACATGCTGCAATGGAGGACGGCGTTTTTCACCGCCTGCTTGGCCTTGTGGGTGAAGCGATACAGCCCCCGGCCCACCGCCGTGGCCCCGGTGACCCGCTTGTACACCTTTTTGAACTGGAGGTACTGGGGCTTCAGCCGCTGCTGGGCCAGGTGCCGGGCCACGCCCCCCACGTTCTTGGTGATGGACATGCCGTTGTCGTTGAGGATGACCACCAGCTGCTCCCCGCTCTGCCCCGCGTCGGACAGCCCCTCGTAGGCCAGCCCGCCGGTCATGGCCCCGTCCCCCAGCATGGCCAGAACACAGTAGTTCTCCCGGTTCAGCGTCCGGGCCCGGGCCATGCCCAGGGCCACCGACACCGCGTTGGAGGCGTGTCCGGCAATGAAGGCGTCCGCCCGGTGCTCCCGGGGCTTTGGAAAGCCGGACAGCCCTCCCAGCTTCCGCAGGGTGTCCATCTGCCCCCCCCGCTGGGTGAGGATCTTGTGGGCGTAGCACTGGTGTCCCACATCGAACACCAGCCGGTCCGTCTCCAGGTCAAACACCCTGTGGACGGCCACCGTGGCCTCCACCACCCCCAGGCTGGAGGCCAGATGGCCCCCGGTCTTGGAAACGCCGGCAATGATCTGCTCCCGCAGCTGGTCGCACAGCAGCTTCGCCTGAATGTCGGTGAGGCTGTTCAGCTGTTCCGGGCCCATGGCCCCGCCTCCTTTCGTCGGGACAAGCTTCATATCCTTCGCTGTCCCTCCTCTCCCCCAAAAACCATAAGACGGCTTTTCGGGGCTTCTTTTTAAATTTCAAAGGCCAGCCAGCTGCCCAGCAGGCCAACCGCCACCCCTAAAACAGCTCCCACCGCCACTTGTAGGGGGGTGTGCCCGATGAGCTCCTTCAAATCCCGCTCGAAGTTCTCGGGCTTAAACTCCTCCCAGTTGCGCAGGATATAGTTGAGCACCTTGGCCTGCTCTCCCGTCTCCCGGCGGACGTGGGCGGCGTCGTACATGACGACAAAGGCCACCACCGCCGCCACCGCGAACACCGAGGAATCAAACCCGGCGCTCATGCCGCAGGACACGGCGGCTGCGCACACCAGGGCCGAATGGGAGCTGGGCATGCCGCCCCCGGTGGTGAGATAGGCGATGTCGAACTTCCGATAGACCGCCGCGGAGATCAGCATCTTCAGCCCCTGGGCCGACGCCCAGGCGGCAATGGAAATCAACAAAACCGGGCTCAGCATCACGCATCTCTCCTCTGTGTTCAGGCATACGGCGGCCCTTTCGCCACCCGCCTGTCAATTTTTCCGCGCCGCCAGGGAATCGGCCAGGGCGCACAGGAATTCCGGCTTCTCAAAAGCCCCCCTCACGCTCTCCTTGGCCTTTTCCGTCAGCTCCGCCACCAGCTCCCGGCACTTGTCCAGACCGTACAGGGCAGCGTAAGTATTCTTTCCGTTCTGGACGTCGGACCCGATGGGCTTGCCCAGCTCCTGGGTGGTGGACTCCACGTCCAGCATGTCGTCCCGGATCTGGAAAGCCATCCCCAGCCGCTGGGCGTACCGCCGGGCCGCCTCCCACTGTTCCGGGACGGGCTCCGCCGGGGAGGCCGTCAGCCCCAGCAGGCAGGCCGCCTCCAGCAGGGCCCCGGTCTTCCAGGCGTCGATCTGCTCCGGGCCATAACCCTCCGGGAACTCCCGGCCCTCCCATTTGATGTCCAGGTACTGCCCGCCGCACATACCGCCGCACCCCGCGGCCTCAGCCAGGATGGCGCAGGCCTTTCCGTTGGCGGCGGGGGTGGTCCGCGCCGACCCGGCCAGCCGCTCAAAGGCCGCCGCCTGGAGGGCGTCTCCCGCCAGAAGGGCCAGCCACTCCCCGTATTTCACGTGACAGGTGGGCTTGCCCCGGCGAAGACCGTCGTTATCCATGCAGGGCAGGTCGTCGTGGATCAGGGAGTAGGTGTGGAGCATCTCCACCCCGCAGGCATAGTCCAGGGCGGGGGCCATGTCCCCGCACAGCGCCTCGCAGAACTTCAGCGCCAGCACCGGCCGCACCCGCTTACCCCCGGCCAGCAGGCTGTACCGCATGGCCTCCAGCAGCTCCCGGTGGGGGCCGTCCATACCGCCGGTAAAGGCGCTTCGCAGCTCACCATCCACCAGGGCCAGGGCCCCCTGATACTCCCGCTCAAAGTCCATCGGCGCCCTCCCCCTCAAAGGGGACCTCCTGGTCGTCGGCCAGCAGCAGGTTCACCTTCTGCTCCGCCTGGTCCAGCAGCTCCTCGCACCGGCCCGCCAGCCCGGCCCCCTCCTCAAACAGCTTGAGGGACTGGTCCAAGCCGCACTCGCCCTTCTCCAGCTGGGCCACGATGGCCTCCAGCCTCCCCATAGCCTCCTCAAAGGACTGCTTTTTCACCGCCATGTCCTCTCCTCCTTCTCCTCAACAGTACACTTCAGCACCCCGTCGGACACCAGGATGTCCAGCCGGTCCCCGGCCTCCGCCTGGGTGATGGAGGACACCACATCCTCCCCCCGCCGAGCTGCGGCGTAGCCCCGGCCCAGCACCTTCAGCGGGCTCAGGGCGTCCAGCCCCGCCGACAGCCGGCCCAGCAGCGCCTTTTTCCTCGCGGTCTGAGCGCTCAGCCCCAGGGGCAGCCGGCCCTTTTGGGTATTCAAGGCCTGACGGCCCCCCTCCACCCTGCCCCGGAGGGCCAGGGCCATCCGGCGGCGCAGTCCGTCTACCGCCAGCCGCCGGTCCTGGATGGGGGCTTTGATATTGCGCAGGGCGCGGCTGTTTTTCAGCCGGTCCAGCTCCCGCCGGGCCCCGCTCAGCCGGGCCTGGAGGGCCCTGGCCAGCCGCCGGTCCAGCTGGGCCAGCCTGGCCCGCTCCGCCCCCTGGTCGGGGACCGCCAGCTCCGCCCCGTTGGAGGGGGTGGCCGCCCGCAGGTCCGCCGCGTAGTCGGCGATGGTCACGTCGGGCTCGTGGCCCACGGCGGAGATCACCGGGATGTTGGACAGATAGACGGCCCGGGCCACAATTTCCTCGTTGAAGGCCCACAGGTCCTCCTTGGAGCCGCCTCCCCGGCCGGTGATAATCAGGTCGATATCCGCCCGGTTGTTCAGCCTGTGGATGGCGGCGGAAATCTCCCCCGCCGCCTCGGCGCCCTGGACCCGGACGGGGACCACCAGCACCTGGGCCAGGGGCCACCGGGCCCCCAGTATGCGCAGCATGTCTCGGACCGCCGCCCCCGCCGGGGAGGTGACCAGGGCAATTTTTTTCGGGTACTTGGGCAGGGGCCGCTTGTTCGCCTGGTCGAACAGCCCCTCCGCCTCCAGGCGGCGGCGCAGCTTTTCAAACGCCTCGTCCAGGGCCCCCCGGCCGTCCTCCATCAGCTCGCTGCAATAGAGCTGGTACTGCCCGTCCCTGGGGTAGGCCGACACCCGGCCGAAGGCCACCACCCGCATCCCGTTGGCGGGGCGGAACCGCAGCCGGACCGCCTCCCCCCGGAACATGACGCACCGCAGGGCCCCCTGCTGGTCCTTCAGGGAGAAATAGTGGTGGCCGGAGGGATAGCACTTATAGTTGGAGACCTCCCCCCGCACCAGCAGCCCGGTGAGCAGGGGGTCGCCGTCCATCAGCTCCTTCACGTAGCCGTTGACCTGAGATACAGTATAGACAGGCAGATTGGCAATATTCACCCTGCCACCCCCCGCTCCAGCGCCCGGTGGGCCAGAATGGCCACCCCCAGGGCATTGTCCGCGGCGTACTGGGGCTGTGCGAACACCGCGCCGCAGGCCCGCTCCAGCGCCGCCCGGATCTGCCGGTTGGAGGCCACCCCGCCCGAGCACAGCACAGGCAGGCCGGGCCAGCGCTTCCGGGCCGCCCCGGTGGCCCGGATCAGCACATCCATGATGGTGTCAATGGTAAACCGGGCGATAGCGGCGGGGGCTTCCCCCCGCTCCGCCAGCTCCTTCACCTTGTTCTCCATGCCGGACAGGGAGAAGGTCAGACCGTTCAGCTTCACCCGGAAGGACAATTCCTTCTCCGCCTGGGGGTACAAAGCGTCCAGCGCCTTGCCCGCCGGAAAGGGCAGGCCCAGCAGCACCCCGGCCCGGTCGATGAGCTGGCCTGCGGCGATATCGCTGGTCCCCCCTACAACCTGGGACCGGACGGTGTGGCCTTCCGGCTCCACCCGAAGAAGCTCGGTGGTGCCCCCGGACAGGTGCCAGGCCAGATGGGGCCTGTCCAGCAGGTCCTCCCGGCCCGCCGACCAGGCCGCCGCCGCCACGTGGCCCTGCTGGTGGGAGCAGGGATAGAAGGGCGCTCCCAGTGCCGCCGCCAGGGTGCGGCCCTCCCCCTCCCCCACCAGGAAGCAGGGCATATAGGAACCCTCCGCCTCCCGGGGCCGGGTGGACGCCCCCACGGCGGCGATTTTTCCCATCACCCCGTCCGCCCGGAGCTGCTCCGCCATCAGGTGCAGCCGCTTCACGTGCTGAAACAGGGCGTCGCTCTGCCGCAGGCCCAGGGCCCCTTCGGGCACGGTGAGCAGCTTTCCCCGGTTTTCCGCCGTGCCGCCCCCGAACAGGGCTGCTGACGTGGTGTAGTTGCTGGTGTCAAAGCCCAGGCACAGCTTGTCCATGACGCTCACTCCAGCTCCGGCACTTCCGAGCGCACGAAAGAGCCCAGGATGCCGTTGATAAACTTGACCACCTCGTCGTCCAGATACCCCTTGGCGATCTCCACCGCCTCGTTGATGGCCGCCCCGTTGGGTATGTCGGGCATATACATAATCTCATACATGGTCGTGCGCATAATGGCGGCGGCCACCCGGTCGATGCGGGAAAACCGCCAGCCCTTGGCGTACTTCTCAATATAGCCGTCCAGCTCGGCCCCGTGGCTCCCCGCCCCCAGCACCAGCCGGGTGATGTAATCCCGCTCCCCCTGGCCGGGGAACTCGGCGTACATGGGCTCGTCCTGGGCCCGCCGGGCAAATCCCTCCGGGGTAAGCTCCCGGTCCAGCAGCTGCCGGGCCGTCTCGTTGGAAAACGCCAGCTCAAACACGAAATGGACGGCGATCTCCCTGGCGGTGCTTCTGTTCATGGGAACTCCTCCTCTCCCGGCGGCGCCGGGCTTCTCGTTGGGCACAGCGGCCCATTTTGCATATTCATTTTATTATACACGAACGGGCCAAAAAAAGAAACCCCCTTTTCCCACAAAAAAAGGGCGGAAAAAGAGCCGGGGCCTGTGCCCCGGCTCCCCCGCTCACTTTTGGAAGGTGACGCCCGCCACGGTGACGTTGACCTGGGCCACCTCCAGCCCGCTGGTGTTCTCCACGGCGGCAAACACCGCCTCCTGCACCGCCTTGGCCACGTCGGTGACCACGTAGCCGTAGCGCACCAGGATGGGCAGGTCCACGGCGACCCGCTCGTCCTCCACCCACAGCCGGACGCCCTTGGTGAGGGCCTTGCGGTTGGCTGTAGCGGCGCCCTCGCTGCTCAGACCGGACCCCAGGGAGCTGACCCCCTCCACGTCCACCGCCGCCGCCGCCGCGATAATGGTGAGCACTTCCTCGGAAATGCTGACGCTGCCCAGCTCGCTCTCATGGGAGATATATTCCCTGCCTTCGGCCATATCGCCTCACGCTCCTTTACCAAATGCTGAGGCTATTATATCACCCTGTCCTAAAAATTACAATCCTTATTTTGGGGCGCTTACGGCGGCATTATCACGCCCGCGTTGGACACACTTTCGCCTCGGTTTCCCTCCGACTCGGGCTGGTCTCTGGGGCCTTGCGGCCCCATCGCTCACCCTCGCTCCGGTCCATCCGAGGCGGCGTGTCTACGCTCACGCTTAGGGCTCGGTCTCGATGACCTTGATCTTATCCGCCGACAGCCCCGTTTCCTCCTTGACGATCTCCATGATCTTGGTCACGTCGTTCTCGCTGAGGCCGTTGGCCGTGGACGACACCACCACGCTGGCGCTGTTCTCATTGATGAAGCACACGCAGTCCCCATAGCCCTTGGCGGTAACCAGGTTCTCCACCTGGGCCTCGGACATGGTCAGCGCCGCCATGGTCTGGATGGAGGCGTTGGCCTCGTCGATGATGTCCTGCTGGGCCCCCGCGTCCGCCGCCGCCTGCTGGAGAAGCTCCAGGGCGCTGTCCCGGGCCTGCTGACGGTTGAGCCGGGCGGAGGCGAAATAGCCGGTCTGCTCCCCCGCCGCGCTGGGGGAGGCGCTGGGGTCGGCGCTGGGCTGGGCGCTGGACTGGGCGTCCCCCGCCGTCTTGCCGCCCCCGGCCTGCTTGTCGTCCTTGCCGTTGACCAGCGCGGCCTGGCCCAGCAGCTTGCCGCCGCCGTCCGCCGCCGACGCCTCCTTGCCGTAGGACCAGTTCAGGTACACCGCCGCCCCCACGAACAGCACGATGGCCACCACGACCGCGTTTCGTTTCCACACACTCATGATTCTGTCCTCCCAAAATTTCAAGGTTGGGGCCGTCAGCCCCCTTTGCAAACGGTTATCTTATCCGAGCCAAGCCCGGTGAGGGACGATACCGCCTGGGTGAGCAGCAGGCGCACCTCCGCCCGGTCTCCCCCGGGGCACACCACCACCGCCCCCTGGAACACCGGGGCCCGCTCCAGCCGGACCACCGCCTGCTGGCCGGAGCCGGTGTTGACGACCACCGTTTTCTCCTCCACCTGGCTGTCCCGCTCCCGGGTGGAGGTGGAGCGGTCGGTGAGGGGCACCTGCTCCGCGCCGCTCCTCACCGTCAAAACCACCGTCACCTCCCCCGCCCCCTCCACCTGGGACAGGGTCCGGGAAAGCTTCTCCTCCAGCGCCGCCAGGTCGAACGCCTCCGGCTCCCCGCCCGCCGCCGGGGCGGGCTTCTCCCCCTCCCCCGACGGCCACAGCAGCAGCGCCAGCCCCGCCGCCAGCACCAGCAGCACGTATTTGTACTTGTCCAGCAGCTTCCACAGCTGTTCCGGCTTCCATTGGACCTTCATGGCAGTATCTCCTCGTAGTGTTGCCGCCGGGCGGGCACGCCCAGCTCTTCCTCCAGCAGCCGCCCCAGCCAGGCCCGCCGTTCCGGGGTCCACTCCCCCCGGGCGGCGGCCTCCCAGGGGCAGGGCACGCCGTTTTCGTCATAGCCGCAGGTCACCTCCACCGCACACTCAAAGCCGAATTCTCTCGCCTTGTCCATAACATATGCGGCGGTCTCCTCCTCTATGATAGCCAGATAGAGCTGTTCGCTCCGCCCCTCCAGCTCCTGTTCATACCGCTGGGACTGGTCCCGCCAGCCCTCCAGCCCCCGGGTGAGGGCGGTCCCGTCCAGCGCGTCCAGCACCGGCCCCGCCGCAGCCAGCAGCAGGGCCATCCCCCCCGCCAGCCGGCACACCTTTTTCACCGCCCCCTCCGGGGCCAGGGCCTCCGCCAGGGCCAGCACCAGCGCCGCCGCCGTCACCCCCAGCAGCCAGGCGCGCACAAAGCCCATCACAGGCTGGCCACCGACAGGCAGGACACCAAGGTGATGAGCAGCAGCAGGCAGCTGGCTCCCATCATCCCCAGCACCAGCCCAAAGGCGGAGCTGAGCCGGTCCACCAGGGTGCAGGGGGGGCCGCTGCCCAGGGCGGAGGCCAGCGCCGCCACCAGCTTATAGGCCAGGTAGTGCACCGCCAGCCGCAGCAGGGGGACCAGGCACAGCCCCAGCACGGTGACCATGCCGAACACCCCCACCGTCCCCCGGAGGACCCCGGCGGAGGCCAGCACCGTTTCCGCCGCGTCGGACAGGATGCTCCCCACCACCGGCACCGCCCCGGATATGGCGAACTTGGCCGCTTTTACCGCCGCCGCGTCCGCCGTCCCCGCCACCACCCCGCTGGCCGTCAGGTAACTCACAAAGGCGATGGTGGTGATGGTGAGCAGCGTAGTCACCGTCCATTTCAAAAGGTCCGCCATCCGCTTCAGCTCCTCCCTTCCCAGCGCCGCCTGGGCCGCCGAGGCGGCGATATATCCGTACAGCAGGGGGACCAGCAGCCCGCTGATCAGGTTGGCCAGCAGGCCGGAGAACAGCGCCGCCGCCAGCTGCCGGGCCGCCGCCCCCGTCACCGCCCCGGTGGCCGCCGTCACCACCGCCACCGCAGGCAGGAGCACGTTGGCGAAGGAGGTCATGTTCTCCATCGCCCCCCGGCCCAGCCCCAGCAGGGAGTTCACGTCCGCCACCGCCACCGCCGCCACCGCCAGCGTCCCCGCCAGGGAGGCGGCCTTCACGCTCCCCTTCCCAAGCTCCCCCACCGACTCCGCCAGGGCGCAGAACATCAGGATCACCAGCAGCAGCGCCCCGGACCGGGCCGCGGTGCGCACCGCGCCCCCCAGCTCCCGGGTGCCCGTGTCCAGCAGGGCCTCCAGCCCCTCGTCCAGGCTGGCCCCGTACTGGGCCTCGCCGCCGCTCTCCACCGCCGCCCGCTGGAGCCCCTCCACGTCGATCAGCGCCTCCTGCCGCTCCAGCACCTCCTGCCCGGTGAGGGCCCGGGCGGGCAGGCACAGGGCGGACGCAAGGACCAGCCCCGCCAAAACCGTCCAAACCTTTTCCATGGCCGCCCCCTACAGCAGCTGGGACAGCACGTCCAGCACCGCCGTCACCAGGGGCAGCGCCGCCCCCAGGGCCAGGGCCGTCCCCCCCAGCTCCACCGCCGAGGCCAGCCCGCCTTCCTTGGCGTCCTTGCAGAAGTCTGCGGCCAGCCGTGTGACGATGGCGATGCCCGCCGTTTTCAGCACCGGCTCCACCACCTGGGCGGACAGCCCCCCGGCCTGGGCCAGCTTGTCCGCCAGCTCCACCGCCGACTCCAGCGCCCCGGAGCAGGACAGCACGATGAGGGCGCAGGCCCCCACGCCCAGCGCCAAGGCGATCTCCGGAGACTGCCTGCGCACCACCACCGCGCACAGCGCCGCCGCCACCGCCGCCGCCGCGATTTTCGCCACGCCGCTCACAGCCTGAACAGGTCCTTCACCAGGGTGAACAGGTCGTTGATCTGCTGCACCACGATCATCAGCACCACCACCAGCGCCACCAGGGTGGTCATGGTGGCCATCTCGTCCCGGCCCGAGCGGGTGAGCACTTGATTGAGCACCGACACCAGTATGCCGATGGCGGCAATTTTAAAAATGAGGTCCACGTCCATCATCCGTCCTCCTAAGTAATATTGTGGGGCCTTACAGCAGCAGGATGACCGCCAGCAGCCCCGCCGCCGCCCCCAGAACCCCATACACCCGGCCCAGGCGGCTCCGCTCGTCCGCCGCCGCCCCCTGGAGGGTGCGCAGGCCCGCCGCCGCGTCCTCCAGGGCCAGCCGCTGGCTGTCCCCGTCGTACCGGCCCAGCACCCCGCCCAGCCGCTCCAGCAGGGCCTTGTCCTCCCCCCTCAGCCGGAGGGAGGAGGCGTTCAGAGCCTCCCGCCACGTCTCCTGAAAGGCCTGTCCCTCCGGCGAGCGGGCCCGCCGGGCGCAGAGGGCAAAAAAATCCGCCGCCGGGCCCCGAGCCGCCCTGGCCGCGCCCTCCAGCGCCTGGGGCAGCGGGGACAGCCGCCAGCCCAGCTCCCGCTGGAGGGCGTCCAGCCCTGCCGCCAGCTCCCCCAGGTCCCGCACCCGGCCGTCCAGCCAGGCCACGGCGCACAGGCCCAGCGACACACATCCGGCCACCACCAGGGCGGCCCCCAGCAGCCGGGTCATGACAGCTCCTCCACCCGGGCGGACCGCTCCCCGCCCCGGTACTCCAAAACCACCAGCCGCCGGAAGGTCCCGGAGGCCAGCAGCCCCCGGCAGGCGGGGCGGCGGCCCAGATCATCCAGCCCCGTACCGTGGACGGTGGCCAGCACCGCCACGCCGCACCCCGCCGCCTCCACCGCCGCCCGGACGTCCTCATCGCCGCCCAGCTCGTCCACCGCCGCCGCCTGGGGATTCATCCCCCGGATGAGGATGGACAGCCCCTCTCCCTTGGAACAGCCGTCCAGCACGTCGGTGTGCCGCCCCACATACAGCTGGGGCTCCCCCCGCCACAGGGCGGCAATCTCCCCCCGCTCGTCGGCCACCGCCACCCGGTGGGGAGCGCACCCCTCCCCGTCGGACAGGGCCCGGACCAGGTCCCGGAGCAGGGTGGTCTTGCCCGCCCCAGGCGGGGCTAAGATCAGGGTGCTCAAACACCGCCCGTCCTGCGTCAGCCGGGGCAGCAGCGGGCCCGCCAGCCCGGTCACGCTCCGCGCCACCCGGATGGACAGGGAGGACAGCTCCCGAAGGGTGACAATTTTCCCATCCTTCCTGGCCGCCGTGCCGCACAGGCCCATCCGATGGCCTCCCCGCAGGGTGACGAACCCCTGCCGCACCTTATCCAGCGCCGTGTGGGCGGAGCACTGGGTGGCGTTCTCCACCGCCTGCCGGAGCTCCTCCTCCCCCACGAGCGGGCCCCCCGTCTCCGCCTCTCCCCCGGGGAGCAGCACCGTCATGGGAAAGCCCCGCCGCAGCCGGAACTCCTCCGCCCGCTCCAGCCTGTCCCTCCCCAGAGCCTCCAGGCTGGAGCGCAGGGGGGCGGGCAGCGCCTCCGCCGCCTGCTCCCAGGGTTTTCTTTCGTCCATATCCTTCACCGCCTTTGTACCCCAATCCTATGAGGGCACGTCCCAAAATATTCCGGCAAAGAAAGGGCAAGGGCACTCCTTTTCTTTGAAAAGAAAAGGAGCCGAAAAGAAACTTTCAACGCGAAATTTCGTTTCGCGTTCCCGAAACGAAAGTATTTACATCTATAAAAAATCCGCCTGGAGCAACGCTCCAGGCGGGTCTGAAGTTCTTTTTCGATTCCTTTTTCTTTCAAGAAAAAGGAATCAGCAACACTGAGAAACAACTTATTGCTTTACCGCCGACGCAATACGCTGAACGGCCTCGCGGGTGGCGTCCGCGTCTCCAAAGGCGGTGATGCGGACGTAGCCCTCCCCGCTGGGGCCGAAGCCCACGCCGGGAGTAGTGACCACACAGGCCCGCTTCAGCAGCAGGTCGAAGAAATCCCAGGAGGGCATGCCATCGGGAGTCTTGACCCAGAGATAGGGGGCGTTCACCCCGCCGTACACCGTCAGCCCAGCGGCGGTCAACCCCTCCCGGACCACCTTGGCGTTGTTCAGGTAGTAGCCGATAGCGGCCCCGGTCTGGGCCTTCCCCTCCGGGGACAGGGCCGCCTCCGCCGCCCGCTGGATTACATAGGGCACGCCGTTGAACTTGCTGCCCTGGCGGCGGTTCCACAGCGCCCAAAGAGACACCCCCTCCCGCTCCAGGGCCTTGGGTATCACCGTATAGGCGCAACGGTTGCCGGTGAACCCGGCGGACTTGGAGAAGGAACGGAACTCGATGGCGCAGGTCTTGGCCCCCTCCACCTCAAAGATGCTGTGGGGAATTCCCTCCTGGGTGATGAACGCCTCATAGGCGGAGTCAAACAGGATCACGCTGCCGTGGGCGTTGGCGTAGTCCACCCAGGTCTTGAGCTGGTCATAGCCGGCCGCCGTCCCGGTGGGATTGTTGGGGGAACAGATGTAGATGAGGTCGGGGACCTTATCCCCCCCGGGCAGGCTGGGGAAGAAATCGTTTTCCGCGGTACAGGGCAGGTAGACCAGGTCCGTCCACCGCTCCCCGTTGAAATCTCCGGCCCTTCCCGCCATGGCGTTGGTGTCCACGTAGACCGGGTACACCGGGTCGCACACAGCCACCACATTATCCGTCGAGAAGATATCCCCGATGCTGCCGCAGTCGGATTTTGCCCCGTCGGAGACGAAAATCTCGTCGTCGGCCACTTCCACGCCCCGGGCCCTGTAGTCGTCCCGGATGGCGAAGCGCAGGAAGTCGTAGGCACAGCAGGTCTCCTCGCAGTAGCCCCGGAAGGTCTCCTTCACCCCCATCTCCCGGGACGCCTTCACCATGGCCTCCACCACTGCGGGGGCCAGAGGCTGGGTCACGTCGCCGATCCCCAGGCGGATCAGGGGCATGGGCGGGTTCTGGGCGGAAAAGGCCCGCACACGGCGTCCGATCTCTGGGAACAGGTAGCCGCCGGGGAGCTTTTGGAAATTTTGATTGATGTGGGCCATGGGGACCACTCCTTTACTTTATCTGGTTAAATCATTGTACCACAGGCCAAACGCCCCGGTCAATCGGCAGTTTCGCCATCAAACACGGCGGCGGCAGGGCCCGTCATGAACATTTGGCCGGATTCCCCATCCCAGCGGACGGTCAGCTCCCCCCCGGCCAGATGGACCACCGCCTCCCGGTCCAGCTTCCCGGCGGCGATCATGGCCGCCGCGCCGGCGCAGGCCCCGGTGCCGCAGGCCAGGGTCTCGCCGCTGCCCCGCTCCCACACCCGCATCTCCAGCTCCCGCCGGTTCACCACCCGGATGAACTCCGCGTTCACCCGGCGGGGAAAGGCGGGATGCCGCTCCACCAGCGGGCCCAGGGTCCTCAAATCCAGGGCACTGGGGTTTTCCACCTCAATCACCCCGTGGGGATTGCCCATGGACACGGGGCGGGCAATGTATTCCCTCCCGTCCAGCGCAATCGGCACCGGCTCCCCCAAAACGGGTGCGCCCATGCCCACCGCCGCCCCCGCCACCGCGCCGTCCCGGACCAGCAGGGACAGTTCCCGCTCCCCCGCCCCGGTCTCCACGGTGAGGTGGCGCTTGCCCGTCAGCCCCTGGTCGTACACGTATTTGCCGAAGCAGCGGATGCCGTTGCCGCACATGGCCCCCTCGGAGCCGTCGGCATTGAACATCCGCATTTTGAAATCCGCCCGGTCCGGCGGGCACACGCAGATGATCCCGTCCCCGCCCACGCCGAAATGGCGGTCGGACAGGCGGCGGGCCAGGCCGGGCAGGTCCTCCGGCATGGATTCCATACAGTTGAGGAAGATGTAGTCGTTCCCCAGGCCGTGCATTTTGGTAAAGCGCATAGGCTCCCCTCCTTATGGGGGAACCTATGCGCTTTGGCTTGGCCGTTATGAGTTTAGTAGTTGATGATGTACTTATCCCGCTCCCAGGAGGACACGCGGGTGCGGTATTCGTCCCACTCCGCCTCCTTGCCCGCGATGTACTGACGGGTGACGTGCTGGCCCAGCGCCGCCATCACCAGCTTGTCCTTCTTCATGGCGATGAGGGCCTCCTCCAGGGAGCCGGGCAGGGCCTCCACCCCCCGGCGCTTCCGGGTTGCCGGGGTCATGGCGAAAATGTTCTCCGTCACCTCCGGGGGCGGCGTCATGCCCTTGGCGATGCCGTCCAGCCCCGCCGCCAAGCACACCGCCAGGGACAGGTAGGGGTTGCAGGCCGGGTCGGGGCAGCGCAGCTCCACCCGGGTGCCCTGTCCCCGGGAAGCGGGTATGCGGATGAGGGTGGAGCGGTTGGAGGCGGACCAGGCCATGTAGCAGGGGGCCTCAAAGCCGGGGACCAGCCGCTTATAGGAGTTGACCAGAGGGTTGGTGATGGCCGCCATCCCCTTCATGTGGGCCAGTATGCCGGCGATGAAGGAGTAGCACTCCTTGGACAGCCCGTTTTCCCCCTGCTCGTCGAAGAACACGTTCTTCCCGTCCCGGAGCAAGGACATGTTGGTGTGCATCCCGTTGCCCGCCAGCCCGTAGATGGGCTTGGGCATGAAGGTGGCGTGGAGGCCGTCCCGCTGGGCGATGGTCTTTACCGCCAGCTTGAAGGTCATGATTTTGTCGGCGCACTCCAAGGCGGGGGCGTATTTGAAGTCGATCTCGTGCTGGCCGGGAGCCACCTCGTGGTGGGATGCCTCGATCTCATACCCCATCTGCTCCAGGGCCAGACAGATGCGCCGCCGGGTGGGCTCGCCGTGGTCCAGAGGGCCCAGGTCGAAGTACCCCGCCTCATCGTTGGTCTTGGTGGTGGGCTTGCCCTCCTCGTCGGTCTGGAACAGGAAAAACTCCGCCTCCAGCCCCACGTTGAAGGTGTCGTAGCCCATGTCCTTCGCCCGCTCCAGCACCCGCTCCAGCACACCCCGGGGGTCGCCCACAAAGGAGGAGCCGTCCGGGTTGTGCACGTCGCAGATCAGCCGCGCCACCTTGGCGTGCTGGGGCTCCCAAGGGAACACGACAAAGCTGTCCAGGTCCGGGTGCAGATACTGGTCAGACTCGTTGATGCGGACAAAGCCCTCGATGGACGAGCCGTCCAGCATAATCTGGTTATTCACCGCCTTCTCAATCTGGGAGGCGGTGATGGCCACGTTCTTCAGCTGTCCGAAGATGTCCGTGAACTGCATGCGGATGAACTTCACGTCCTCCTCTTTCACGATGCGGATGATGTCTTCCTTGGTGTAGCCCATATGTGACTTCCCCTTTCCCCGGCGGCGGGCTCGGCCCCCACCGTCCGATAACATCAGGTTTTACGTTTTCCGCTTTCAGCATAGCACAAGTTCGATTTTTGTCAATGATTTTTCGCCTAGGCGCAAAATTTCAGCGCAGAAAACAGGTTTCACCCCCGGCAAAACCCGTTTTCTGTAAAATATCACATTTTGTATCCTGCGGCTCAGCCCGGCCCGGCGGGCAGCGCGGAGGAGTCCGGCCCCCTGGAGGGCGGCTGTGCCTCATGGGCTCCCGCCGCAGAGCGGATTTTCTCCAGATTCGGCGCGCAGATCTCCTCTACCGCGTTTATGAACCAGCCGTTTGCGTCCGGGTCCGGGGCATAGGTGTGGTCAAAAATGGGGTAGTCCGGGTCCATCCAGACCACGCCCAGCGTGTGTGCGCTGAAGGGGCGGACGCCATCCTCCGCCTCTCCCGGGAGGAATACGATCTCTCCATAGCCGATCCCACCTGCGCTCCAGCCCACCAGGATGTAGTTGGGCAGGCCGGTTTCTGGGTTGATGGTTTCATAGACAAAGGCGTGCTCTTCGTCGAACTGTCCCGTGATGTCCATGCGCAGGCCGTCGAACACAAACCACACCCGGCCCTCCGCCGCCTCCACCGGCGCTTCGACTTCGTTTCCAAACATTGAAACCGAATAGCGGCTCCCGTTTCCGGGGTCCGCCGCGTAGTGGCGTACACCCAGCAAGGACCAAAACCCGGGCAGGGCGGCCGCCGTCAGCGCCAGCGCCCCCAGGACAAACGCCGCCGCCACCAGAATCAGCCGGGTTCGCCGAGGCGGGCGCTTGGCCGTTTCTTCCTTCTCCGGCCTGTGCTCCGCCAGCGCCCCAGCCAGCGCCGCCTTGCTGTCCCGGGTCAGCCTGATTCGGTCCAGCTCCTCTTTATACTTTTTGAAGTCCTCACACATAGTCCTCGCCTCCCAGCATGGTCCTCAGCTTATCCTTGGCCCGTTTCAGCCGTGTGCTCACCAGCGGGGCCGGTATGCCCAGCAGACGGGCGATCTCCCCCACCTGATACTCCTCGTAGTACCGCAGAAAGATCACCTCCCGGTATTTGGAGGGCAGGGCCTGAACCCGTTCCAGCAGGCTCCCGTCCTCCGGCTCCGGGGCCTCCACCGACAGGGAAAGCCCCTCCTCCAACGGCGCGCGGCGCCGGACCCAGGCGCTCTTTTTCCAGTTCTTGCACTGGTTCACCGCCAGACGCACCACCCAGGCCCGCTCCTCCCCCTGGTCCGGGAACTCCCGCGGGTGCTCCAGCAGCTTGATGAGCACCGTTTGGCAGACATCCTGGGCGTCGTCCCAGTCCCCCAGCCAGGTGCGTCCAATGCGTACCAGCAGGTCGGCGTACCGCTCCACCAGATATTCCGTCCGCTCGCTGTCCATGGGCCTCGCCTCCTTCTGCCTATATAACAACACAGGATGGGGGAATCTGTCAAAGGGACGCCGGTTTTTCCAGGCGTCTTTTTTGGAAAACAGGCTAAAGATAGACAACTCTTACTTGACCATCCCCGCGTATTCTGTTAAAATATTCCCATGACTCAGACCCCGCGTTTTCCCCGCACATCCGATAAAAGTTTGGAGGAATGTACAATGGCTCACAAATATGTCTACCTGTTCTCAGAGGGTAACGCCAACATGCGCGAGCTCCTGGGCGGCAAGGGCGCCAATCTGGCCGAGATGACCAACATCGGCCTGCCCGTCCCCCAGGGCTTCACCATCACCACCGAGGCGTGCACCCAGTACTATGAGGACGGGCAGAAGATCAACGATGAGATTCAGGCGCAGATCATGGACTACATCGTTAAAATGGAGGAGATCACCGGCAAGAAGTTCGGCGATAAGGAGAACCCCCTGCTGGTCTCCGTCCGCTCCGGCGC
>CANASS010000033.1 GCA_947364395.1 uncultured bacterium
GCGGCCACCTCCACCCGGCGGGTGGTGTTGCGGGTCATGAAGTCGGCGGAGGAGATATACACCCGGCGGCGCTCCCCCTGTCCGAAGAGATAGACGCGGGCGTGTTCCAGGTAGCGGCCCACGATGCTCACCACCCGGATGTTCTCCGTATGGCCGGGCACGCCGCCGGTAAGGCAGCAGATGCCCCGGATTACCAGATCAATTTTCACCCCGGCCTGGGAGGCCTCAATGAGCTTGTCGATGAGGGGCTTGTCGGTGAGGCCGTTGAGCTTGAAGCCCAGATAGGCGGGGCTGCCCGCCTTGGCCTGCCGGATCTCCTCGTCGATGAGGGCGGCCACCCTGCCGCGCAGGCAGGCGGGAGCCACCATCAGCTGGCGGCTGTCCTCCACCACCTCGCCCATGGACAGGGCGTTGAACACCTGGGCGGCGTCGGCTCCCAGCTCCGGGGAGGCGGTCATGAGGGTGAAGTCGGTGTACAGCCGCACCGTGTCCTCGTTATAGTTTCCCGTGCCCACCTGGGTGATGTATTCTACCTGTCCCCGGTGCATCCGGGTGATGAGCAGCAGCTTGGAGTGGACCTTCAGCCCGTCTAAGCCGTAGATCACCCGGCATCCCGCCCGCTCCAACACCCGGGACCAGCCGATGTTGTTCTCCTCGTCGAACCGGGCCCGGAGCTCCACCAGGGCCACCACCTCTTTGCCGTTTTCGGCGGCGTCCACCAGGGCTTCGACGATTTTGCTGTTGTGTGCCACCCGGTAAAGGGTCATCTTGATGGATACCACGTCCGGGTCCTGGCCCGCCTCCTGGAGAAGCCGCAGCAGGGGCCGGACGCTCTCGTAGGGGTAGCTGAGCATCAGGTCATGGTTCCTGATCTGTTCCGTCATGGGGACCAGGGGGTCCACATTGGGGGAGTTCTGGGGCACCCGGCGGGGGTAGAACAGCTCTGCTTTATCCCGCAGCATGTCCCGCAGCGCCCCCATGAAGGACAGGTCCAGGGGGATTTCACTGGCGAAGAGGTGCTTTTTGGACAGGTCCAGGCAGCGGCACAGGCTGTCCCGGACGGAGTCGGTGAGCTTGCCCTGATAGTCCAGCTTCACCGGGCGCAGGCGCTTGCGGCGGCGGATCATCTTCTCCATGCTCTTGCGGTACTCCTCCGCCAGCATGTCGCTCATCTCGGAAGAGGCGTCGTCCACGTGTATGTCGGCGCTGCGCAGCAGCCGGATCAGCACGGTGCCCTCCACCTTGTAGTGGGCGAAAATCTTGGGCAGAAAGCTGGCGATGAGCTCTTCCACCAGGATGAAGCGCTGGCCCTCGCCGGGGAGGGGGACCAGACGGCGCAAAACCCCCTCGCCGCAGGGGACGATGCCCATGCGCTCGCCGCCGTTCTTGGTCTTGAGGATGGCCACGGCGTAAATCTGCTTGTTGCGCAGGAAGGGAAAGGGCTGCTTGCGGCCGATGATCTGGGGGGACAGCAGGGGCAGGACGTTGGAGGTAAAGTATTTTTCCAGGAAGGACTGGGTCTTGTCCTGGAGGCCGTGGAAGCGGCACAGCTCCACCCCCTGGCCCGCCAGCTCCCGCAGCAGGTTCTGGCAGATCCGGTCCCGCTGGGTCAGGTATTCCCGGGTCTTGTCCAGGACGGCGGCGGCCTGCTCGGCGCAGGTCATGCCGGTCTTGTCGTCCACCGCCTCCAGGTGGAGGGTGTCCATCAGCATCCCCACCCGGACCATATAGAACTCGTCCAGGTTGCTCTGGAAGATAGAGGCAAAATTCAGCCGCTCGCACAGGGGATTGGCGGGGTCCTCCGCCTCCTCCAGCACCCGGCGGTTGAACTGGAGCCAGGACAGCTCCCGGTTCACACAGCAGGGGTTGGCGCTGGGCGGGGGGGCGGGGTTGAGCTGGTCTTTCATGGCGGATCACGTCCCTTTGGTCAGGTTTATTGGAGCGGCTTCGCTCTCCATAAATGTACCATCCTTTCCCGCCGTGCGCAAGCCCCTTTGGGGACTTTTTCACAAGACCCGGCAAAAAGCGGGGCCGGGGCGGAACGCCGCCCCGGCCTGCCGTTTATTGGATGGAACCGTATTTCTGGATGACGGCGTCCCGCTCCTGGGGGTGGGACTGGGACCACTCCTCCCAGCTCTGCCCGGCCTGGGCGGCGGCCCGGCCCAGCTCCACCATGAGGGCGGGCAGGTCCTGTTCCAGGATGGTGGCCGCGGGTTCGCCGAAGCGGGCCCTGCCCGCTTGGTCGCTGCCCCCCAGGAACATCCGGAAGGCGGGCTGGGGTTTGCCGTCCACCGGCTTTACGCAGCCCTGGAAGCCGATGGCCCCCGCCTGATGGGCGGAGCAGCTGGAGGGGCAGCCGGAGATGCACACCCGGGGCAGGGCTCCGTCGGGCAGGCCCGCCGCCCTCGCCGCGTCCACCATGGCCTGGAGGGCGCCTTGGCTGTCCCGGACCCCCTGCTGGCAGATGGACGCGCCGATGCAGGCCACGCTTTGCTCAAACCGGGTCTGGGCCCCGTCCTGGGTGGCCTCCAGCACCCGTTCCGCCTCCCCGGCGGACAGATTGACGATATACAGCGTCTCGTCGGGGGCCACCCGGACCTCCGCCCCCTCCATGTCCTTCAGCAGGGCGTAGAGCTGTGCGGGCTTGGCCACCGGCAGCAGCCCGCCGATGGGGTGGTACTTCACCGCGTACAGGCCGGGCTGCTTCTGGGGGATGGCCCGGGGGTGGGACAGGGTTTCGTCCCCCTTGTCCAGGGCGGCGGGGGCCTCCATCTGGGGCAGCTCAAGCCCGCCCTCCGCCTTCCGGGCGGCCACATTTTCCAGAAACACCTTTTTCAGGCCGTCGGGGCCCAGGGTCTCCTGCATGAAGCGGCTGCGGGCCTTCACCCGGTTCTCATAGTTCCCGTGCTGGCAGAAGGTGTCGATCATGGCCCGGACGTAATATAGAATCTCCCGGGGCGGGACGTGCTCCTCCACCAGCACGCCCATGGAGGGGCTGAGCATGCCCAGGCCCCCGGCGATGCGCAGGGCAAAGGTGCCGTCCGCCTGGGCCATGAAGCCCATGTCCCGGAAGGCGGTGTGGACGCGGTCGTCCACCCCGTTGCAGAAGGCGATTTTCAGCTTGCGGGGCATGCGGATGTCCCGGCAGATGGACAGCAGATAGTCCGTTACCGCCTCGGCGCAGGGGGTGGGGTCGAAGCACTCCCCGGGCTGGACGCCGGACAGGGGGCTGCACATCACATTGCGGGGGTGGTCTCCTCCGCCGCCCTTGGTGTAGACGCCGCTGTCCATGGCCGCCTCTATGAGGGCGGGCACCTGGGCGGCGGACAGGTCGTGGAGCTGGATGGTCTCGCAGGTGGTGAGCTTGAGCCGCCCTACCTGCTCCTTCTCTACGCAGTCCGCCAAAAATTTCAGCCGCTCCAGGGTGAGCCGCCCCGCCGGGAGGCGCAGGCGCAGCATGTGCTTGGAGGGGTCCCGCTGGGCGTAGGAGCCGAAGCCGCCGGACACGCCCTTGTAGGCCTTGCGGTCCAGCTCGCCCTTGTCAAAGGCGGCGATGGTGTCCTTGAAGCCCTCGATCTCCTTTTGGAAGGTGTTGGTCCACTGTTTGTCCATGAGTCGGTCACAGCCTTTCCTTGATGGATGGGCCGCCCGGATGAGAGAGGCCCGCTTTCTGGTAGTATACCAAAAAGCGGGCCGGTCTACAATATTTTCTTTTCGCCCGCGCGGACGGGGAGGAAGCGCTCAATGGACGGCGGAGATGTAGGTGTAGACGTCGTCGCTCTGGGCAAAGCGGAAGCCCACGTTCTCGAAGCCGCTGCCGGTGAAGCGCAGCGTCCAGACGGCGATCTGGTCGGTGGTGAAGGGGTTGATGGGCATTGCCAGGTCGAAGGAGGTGCCGTCATCGTTGAAGTAGTAGTTCATGCAGTATTCGTAGGTCTCGGCGGAAAAGCCGTACTGTTGGACGTTATCCCAATGGATGTCGTCGAATTGGATCTCCGCGCTGGCCCCCTGATAGGCGACAGTGACGGAATGGGTGTCCTCGTGCACGACGGCTTCCGCGTTGGCGTTGAAGTCGTTCATCAGCGGCTCCCAGTCGTGGACATAGGCGGCTTTGAAGGCGGGGTCGGTCCCCAGATCGTAGACCGTCAGCTGATACTGCTGGTCCGTCCCCCCCTGGAACACATGGGTGATGACGGCGAAGGGGCCGAAGGTGCCCTTGGGTCCCCAGCCGAAGCCCTCCAGCGGCATGAGTTGGGGCGCGTGGCCGTCGGGGGTCTGCCCTCCGCCGAAGAAGCGAGCCGTGTAGGGGAACACCTTGGTGAGCCTGTTTTCGATCTGGAACATGGTTTCCACCCCATGCCCCCTGGTGAACATCCACACGGGATAGCTGCCCATCTGGCCCACCAGATACCACTGCTCCGGGTCCTCCGGGACTTGCTCATAGGAGGTGACCAGGGTGTAGTCCATGCCGTCGATGGCGTAGCTGCCCGGCTCCAGCGGAGGCTGCGGCACGTTGGAGAAGAAGTGGGGCGGGGTGGTGAAAGGGTCGAAGGGCTCCACGCCCTCGGTGGCCAGCACCGTGTCCATTACGTGGTCTTTTATGGCATTGACGGCATCCCAGAACTCGTTGCTGAGGTTGCTGCCGTCCGGATACCGCCCGTCGCCGGGCCAAATGATGGCGTAATACTGACCGCCGCTCCGGGCGAAGATGTCCACGGCGGGCCACAGCCCTTGGTTCAGCTTCTCCTGGAGCCCGGCCTCGTCCATTCGGTACAGGTCCAGCAGCCAGCCGCCCTGTTGATCCGCCCATTTGGGATCGCTCAGCGCGTAGGAGGCCAGACAGCCCACCTCGCCGCCCAGGGCATGGGAAACGCTCACCTTGTCCCGCCACTCCTCCGGCAGGTCCGCCAGCCGCTGCTGCTGGGAGTCCGGGGTCTGGCCGGGGGTGTAGGGCTCCACGCACTCAGTGGCAAGCAGCGTTTCTTCTACGAACGCCCGGACAGCGCGATGGGTGTCCCAGTATTCATATTCGGAGGGGTACGTTTGTTCCCGTAACCGATGGATAACATAATAGCAGGTATCGTCCTGGGCGGTGATCTCCCACAGGATGTCCTCGCCGCTCTCCGGCCAGGCCCGGAAGTTCTCCTTCTGAAAAGTGTGAACCGACAACACATAGGAGAGGTGCTCGTCCACCCAGTCTGCCGGTACGTTCAGGCGGTATTCCACCAAACTGCCGTTCCCCTTGACGGCGGTTACAGTGCCCTGGAGTTCTTCCGAAATGTCCATCAGCCGCTCTTGCAGGTTGTCCGTGGTGGGCTCGGATTTTTCCGGCGCTCCCGTGAAGGTGCACCCCACGGCGGCCCCCAGCACCAGAACAAGGGCCAGCGCCACCGCAATGACGGTTTTGGGCTTCCGGGCGATGAGCCGCACCCGCTGGCGCACCCGGCGCCTGCCGCCGGTCATGGTGGTGGCGGTCTGCATCAGGGAGCAGCGCCCCGCCGCGATCATGTCCACCAGGGTGCGGCCATAGGGGATGCGCTCCGCCTCCCCCAGGCGGCGGATGGCCCCCGCGTCACAGGCCAGCTCGCAGTCCTGCCGGGACAGGGCCGCCGCCCACCACACCAGGGGGTCGAACCAGTACAGGCACAGGCATAGGCACCGCGCCAGCGCCCACCAGTGGTCCCGGTGGCGGTAGTGGGTGGACTCATGAGCCAGCACGTGGCGCAGGCGGTTCGGGTCTTGGGCGGCGTGGGGGGTGACATAGATGGCGGGCCGGAATATCCCGCACAGGCAGGGAGAGGGAAGGGCGTCCGACACGTACACCGGGAGCTGGACAAAGGGGTCCTCCGCCACCAGCTCCGCCGTCCTCAGCTTTCGCCGCAGCCGCAGGTTTACCAGCAAAAACCACAGCCCCGCCAGCGCCGCCCCGCCCAGCCACAGGGGGCGGGCGTATTGCTCAAACAGCTGGGCCAGGGTGGACCCCTGGGAGCGCTCCCGGGCTTGGGCGTCCACCTGTTCCAGCTCCCGGTCAGAGAGCCTGGTGGTGTCCACCCCGTTCTCCTCGTACTCCCGGATGACCTGGACGTAGGCGCTGTCATAGGACTGGGCCGGGATGGGCACATGGGCTTGTCCGATGGCCTGTGCCACCTGGGCGGGGCGCTCCGCACTGTCCAGCAGGGCCAGGGCGCTGTAGGCGCTGGGGGCCAGCTCCAGGGGCATGAGCAGCCGCAGGGCGGTGACCAGCCACAGGGCGTACTGCAACCGGGGGTCGATTCGCCCCCGGAGGAGGGGCCGCAGGGCGGCCAGCAGCAGAATCAGGATAGACGATGTAATTAAAACCGGCTTCATTTTGACTCCTCCTCCGCCTTGTTCAAAATGGTGTACAGATCGTCGATGTCCGCCCGGGTCAGGGAGCTGCGGTCCACCAGGGAGCTGACCAGCAGGCCAACGCTGCCGTGGAAGGCCCTTGCCAGAAGGGAATCGGTCTCCGCCGCCGCCGCGTCCTCCCGGGCCAGCGCCGCCCGGAACACCTTGGCCCGGCCCTCCGTCTCATAGTCGATAAGTCCCTTTTCCTCCATCCGCCGCACCATGGTGGTGACGGTGCTTTTGGCCCAGCCCGCGCTGTCTTTCAGGGCCCGGACCAGCTCCATCAAGGTCTTTGGGCCTGTCCAAAGGCACTCCATCACCCGCCACTCGCTGGGGGAGAGGGTATCCCGCCTGTCCTCCATGCCCGGTTCCCCCTTTGCTTAATTGGTTTACTGTTGTAAGCCTACTATAACACGCCGGACTACGATTGTCAACCATTTTGGCAAAAAAACCCGCCCTGATTCAGGGCGGGCAGGGTCACAGCTTTTTGACATACCGCAGGTCCACGCAGACGGTGTCATGGGGGAAGGGGATATCGGCATGGGTGCCGTCCCAGGCGAAACCGTGGGCAGCGTAGAACCGCCGGGCCTTTTCATTCTCCCGCAGCACAAAGACGAAGGCGTTTTGGAAGCCCGCCTCCTTCATCCGGCGGCAGGCCTCGTCGAACAGCAGCCCGCCGCAGCCCCGTCCCCGCTCCTGGGGGTGGGTGTAGAAGGAGGCGATCTCTCCCCAGTCGGCGTAGGCAGCGTTGTCAAAGGTGCAGATGTCGCCGGGGTTGTAGTTGACGGTCCGGGCCTTGCAGTAATTGAGGCAGGACACGGGCTGGTCTCCCCGGTAGAGAAGCAGGCCGTGGACGCCGTTCCGGGTTTCGTAGTTGGCGCGGAACACATCCACCCAGCGGTCGTCGGTGATCTCCCGGGCCATGTAGTCGGCGGGCACCGCGTCCACATAGGTGTCCCGCCAGCCCAGGGCGTGGATCAGGGACATGGCCCGGAAATGCTCCTCCGTGCAGGCGTCCACAAATTTCAGTTCGTCCATAAAAACCTCCCAAATAAAGCGGCCCCGCCCCAGCCGGGACAGGGACGAAAATCGGCGGCAGTTCCCCTTGCCCGCCCTTGCTTCCGGTCAACGCTGTGGTAGTACGGTGTTAATGCGGGCCTAGGCCCTGTAACGGTGCGGTTGTGCGCGGTTTGGGCGTAACGGTAACGTGGAGGAATTGAACCCCCTCGCGCCAGCCCTTTGACGCTGCCAATGGTCCGGCTCATTCTCAGCCGGAAGAGATCGCGTTCGCCCCGGAAGCTACCAGCTGCCGCCGGGTCAGATCAGCTCGGTGGTCCAGTTGGCCGCCTGGATGGAATTGTCCAGCAGCCGCAGTTCCCGGGCGAGGGCGTCCGCCTCTTTTTGCACCTGGGGCACGCTGACCGCGCTGAGCACCTTAATTTCAGTATGGGTGGCGCGGCGGGCCAGCTGGCTGGCATTATAGGACAGGTCACGGTAAGCGCTGAGCTTCAGCTTCAGCGCGTCCCGCCGGGCCAGCAGCGCGGTGAGGCTGTCGCCGTCCACCAGGGTGCGGCAGTTGGTCAGGTTGATCCGGGTGATGAGCGCTTCCAGGTTCTGGACGCAGCCATCCAGTTCGGCCAGCAGTTCCTGGGGGTCCTCGGCAGGGGACTCTCCCTCTTGGACAACGGCGTTATTGCTCAGCCGCTGCTGGAGCTGCTGGATGCGGCGGTTCAGGTCCGCCCGCTCCTGTAAGGCCTCCGCTAATTTCATGACGGGTGCTCCTCCTTTACACACTTGTGCCTGCAAGCTCTTTCTCCTGCTTGGCCAGGGCCTTGGCGTTGGCCAGCATCAGCTTGATCCGATTCTCCTGGTTGATTTTGGTGGCTCCGGGGTCGTAGTCGATGGCCACGATGTTGGAGCTGGGATAGTCGTCCTTCAGCTTGCGGATCATGCCCTTGCCCACGATGTGGTTGGGCAGGCAGCCGAAGGGCTGGGTACACACGATGTTGGGCACGCCGGAGTGGATGAGCTCCAGCATTTCGCCGGTGAGCAGCCAGCCCTCGCCCATTTTGTTGCCGTCCCCCAGGTAGCCCTGGACCAGCTGGTGCATGTTCTCAAAGGCGCCGGGGGCCCGGAAACGGGTCTTTTTCAGGGCGGCGATCATGTCCCGCTGGCAGGCCTCGACATAGCCCTTGAAGATCTGGCAGAATTTCTTTTTTGCCCAGGGCCCGCCGTAGATGTTCACGTCCACCTCCCGGTTGAAGATCTTGAAGATCATGAAGTCGGTGAGGCCGGGGACCACCGGCTCCGCCCCCTCGGAGAGGAGGAAGTCCTCCAGATTGTTGTTGCCCAGGGGGGAGAACTTGACGTAAATTTCCCCCACCACGCCCACCCGGACCTTTTCCTCCTGGGAGACGGGAATGGCGGCAAAGTCGGCCAGGATGGCGTCGAAATTATCCCGCATCTGCTTCCGGCTCATGCCCTTTCCCGCCTGGAAGCCGTCGATAAGCGTTTTCTGCCAGCGGTCCAGCATACCGTCGGTATCGCCGGGGGTCAGCTCATAGGGACGGACCTGGTTGGCGGCGTTTACCAGCAGGTCGCCGTACAGCATGGCGTAAATCAGCTTGCGCACCAGGGGCAGGGTGAGGGAGAAGCCGGGATTCTTCTCCAGCCCGGACAGGTTCACCGAGATGACGGGGACGAACTCCAGCCCCGCCTTTTCCAGGGCCTTGCGCAGCAGGTGGATGTAGTTGGACGCCCGGCAGCCGCCCCCGGTCTGGGTGATGAACAACGCCACCTTGTGGGGGTCGTAGCCCCCGTGCTTGATGGCGTCGATGAGCTGGCCGATGACCAGCAGGGCGGGGTAGCAGGTGTCGTTGTGGACGTACTTCAGGCCCTCGTCCACGATGCCCCGGTGGTTGGTGGTGAGCATATCCACCTTGTAGCCCTCCAGGACGAGGAGCTGGCGGAACATGCCGAAGTGGACGGGGAGCATCTGGGGCATGAGGATGGTGTATTCCTCCTTCATTTCCTTGGTGAACAAAAGCCGCCCGTCCTTGTCGTATTTCAGCTCTGCCATGGGTGAGACTCCTTTCGTAGGGAAAATCAGTCGCAGGAAAGCCAGTGGAGCGTTCCGCTTGAGATGGTCATGCCCAAAGAGCGCTGAAGGGCCAGAGAGGGGGCGTTATCCGTTAAAACCTGCCCAAAGGGGATGTGGCACAGGGAGAGCTCCAGGCGAATCATGTACCGCTCCAGCGCTGTGGCGAAGCCCTGGCGGCGGTACTGGGGCAGTATTTCCAAAAGGCCGATGGAGCCTTCAGTGTGGCGGCCCGCGAAGCCAACCATGACGCCGTTCAGGAAGCCGCCGAACAGCTGGCCCCGCTCCAGAAGGGAGCGGAGGTAATCCTCCCCTTCCAATTGGTAGTGGGCGGCCACCTGGGGGAGGCCGCTCACGTCCAGCTGCCGGATGGCGAGGCCGCAGTCTTGGAAAACGGGGGGCTGGGTGCGCAGATAGGCGGCCTGATAGCTGGCCCCCTCCAAAAACAGGGTGGCGCCGAAGCGCTCTTTCAGCAGCGGGACGCAGAAATCCTCATGGGCGGCCAGCAGGAAGCCACCGCCGGAGGGGAGGAGACCGCAGAGGCGTTGGGCCTCCTCCAGACCGGCGCAGCACATCAGGTAGGTGTGAAAGCCGTCCGGCTGCTCAGGGCTGGGTACGTCCACCAGGGCGGCGGAGGGGGAGGCGTAGAGCACGGTTCCAATGCCCCGACGCACCGCCTCGGTCATATCAATGTAGCGCACCGGGTCCCGGTCAAAAAGCTCCTGGCAGATGGACAGATCAAACATAGAACAGGCTCCTTTGTCGTGTTTTCGCGCTCCGGCTGGGGCAAAACCCGCCTACCGCCGCGCTCGCTCTTCCATGGCGGCCATCAGGGAGCGCACCCGGATTTTCACCGCCCCCAGATTGCTGATGTCGTCAATTTTGAGCTGGGTGTAGAGCTTGCCTCCCTGCTCCAAAATGGAGCGCATCTCGTCGCCGGTGATGGCGTCGGTGCCGCATCCGAAGCTCACCAGCTGCACCAGCTCCATATCCGGCTGCTGGCAGACATACCGGGCGGCGTTGTACATGCGGGCCTGGAAGGTCCACTGGTTGAGCACCTTCCGGGGGGCGTACTCCTCGTGAAAGGCCACCGCGTCCTCGCTCACCAGCACGAAGCCAAAGGAGGTAATCAGACTGTTGATGCCGTGGTTGATCTCCGGGTCGATGTGGTAGGGACGGCCCGCCAGCACGATAATGGGCAGGCCCTGGGCCCTGGCTTGATCGATATACTGGCGGCCCGTGCGGTGGACATCCTCCTTGTAGCGGTCATAGGCCTGGTAGGCGGCCCGGATGGCGTTGACGGCCTCCTTCCGGGGGATGCCGAAGGTGTCGGCGAACCACTGGGAGCCGATGCGCTCATAGTCCTTCTGACGGTGAAGCCCGGCGTAGGGGTTGAGGAACCGGGTCTTTTTCAGATCGGGCATGTTGGCGGCCAGCAGCTCGGGGTAGTAGGCCACCACAGGGCAGTTGTAGTTGTTGTCCGCCGACTTCTCATCAAAATTGTAGGACATGCAGGGGTAGAAGATGGCGTCCACCCCCGCCTCCACCAGGGCCTCCACGTGGCCGTGGAGCAGCTTGGCGGGGTAGCACACCGTGTCCGACGGGATGGTGCGCTGTCCCTTGATGTACAGCTTCCGGGAGGACTCGGGGGAGAGCACCACCTCAAAATTGAGCCGGGTGAACAGCTCGAACCAGAAGGGCAGGTTTTCGTACATGTTGAGGCCGAAGGGCAGGCCGACGCGGCCCCGGGAGCCGTCCCCAAAGCCCTTGCCCTCCATGGCCCGGAGCTTCTGATACTTGTATTGGTACAGGTCGGGCAGCTTGGCGTTTTCCCTGCCCAGAGGCCGGGAACAGCGGTTGCCCGAGATGAACCGCCGCCCGCCGTCGAAGCTGTTGACAGTGAGGGAACAGTGGTTGGTGCACAGGCTGCAGGTGACGGGTTTGGCGGCGTGGGTAAAGGACTGTAACGCGGTTTCACTTAGCAGACCGGATGTTTCCAGCTTCAGGTCCCGGGCGGACAGGGCGGCCCCGAAGGCCCCCATGATGCCCGCGATGGTGGGGCGGGTGACTTCCCGGCCCAGCTCCTGCTCGAAGGCCCGGAGCACCGCGTCGTTGAGGAAGGTGCCTCCTTGGACCACGATGTGCCGTCCCAAATCGTCGGCGCTGGCGGCCCGGATGACCTTGTAGATGGCGTTTTTCACGATGGAGATGCTCAGGCCCGCGCTGATGTCCTCTACGGAGGCCCCGTCCTTCTGGGCCTGCTTGACGGAGGAGTTCATGAACACGGTGCACCGGGAGCCCAGGTTCACCGGCTTCTGGGTAAAGAGGCCCAGCTTGGCAAAGTCGGCGATGCCATAGCCCAGGGCCTTGGCAAAGGTCTCGATGAAGGAGCCGCAGCCGGAGGAGCAGGCCTCGTTGAGCATGATGGAGTCCACGGCCCCGCCGCGGATTTTGAAGCACTTCATGTCCTGGCCGCCGATGTCGATGATGAAATCCACGTCGGGGTTGAAGTGGGCGGCGGCGCGGTAGTGGGCCACCGTCTCCACCAGCCCCAGGTCGCAGGAAAAGGCGTTTTTGATGAGATCCTCGCCGTAGCCGGTGACGGCGGAGCCCTTGATTTTGACGCGGTCCCCGCACAGCTTGTAAATCTCCTTCAGCTGTTCCAGGGCGATGGCCACAGGATTGCCCTGGTTGGAGTGGTAATAGGTGTACAGCAGCCCGCCGTCCGGGGAGATGAGCACGATTTTGGTGGTGGTGGAGCCCGCGTCAATGCCCAGGTAGGCGTCGCCGGCGTATGTGCCGATGTCCAGCCGGGGCGGGGCGGAGGCGTTGTGCCGGGCGGTAAAGGCGTCGTAGTCCGCCTGATTTTCAAACAGCGGGGGCATGGCGTCCACCACCGACGTGGCCTCCCGGCTCTCATCCAGCAGGCGCAGCAGGTGGTCGAAGGGCTTTGCCTCGTAGTCGGAGGCGCACAGCGCCGCCCCCATGGCGGCGAAGCAGTCGCCGTCCTCGGGGAATATGGCGTGGTCCCCGTCCAATTGCAGGGTGTCCACAAATCGTTCCCGGAGCCCCATGAGGAAGTGGAGGGGCCCGCCCAGAAACACGATCTTTCCTTTCAGCTCCCGGCCCTGGGTGAGTCCGGCCACCGTCTGGTCCACCACCGCCTGGAAGATGGAGGCGGCCACGTCCTCCTTGCGCCCGCCCTGGTTCAGGATGGGCTGGATGTCGCTCTTGGCGAACACGCCGCACCGGGAGGCGATGGGATAGATTTTCTCATGCTTGAGGGACAGCTGGTCCAGTTCGCTGACGGCGACGTTCATCAACGTGGCCATCTGGTCGATGAAAGCCCCGGTGCCCCCGGCGCAGGAGCCGTTCATCCGCTCCTCCAGCGCCCCGCCGAAGAAGATGATTTTGGCGTCCTCGCCGCCCAGCTCGATGACGGCGTCTGTGTCCGGGATATAGGTGTTCACCGCCGCGGCGGTGGCGTATACCTCCTGCACAAAGTCCAGACCCGCCGCCTTGGAAACGCCCAGCCCGGCGGAGCCGGTGACCACCAGGCGCACATCCTGGCCTTTGAGCATGTCCGCGATGGAGCGCAGAGTCTCACAGGCCCGCTCCCGGGCTTTGGAATAGTGCCGTTCGTAGGAGCGGAACAGCAGCTTGTTATCTTCGTCCAGCACCACCACCTTGACGGTGGTGGAGCCGATATCAATACCAACGCGCAGAATCATGGCTGTCCTCCTGATACATAGATCCACAATTCAAAAGTCTAGAGGATATTATAGCGAGTTGATATGCTTTTTTCAATAGTATAGTTTGACGGTTTTTCCGCTTTTCGACAAAAGAGGACCACTGTGAAAGGTCACAGTGGTCCTCTGGCTTTCTGCCGGATCGGGACGGCGCTGCCACGCTTCACCCATTCGCAGCGGGCGGATTTACTGCGGCTGGGACGGAAAGCGGTCCCGCTTTGCGTGCCTTGAGCTTCTGTTTCCGCTTCGCTCCATCCGCGCCGCCCACGGCGGTTCAGCGCTTCCTAGCCGCATTTTTCCGGGAAATACACCTGATACCAGATGAGGAAGGACAGCACGGTGTAGAGCTTGCGGTGGGTCTTTTCCTGCCTGGAATAGTGCCGCTCCAGCAGGTCCAGCAGGTACTTCTGGTCGAAAAACTCCGCCACATAATCCTGAGAGATCAGATCCTTGGCCCAGTTGTAGTATTTTTCCTCCCGGAGCCAGGCGATGAAGGGGACGGGGAAGCCTTTTTTGTCCCGCTTCACCCAGTCGTCGGGGAGAAGGGGCACCGCGGCCATGCGCAGGGGATACTTGGTCATGGTCTTGCCCCGCATCTTCTGGGCGCTGGGGATGGCCCGGGCCACCTCCCACACCTCCCGGTCCAGGTAGGGCACCCGCAGCTCCAGGGAGTGGGCCATGGTCATCCGGTCCGCCTTGCGCAGGATGTCCAGGGGCTGCCACAGGTGCAGGTCCAGGTACTGCATCTTGGTCAGATCGTCCGCCCCCTCAATGGCCTCGAAATAGGGTTCGGTGACATCGTGCCAGGTGAGGGGGGAGCGGTAGGCGGGGGTGAGCACCCGTTCCGCCTCGTCGTTGTCGAAAATAAACGCCTGTCCCACAAAGGTCTCGTCGATGGGCTTGGCCGCCTTGGTGAGGAAGCCCTGGCCGTGGAACCGGGGCAGTCCGGCCACAGCTGTGGCCACCGCCTTCCGCAAGGCCAGGGGGGCCTTGCGGTACAGCCGGTAAGGTTTGGTGGTGTGGTAGGTGATATAGCCGCCGAACAGCTCGTCCGCCCCCTCGCCGGACAGCACCACCTTCACGTCCTGAGCCGCCAGCTGGGACAGGAAGTACAGCGGCACGGTGGACAGGTTGGCGTTGGGCTCATCGGCGTAGTACTGGATGGCGGGCAGGGCGTCGAAAAACTCCTCGGCGGAGATGGTTTTGGAAATGTTGCGCAGTCCCAGCTCCTGGCACAGGGCCTTGGCCTCCCCGGTCTCATCGAAGTCCTTGTTGGCGAAGCCCACGGAGTAGGTCTTGTCAGGCCGGGACAGGGCGGCGATGACGCTGGAGTCGATGCCGCCGGACAGGAAGGAGCCCACCTCCACGTCGCTGATCTGGTGGGCCTTCACCGACTCGGCGACCACCGCCCGGATCTGCTCCGCCCGCTGTTCCAGCGGCATGTTCTCCGGCGCGAAAGAGAAAGCGTGGTAGGAGGCGAACTGGGTATGGCCGTCCCGGTGGAGGAAGCAGTGGCCGGGGAGGAGCCGGTACACTCCTTTGAAAAAGGACTGGTTGAGGGCGGAGTATTGGAAGGTGAGGTAGAGCTTCAGCGCGTCCGGATTGAGCTCCTTTTTGAAACCGGGGTGGGGCAGGAAGCTCTTGCACTCCGAGCCGAAAAAGAACAGCTCCCCCATCTGGGCGTAGTAAAAGGGCTTGATGCCGAAGGGGTCCCGAGCGCCGAACAGCTCCTGACGCTCTTTGTCCCAGATGACAAAGGCGAACATGCCCCGCAGCTTTTCCAGCACCGACCGCCCCCACTCCATGTAGCCGTGGAGCACCACCTCGGTGTCGCAGTCGGTGGCGAATTGATGGCCCTTGGCGGTCAGCTCCTCCCGCAGCTGGCGGAAGTTGTAGGTCTCCCCGTTGTAGGCGATGACGTACCGCCCGTCGGGGCTGACGATGGGCTGCTGCCCCTTTTCCAGGTCGATGATGGACAGCCGCCGGTGGGCGATGCCGCAGTGGGCGTCCACGTAGCGGCCCTCGCCGTCGGGGCCCCGGTGGCGGATCGCGTCCCCCATGGCGTGGAGCGCCTTCTCGTCAGGGGGGGCGGAGCGGGTCACAAAGCCGGTAAAACCGCACATAGCAGAAAATCCTCCAGTTCGTCGGATATAAAAGCAAAAAGGACTGTTCTTTAGGATAAGGCTTTCCCGGGAAAATGTCAACAGCCGGGAGGAAAAATGTCCCTGGGGCCGGGCGGGGCGCGGAAAGTTTTTCTTGACAAAATGGTCTACGTGCTGTAAACTAGATGTAGGTTACAAGATGTAAACCAGAGAGGAGGGATTGATATGACGCAGTACAGGCTGGGCGAGGTGGAGAGTGATTTTGCCTCCCTGATCTGGGACAACGAGCCGCTGCCCTCCAGCCGCCTGGTGGAGCTGTGCAGGGAGAGGCTGGACTGGAAGAAGTCCACCACCTACACCGTCCTGCGGCGGCTGTGCCAGAAGGGGATCTTTCAAAATGAGGGCGGGGTGGTGACGGCCCGCATCAGCCGGGAGGAGTTCGACGAGGGGCAGAGCCGGGCGTTTGTGGATCAGGCCTTCGACGGCTCACTGCCCAAGTTCCTGGCCGCCTTCACCAGCCGCCAAAAGCTGTCCGCCGAGGAGGTGGAGCAGCTTCAGCGGCTCATTGACCAAAATAGAGAATAGGAGGCGATACCGTGGAGAAGCTGTTTTTCACTGTGCTGGGCATGAGCGCCACCGGGTCCCTGGTGATTCTGGCGGTGCTGCTGGCCCGGCTGGCCCTGCGGAAAGCCCCCAAGGCGTTCTCCTACGCCCTGTGGGCGGTGGCGCTGTTCCGCCTGCTGTGCCCCTTCACCCTGGACAGCGCGTTCAGCCTTCTGCCCTCCGTGCGGATGGTGGACGCCGCCGGACGGGGCGGGGGCACTGACCAGGTTATCCAGATTCAGACCGGCATCCCCGCCCTGAACAGCCAGGTGAACGGTTTTCTGGCGGACCACCCCTACCAGGAGGGACAGCCCACGGAGACAGGAGGGGAGCCGGGGGAGGAGCTGGCCCCCGTTATCAACCAGTCGGGTCCTGTGCCGGACTGGCGCACCGTCCCCGCCGCCATCTGGCTGGCCGGGACCGCCGCTCTGCTGGGGTACGGCGCGCTGTCCCTGCTGGGCCTGCGGCGGCGGCTTGCCGGTTCGGTTCCCCTGGAGGGGGAGAAAAACGTCCGGCTGGCGGGCCATATCCCATCTCCCTTTGTGCTGGGGCTGGTCCGGCCCGTGATCTACCTGCCCTCCGATTTGAACGAGGGTGAGCGGGACTATATCCTCCTCCATGAGCGCACCCACATCCGCCGTTTTGACCACGTTACCCGGGGGCTGGCATGGCTGGCGGCGGCGGTTCACTGGTTCAATCCCCTGGTGTGGCTGGCCTTCTATTTGGCGGGCAGGGACATGGAGATGTCCTGCGACGAAGCGGTGCTGAGGAAGATGGGACGGGAGATTCGGGCGGACTACTCCGCCTCCCTGCTGCGGCTGTCCCAGGGCGGAAAGCTCCCGGCGGGGCCTCTGGCCTTTGGCGGGAGGGGCTTCCAGAACCGGATCAAAAACATTTTGAGCTACAAAAAGCCCGCTTTCTGGGTGGCGGCGCTGGCTCTGGCCGGTGTGTGCGTAGTGGGCGCAGCCTTGGCCACCAACCGTGCTCCCGGCCTCTTCATTGATCCTGATAGGGTTGTGTCCTACACCGCCGCCGACTCCAGCTCCTACACCAGCAATCCCGACCACACCAGTGTGTCCACCGGCGCCGACCGCCAAAAGGACCTGTCCGACCCGGCCAAGCAGCGCCCGCTGTCCAAGGAAAAGGGAGACGAGCTGGTCCGGCTGGTCAACGCCCACCGCAAGAGCGTCTATGGACAGGGTGAGCTTACCCTGTCCGGGAGCGAGCACCAGCTGGTCCGCATGGACTGCGCGGACGGCGGCTGGTACCTGCTGGACTACTGGTATTGGAACGGATTTTCCTTCAACCCGCTCCACTACGGGGAGGACAGCTATACCACCCTGGTGACCTATTACGGCCCGGATGGAAAGGCGGGGACCACGTGGCAGATGGAGTATGATTTCGACCATGCCTACAAGGATTGGCTGAACGGCCTTCCATCTGCCGACGCTGAAAGTCCCACACCTGACGACGATGGCATGGACCTGTCCTATGAGGTCGGCCAGACGGATGTGGGACCCTTTGTGCGGATGACAGGTAAGGTATACGGTCAGGCCCTGGAGCGCAGCGCCGTCTGGTGGCCCACCGGCATGGAGGAGCTGTACGGCGGGCACTCCGGCGGGCTGTCTATGCGCTATACGTTCGCCGGTGGCTGGGCGGAGCTGACGGCGTGGTGGGCGGACGAGGAGCACAAGTCCGTCACGCTGTCCTCCAAAACGTCGGCCATGCTCAGCAGCTACATGCCCTGCGGCTGGTGGGAGTTCACCGTGGACCTGTCCGGGGAGCAGGGGCGGGTGGCCTCCATGGAGGCCAGGGGCGGAGAGACCACCGGGCCCAACCCGGTGAAAATGTACCCCGAGATCATTACCAGCCAGGAGGCGGTGTTTGCGGCCCGGATTGCCGCCAAGCTGCTGACGGCGGCGGAGGATTTTTATAACAACTACGATGGACCGAGCCAAATTGAACCGTTTACGGCAGTCTATTCTATTACTCAGGAGGACAGCTCGGGCAATCGGGTGCGGGTCAGCGGGCTGGGGAATAGCTTCATCGAGTGGAGCTTTGCTACCACTCCCCCTGACGGCAGCATATATTTTGCCCATGATCCCACCTTCTTCTGCCCCCGGCTGGCGGGGGAGACGGTGGAGGGTGCTGCCCAGTGGACGGATGAGGAGCACCGGGACCGGGCCATCCAGGTGGTGTTCAATGTGAACGACGAGCGGGTGAAGAGCGGCACTGTCTGCGGCTTCCGGGCGGAGTTCATCGTGGACCTGGAGCAGGGGATTGTCACCCGGCGGGACTTTCAGTCCCTGGTGGAGGGCGAAACCCTGGAGCTCACCGATGAGGAGATGGTCTACGCCGCCCGGAGACTGGCGGAGGTGCTGCATGGGGTGGAGAAATTTCACCATGATACCCAGCCCTCTCCGGAGCCGTCTCCTATCGTTCCGTAATACCCCCGTTTAAGTAAAATGCGCCGCCTGAGTTCCATCAGGCGGCGCATTTTATAACATTTTACCGCTCGCACTTCCAGAAGAACACGCTGTAGGGGGGCAGCTCGCTGCCGCCGCCGAAGTCGTGCTCCTCCCCGGTAATCAGGTCCACCGCCCGGCCGCACCCGGCGTCGAAATGGGCCCAGTAGGGTTCGCTGCCGGCGTTCACCGCCACCAAAACCCGCTCGTTGTCCGTCCGGCGCTGGAACACCGTCTGCTTGTTGGTGAGCACCAGGTCCTTGAAGTCGCCGAAGCACAGAGCCTCGCTCTCCCGGCGGGCCTTGGCCATGGCGGCGATGGTATCGGTGAGCTCGTTCCACTCCGGCTGGTCGAAGCTGGGCCGCAGAGCGTCGTCCCCCTGGGATTTGTCCCCCTTGGCCCCCCACTCGCTGCCGTAGTACAGGCAGGGTATGCCGGGCATACCGAACAAAATGCCGTACATCAGGGGCAGGTGGGCGGGGTTTTGCAGGATGGAGGCCGCCCGGGTGACGTCGTGGTTGTCGGCGAAGGATAGCAAGTGCTTGCCCTTGTAAAGGGTCCACTGTTCGGGGCCGTACTGCCGCTTCAGGGAGTGGACGATCTCGAAGAGGTTCATGGAGTTCAGGGCAGAGTACAGCCCCTTGTAGCACTCGTAGTTGGTGCAGGAGTGGAGCATTTCGCCGTTGACCCACTGGTTGTAGTCGCCGTGAAGGGTCTCGCCCACCAGGAAGAAGCCGGGCTTCAGCCCGTCGCAGAAGGACCGCAGGCGGCGCAGGAAGTCCTTGTCCAGGCAGTAGGCCACGTCCAGCCGCAGGCCGTCGATATCGAACTCGTCCACCCAGAATTTCACGCAGTCCAGCAGGTAGTCCGCCACGGCGGGGTTGCGCAGGTTCAGCTTCACCAGCTCAAAGTGGCCCTCCCAGCCCTCGTACCAGAAACCGTCGTTGTAGTTGGAGTTGCCGTCGAAGCTGATGTGGAACCAGTCCTTGTAGGGGGAGTCCCACTTCTTCTCCTGCACGTCCCGGAAGGCCCAGAAGCCCCGCCCCACGTGGTTGAACACCCCGTCCAGCACCACCTTGATGCCGTGGGCATGGAGGGTTTCGCATACCTGGGCAAATTCCTGGTTGGAACCCAGGCGGCAGTCAACCTTGCGGTAGTCCCGGGTGTCGTAGCCGTGGCGGTCGCTCTCGAAGATGGGGGAGAGGTACAGCGCGTCCGCCCCCAGCTTTTCCATATGACCGGCCCAGTCCCCAATTTTGCCGATTCGGCTGGCCTGAACGCCGTCGTTCTCCCTGGGGGCCCCGCAGAAGCCCAGGGGATAGATCTGATAAAATACGCTTTGCTCCGCCCACATAGGCGTCACTTCCTTTCTGTGTGCAGCATTACGGCGGCTCTCCGCCGCGAACTGTTTGAGGATTCAGTATACCAGAATGGAGCGCAAAAGGCAAGGGCTTACCGTTGACACTCCAGGCGGCTGAGTAAAGCGCGGGTCTGGGCGAACTCCCGCTTCTGCTGGGCGGCGATGGAGCGGAGCACGGGCACCAGTTCGGTGCACACGTCGTATCTCAGGGCGGTTTCCGCCATGCGCGCCGCCCCCATGCGGTGGGGGAGGGTCTGCCGGAGGTAGACGGCGGCCAGCCGGTTGTTTTCCGGGGCCCGGCTCATTTTGGCGTACATGTCCCGGTAGATGAGCTCCATCCGCCGTTGGTACAGGCGCAGGTCCTGCTGGGGGTTGGCCAGCTGGCCCGCGGGAGCAAGGGCGTCCTCCAGCTGGTCGATGCTCTGGGTCCGCTCCCGGACGACCTGCTGGGCCAGGTGGAGGACGGCCTGGTTTTCGGTGAACCGCAGGACGTTGCTGGCCATCTGGATGGCGGCCCGGTGGTGGGGGAGCATCTGAACGATGAAGTTGTGGGAAATGCTCTGGGTGAGTCCGGCGGTGGTCATGGCCTGGACCATGCCGTCCAGGGTCTGGTAAAAGCAGCATAAGTAATTTTTGGAGTCCTCGCTGAGCAGACAGGTGTTTTTCATGGATATGCCCTCCTTTGGCCCATTCTATGAGGGAAAAGGCGGGATGGTTCAGCAAAAGCCCGCCTCCCGGGGAGATTCCTGGGGAGGCGGGCCGGAGTTACCGAACGATTTTGTAGTAGGTCCGGGCGGTGAGGGAGTACACCACGGCGTACACCGCCAGGAAGGCCAGCAGAGTGCCTCCGGTGCACAGCGCCGCCGTCATCACATTGCGCACCCCGAACATGGTGAGCATGCGGGCCACCAGATTGAAGTCGAACAGAATGTGGACCGCCGCCACGGCGATGGGCAGGCAGAACACCAGCAGCACCTGGCTGCGGATGGAGGACTTCACCTCCCGCTGGCTCAGGCCCACCTTGCGCATGATCTCGAAGCGGCCCTGGTCCTCGTAGCCCTCGGACACCTGCTTGTAGTAGATGATGAGCACCGTGGCCATCAGGAACACGACCCCCAGCACGATGCCCAGGAACAGGAAGCCGCCCGCCATGGCGTAGCCGTCCACCGCCATCTCAGCCCGGGAGTCCACCCGCCAGTACTCCCAGTCCCCGGTGCCGTCGAAAAAGGCCCCGTCGTTGATGGTCTTGTCCGACCAGGCGTCCACCAGGGCCAGTTCCTCCTCGCTGGTGCAGTCCAGCTCCGTCAGCACCAAAGCGGTGTACCGGGTGAACTCCCGGCCCACAAGACCCCGCAGGGCGGTGCGGGCAGCCTCGTCCGCCGTCACCAGGCAGACCGGCTCGCTCATATCGCTGGTGACGGTGAACATGGACAGAGCGGGCAGAACCTCTTTGACGGTGAAGTCCAGAGAGCCGCCCTCCACATCGGTGAAGGTCAGCGGGCCGGGGGCGGGGCCCTCCCCGCACACTGCCAGCTCGCCGGGAGCCAGGGTGGGGACGGGCCGGCCGGACAGCCCTGCGTAATCGGCGGCGGTGAGGACAAAGAGGGTGCGGTTGGCGGTGTTGTCATCGCATGTGGAGGTGAGGTAGCCGGGGAGCCCGTCCCCCCGAATCTCGCTGCCGCCGAATTGCAGGTACTGCCCCGCGTTGGAGCTGGCGGCGGGCACGCCCTGCTCCCGGGCAAAGCGGTCCACCAGGGATTTCGCGCCCTCCAGATCCACCTCATGACCCTGGGCGGGCTCGAAGCCGATGGTCATGTTGAGGCTGGCGGGATATCGGGCGGCGATGATCTCCCCCTGTCCCAGGTAGAGGGCCAGGGTGCCCGAGATCATCACCATCACCATGGTGGACAGGATGCAGATGTTGGACAGGCCTGCGGCGTTGCGCTTCATGCGGTAGAGCATGCCGGACACGCCGATAAAGTGGCTGGTCTGGTAGTAGAAGCCCTTGTTATTGCGCAGCAGCTTCAGCAGGGCGATGCTCCCGGCGGTGAACAGGCAGTAGGTGCCGATGATGACCAGGATCACAGCCAGAAAATAGAAAGCCAGGGCCAGAGCGGGGTCCTTGGTGGTGACGGCGATGAAATAGCCCGCCCCCAGGGCGAGGGCTCCGACAACGGCCAGCAGCCAGCGGGTCTTGGGTTCCTTTTCCCCCACGGCGCCGCCGTGGAGCAGCTCGATGGGGTTGGACACCCGGACCCGGACCAGGTTGAGCAGCAGGGCCAGCACCAGCAGAGCCCCAAAGAACACCGCCGTTACAGCCATGGCGGGCAGGGACAGGGCGGGGCTGAAGGGAATGGAAAACCGGAGCAGGGAGGTCAGCGCGATGGTGGCCAGCTTGTGGAGGATCACGCCGCAGGCCAGCCCGCCGCCAATGCCCAGAAGGGCGGTATACAGGCTCTCCCAGCACTGGATCAGGGCGATGTTCCCCTTGCCCATGCCCAGAATGTTGTAGAGGCCCAGCTCCTTTTTCCGCTGCTTCATCAGAAAGCTGTTGATGTACAGCAGCAGGACGGTGGACAGAATCCCCGCCACAAACATTCCGATGGACATCATGACCTGGACGTATTCAAAGCCCCGCATGGTGACCACGCCCGGGTCAAACACCAGTGCGGACATGACGTAAAAGGCGGCGGTGAGCCCCGCCAGGGCCAGCAGGTAGGGGAGGAAGAACCGGCGGTTCTGCCGCATCCCCTGGGCGGCCAGCTTGGGATACAGTCCGTTACGCAAGGCGCTCACCCCCGTCCGTGAGCCGGGTAAGGGTCTCGGTGATGAGGCGGTACATCTGGCCGTCGGTGCGGTTTTCCCGGTAGAGCTGGTGGTACACCCGGCCGTCCCGGATGAACAGCACCCGGCCCGCCCGGCTGGCGGCGGCGGTGGAGTGGGTGACCATCAGCACCGTCTGTCCGGCGGCGTTGATCTTGGTGAACAGGTCCATCAGGCTGTCCGCCGCCCGGGAGTCCAGGGCCCCGGTGGGCTCGTCGGCCAGCACGATCTGGGGCTGGGTGATGAGGGCCCGGGCCACGGCGCACCGCTGCTTCTGCCCGCCGGACACCTCGTAGGGGTACTTGCTCAGCAGGGGTTCGATGTCCAGGGTCTGGGCCAGGGGAATGAGGCGGCGCTTCATCTCCGGGTACTTTTTCCCTGCCAGCACCAGGGGGAGGAGGATATTGTCTTTCAGGTTGAAGGTGTCCAGCAGGTTAAAATCCTGGAACACAAAGCCCAGGTTGTCCCGGCGGAAGGCGGCCAGCTCTTTCTCCCGGAGGGAGCCCAGGTCCCTCCCCGCCAGCAATACCGAACCGGCGGTGGGCTTATCCAGCGCCGCCAGAATATTCAGCAGGGTGGTCTTGCCTGAGCCGGACTCGCCCATGATGGCCACGTATTCGCCCTGCTCCACGTGGAAGGACACGTCGGCCAGGGCCTCCACCTTCTGGCCGCCAAAGCGGGTGGAGTAGACTTTCTTCACATGACTGACTTCCAGGATTGCCATAGTTCATTACCTCGTATAATAAGATTTGCAGACGATTTATAGTGAGTCTGCTTAGTTCACTTTGCAATACCAGCAGGCTATGAGATGCCCGTGGTACAATAGCTGTAGGACAGCAGGGTCAAGTTCTCTGTTACCTTGTTGGGCTGGGAAGTCGCTTCAGACGGAGTCTGTTCCCCTGAACCGGAAGTTAGCTGCAAACTCATTAGCTGTTTGCCGGGAGTTGGGCCGCCCTTTCAGCAGTGGGGGCTTTCGCATTGGCCCACCCTGGAATGATTCTGATACGCGAGGTTGCGGATGCTCCGGTGATCACGGGTATCTCAAAGCCTGCTGGCCTAAAAATCCACAATGGGGAGGTGAAATTGTGGAACAACTTTACGTTGGCATTGACGTGAGCAGTACCAAACACGCAGCGTACCTGATGAAACCCGATGGAGACAAGTTTTCCAGCTTCCCAATGCAAAACGACCGCAGCGGTGCTAAAATGATTTCAGAGAAAATCGTGTCGGCGCTCACAAAGCTGGGACTGAAAGACGTGGTGATCGGCATGGAAGCCACCTCGATTTATGGAGATAATCTGGTATACGCACTCCGTGAGGATGGCAATCTGGGCCGGTTCCATCGGAAAATCCATGTACTCAATCCCAAACAGGTCAAAAATTTTAAGAAATCCTATCCGGAGCTGCCCAAGAACGACCCTGTGGACGCCTTTGTGATTGCTGACCAGCTTCGCTTTGGACGTATCGGCAAGGAGGTCTACATGGACGATTACTGTCAGCGCCGAGACGGTTTTGTTGTTTTTCGGCGAACAGAAAATGTCGAAAAATGGCGGGTAAAAGTGTACAGCCTTTGCATCATTATACTTGCCGTTTTCGCCCGTCAAGCCTGAAACAAGCTGATAAATCAGGGCTTGACGGGCTTCAATCCGGCAAGTGATGTGGTGTATAAGGCTGTATAACACCTGTATGCCGCCCTATAAAAAACGACATTCCGTTTCGGCGAAAAACGACATTTTGAAATGGCGCTGACAATTACCGCTACAAAGCCCTTCAAACCCTTACCAGAGCCAGATTCTACGCCGTTCA
>CANASS010000034.1 GCA_947364395.1 uncultured bacterium
CTTCCATGTCTCCTATTCTACCACGGACTTAACCTCTTGTGAATACAGCTTCTAAACATTTTGGAAACTCCGGCGGCAGACCGCATAAGGAAAGCCGCCCGCCGGGCGGCTTTCGCAGGTCAGGATTCGATACCGCGGGAGACCAGGTATTTTTTCACCATCAGCGCCACCTTGAAGGTGATGGCGTCGTCGAACTCCCGCAGGTCCAGGCCGGTGAGCTTTTTGATCTTTTCCAGCCGGTACACCAGGGTGTTGCGGTGGACGAACAGCTTCCGGGCCGTCTCGGACACGTTCAGGTTGTTCTCAAAGAACTTGTTGATGGTGAACAGGGTCTCCTGGTCCAGAGCATCAATGGGGTTTTTCTTGAACACCTCACGCAGGAACATTTCGCACAGGGTCGTGGGCAGCTGGTAGATCAGGCGGCCGATGCCCAGGTTCTCATAGTTGATAATGGACCGCTCCGTCTCAAACACCCGGCCCACGTCGATGGCCACCTGGGCCTCCTTGTAAGTTCTGGCCAGATCCCGGATGTGGCCCACGATGGTGCCGATGCCCACCACCGTCTTGATGCCCAGGTCCCGGGTCAGCGCCTCCTGGACGTTCTGGGCGATCTTGTGCAGGTCCCGGGCGTCGGCGTTCTCCCCCAGGTGCTTCACCAGGGCCACGTCGGTCTCGCTGACCGACAGCACAAAGTCGGTCTGCTTGTCGGGGTACAGCCCGGACACCACGTCCACCGCCGACACGTCGGGCGCGCCCAGCTGGCGCACCAGAATCACCGCCCTGGGCGCCTCGGACACGAAGTGGAGCTCCTTGGCCCGGACATAGATGTCCCCCAGCAGGATGTTGTCGCACAAAATATTTTTTACAAAGGCGGCTTTGTCGTTTTTCTCCTCATAGTAGGTCTTGGCCCCGTTGAGGGCAATGACCGCCATGGAGCAGATGAGGGCGGCGCGCTCGTCCTCCCCCTTGACGAAGGCGGCGTAGTCGTACTGGCCGCTCCAGCCGGGGAGCGCTTTGAAAGTGAAGCCGCCGCTGACCACCTGAGCGTCCTGCTCGGCCGCCAGCAGCGCCGCCGCGCTGGCCCATTTCTCCCCAATACAGGCCAGCTCGTTGCAGGCCACCACAGTGCCCTGCTCGTCGATGACCCCCACAGCTCGGTCGGAACAATCCTTCATCTGAAGAACGACGCTTTGGAAAATCCTGCTGGACATTGCGTTTTCTCCTTTCTACGCGGCCGGCCATGGGGCACTCCGCCACTTTGTTGATTTTTCATACAGGCGCTTTTCTATTATACCGATTTCCTTAGCGGATTTCAATATTTTTCTGAAATTTTTTTGTTGAAATTGCCAAATTTTTCGTGTCAATGACTGAAAATTCCTTTCAGCTCCCGGTCATTCAGCCGACGGTAAGCCCCTTTGGGCAGGCTCTCGTCCAGCTCCAGCGGGCCGAACCGCACCCGTTTCAGATAGGTCACCGGTTTGCCCCGGACGGCCAGCATCCGCTTTACCTGATGGTATTTTCCCTCATGTATGGTAATATGGGCGCTTTGGCTGGATAAAAGTTCCAGCACCCCAGGAAGGCAGATATAGCCGTCCCCCAGGACCACCCCGGCCCGCACCGCCTCCACGTCGCCCTGGTCCAGGACGCCGTCCACCTCCAGGTAATACACCTTGTCCACGTGGCGTTTGGGGGACAGCAGCCGGTGGGCCAGGGGGCCGTCGTTAGTGAGCAGAAGCAACCCCTCTGTGTCTTTGTCCAACCGTCCGGCGGGGAAAATACCCAAATTCTGATACTCCTCCCCCAGCAGGTCCAGCACCGTCCGCTCCCCCGGCTCATCGGTGGACGACACCACCCCCGCCGGTTTGTTCAGCATCAAATACACCGGTCCCCTGGGGCCGACGGAGACGCCATCCACCGTGACGGAGGCCTCCTCCCCCACCTTTTGCTCCGGGGCCCGGCACACCTGGCCGTCCACCGCCGCCCTGCCCGCCCGGATCAGCTCCCGGGCCTCCTTCCGGCTCCACCTTCCCGTGGCGGTCAGACGCTTATCCAGACGTTCCATGCCTTCCTCCTCTCCCGTCCCCGCCGTTTCGCGGGCGCAACCTCACATTGACCGGCCTTTGACCGCCAGTATATCATATTTTCCGTCCCAAGTACATATTCTCTCCCTGAGAAATCAGGAAAGGTCGTGCTGCTATGATCATCTTCACCGCGCGCGTACCAAAGAGACAGCTGATGGCCGCTGGGGCCGCAGCCCTGTGCTGTGTGTTCGCGGTCCTGGCCTTCACCCTCACCCTGGGCGGGCGGGCGGTGGCCGCTTCGGCGGAGGTGAAACACGTCAAAACCAACGACGACCGGCTGGCCTACCTCAACGGCCTGGGCTGGCAGGTGTCCCCCCAGCCCATCGCCACCGAGGAGCTGCTGATCCCAGAGCAGTTCGACGACAGCTACCAGGACTACCTTCAGCTCCAGTCAGACCAGGGCTTTGACCTCAACCAGTACCGGGGCAGGCGGGTGAAGCGGTACACCTATCAGCTCACCAACTACCCCGCCCAGGCTGAGCCGGTGCAGATCGCCCTGCTGGTCTACAAAAACAAGGTGGTGGGCGGCCAGATCCAGTCCTCCTCCGGGAGCTTCCTCCACGGGCTCACCCTCCCGGCCCCGGACTCCGGCAACCCGGCCTCTCCCGCCCCCTCGGCGGCGGCAAGCGGGCTGACCCTTTGACAAAGCAATGGAGACGCGCCTCGACGCGTCTCCATTCTTTTTTAAACCACTTGCCGCCCCTTGAAGAACACGGCCTTGATCTCCAGGCTTTGGTCCAGGACCACCAGGTTGGCCCGCTTGCCCGGCTCCAGGCTGCTCACCCGATCAAAGACGCCCACGGCCTGGGCGGGGTTCACCGCCGCCGCCCGCACCGCGTCCGCCAGGGGGATGCCAAAGGAGACGGCGTTCCGCATACACGCCATCAGATCGGTGACCGACCCGGCGATGGTGCCGTCTGCCAGGGTGGCCAACGGCCCCTTCACCGTGACCTCCTGCCCCCCCAGGTCATACCTGCCGTCGGTCATCCCTGCCGCCCGCATGGTGTCCGAGATGAGCACCACCCGGTCCGGGCCGAACATTTTAAAAGCAGCCCGCACCACGGAGGGATGGATATGGATGCCGTCGGAGATGAGCTCCACCCGGCTCCAGGGAGAGTCCAGCGCCGCCCCCACCACGCCGGGCGCCCGGTGGGTAAAGCCGGGCATGGCGTTGAACAGGTGGGTGACCTGGCGGGCCCCCGCCCGGAAAGCCTCCAGCGCAATATCATAACCGGCGGCGGTGTGGGCCACCGACACGCCCACCTCCTCGGACACCTCTCGGATAAAATCCAGCGCCCCCGGCTCCTCCGGGGCCACCGACACCAGCTTCACCAACCCCTCCGCGGCCTCCATCAGGCGGCGGAGCATGGCCGCATCCGGCGCGTGGAGCCAGTCTCCGTTCTGCGCCCCCTTTTTCGCCAGGGACAGGAAGGGCCCCTCTAAATTGATTCCCACCAGGTCAGCGCCGGGACGGTTTTCCCGGCGGTGGGCGGCGGCTGTGCGGCACACCGCTGTCAGCCGGTCCTCCAGCAGGGTCATCCCCGCCGGACAGATCTGGGTCACCCCCCGGCTGAGCTCATACTCCGCCATGGTCTGGAGGCCCTCCGGGTCCGCGTCGGACAGGTCCGCCCCCCGGCAGCCGTGGAAGTGCACGTCCGTCAGGCCGGGGATCACCCAGCAGCCCGAGGCGTCATAGACGTTTCCGTCCCGGCTGTCCGGGGTGAGCAGAGCGCCGTCAAAGCACACGTCCCGCTCCACAAAGCCCCGCTTCAGGTCGAATACCTTCCCGCCGGAGATTTTCATCCCTTGGCCTCCATCAGCTTGGACAGGGCGCTTTCATCCCCCACCAAAGTCACATCGGGGTGGAGCTGGAGGATGGAGGCGGGCACCTCCGGGGTGATGGGACCGAAAAACGCCTTAGCCACCGCGTCCGCCTTGTCCGCGCCGCTGGCCACCACCAGAATCTTCCGGGCCCGCATGATGGTGCCGATGCCCATGGTAAGGGCCTGCTTGGGCACCTCGTCCGCACTGGCGAAGAACCGGGCGTTGGCCTGAATGGTGCTCTCGGTCAGGTCCACCAGATGGGTGGCCTTGATGAACTCCCCGCAGGGCTCGTTGAAGCCGATGTGGCCGTTGCGGCCAATGCCCAGCAGCTGCAAATCGGCATAGCCCAGCCCCGCCGCCAGCTCCTCATAGCGGGCGCACTCCGCCGCCGGGTCCTTGGCCAGACCGTCGGGCACATTGGTATTCTCATGCGCGATGTCCACATGGTCAAACAGGTTGGTCTGCATGAAATAGCGGTAGCTCTGGTCGTGGTCGGGAGCCAGCCCGTAATACTCGTCCAGATTCACGGAGCGGACCTCATGGAAGCTCAGGTCCCCCTGCTTGTGCCACTGGATGAGCTGCTTGTAGGTCCCCACGGGTGAGGACCCGGTGGCCAGCCCCAGCACGCAGTCCGGCTTGGCCACCACCTGAGCGGCGATGACACAGGCCGCCCGGCGGCTCATGGCGTCGTAATCTTTTTCACAATAAATTCTCATATCAAAACACCTCTCATCAATCATATACCTATTTAGCCTCGTCCGTCAACCGTACTTTTTCACCCTGGCGGGGCTTTCCAAAAGCCGGTTATCGCGGCTTTTGACAGCAGCCGCCGCCCACAGCATGACGGCGCTGCCGCTTTAACCGGGAGTGATCCTGTTCTTTTTTATGGCGGCCCCCCTCTCCTTAAATTATTATTACATTTTACGGGATTTGAGATGATTTTACGCCCGCTTTTTTATATATGCTTGTCGGCCAGGGCCTCCGCCACCTGCCTGCGCCGCTCCCGGCAGACCGCCATGTCCCGGCGGCACACCTCGTTGAACAGCACGTCGGTCAGGTAGAGCTGGCCCATCCGGGCCGCCACCGAGCCCATCTGGAGAGGGCTCTCCCGAGCGCCGCACTCCAGCACCACATCGGCGCAGGCCGCGCCGGGGGACTTGGGGAAGCGGGTGACCAGGATGGTTTTTGCCCCCCGTTCCCGGGCGATCTTCATCACGTCCACCAGATCCTTTGTGGACCCGGAGTAGGAATAGTACAGCACCACGTCCCGGGGGGTAAGCATGGAGCTGCGGATGGCCTGGAAATGGGCGTCCGACACGGCGTAAAAGTTTGGCATGGCGGTGGAAAACAGCAGGGCCGCCTCCTGCGCCAGCACCATGGACCCTCCCAGCCCCATGCAAAGCACCCGCTCCGCCGCAGCCAGCAGGTCCGCCGCCGCGGCCACGCTGGCCGGGTCCAGCATGGTCATGGTCTGGGTGATGGCCTCTACATTGGCGGCGCACAGCTTGCGGCACATCTCCGCCACGTCGTCCTCTGCGGCGATCTCGCCGTACAGGGGATTCACCGGCTTGGTCCCGGCGGCAGCCCCGGCCACCGCCAGCTTGAACGCGCTGTATCCCTTATATCCCAGCCGCCGGCAGAACCGGGATACGGTGGCCTCCGCCACCTCCGCCACCTCCGCCAGCTCGGAGATGGACATATACTGGCAGTCCTGACGCTGGAGCATGATATAATCGGCGATCTTCCGCTCCGCCCCGGTGAGCTGGTAGTACTCCCGGTTGATTCTGGTGAAAACGTCGCCGTAGGACATACGGACCTCCTTACTGCCCGTCCAAGAGCCCATCCAGCATCCGCTCGCACATGGTCAGCATCCGGGGCAGATGGAAGGGACCCTTGAACGTGCTCCCCTTACACGGGGGTTCAGTCGGCTTTCCGTCCCGGCGCAGATATCCGTACCACTCGCCATAAGCCGGGTCGGAGAAGTGCTCCTTGCAGTAGTCCAGCGTCTTTTCAAACCAGTCCAGATATTTTTCCTCCCTGGCGTCTCGGTAGAGCATGAGGCTGGAAATGCGGTCCAGCTTCTCGCTAAGCCACCGCCGCTGGCCCCGCATACGGGCCACATCCATCAAACATTCCACCTTTCCCTGTAAAATTAGTCTTTTCCCCCATGTCTTGACACCCTTCTTGCTTGCTCTCTTATCATACCCTGTCCCATGGGAACCCGTCAAGAGATAAAGAAAATAATTTTCATTTTTCGTGCAAAATGCTTGACAATATTCAAACAGCTGCATAGGCGCTCCGTTCTCTTTGCCGGTCCTCTGCTAAGAGCGCACTTACCTATCACCGGCCAAGGCCGTCGGTGGTACTGCCTGATGGCAGCCCTGCGCCCTTCTGGGCGGCTCCGCCGGGGTGTCCTTCCCTGCCGGTGTATACCAGCGGACGCCAACGGCGGCTTGTGCATCGGACGCAGCCGCGTCGATCACTGGGGGCTTGAGGGCCTTCGGCCACCAACAGGCGAGCGGCACAGGGTATATACCTGCGCATTGCCTGCCGCCGCTATTATCAGGGCATAAGAGGGTTGACTATCATCCTAATCGGTGATATACTTGTTCGTAATAAGTCGCGATTTACGGAGGAAGCCATGGCTTTAAAATTGATAAAACTCACGAAGGAATATGAAAAACAGTTGTGTGAAATGATTGATGAGTGGAAATTAGATCAGGAGATTCATCGCACCAATCACTCACCGTGGGCAATCTTTAAAAATGATTATCACGATTTCGATTACTATTTGGAACACCTCGAATTAAAAGAGGCAGCAGGAGACAGGGTTCCCGATTCGGTGTTCTTCCTGTTGGACGAAGATAGAGACAGACTTCTTGGCGCTGTAAATATCCGTCATTATCTGAATGAATCTCTTCTGAAAGAAGGCGGGCATATCGGAGACGGAATCAGACCTAGTGAAAGAAGGAAGGGTTATGCTACGGAGATGATTCGTCTGGCGCTGATTGAATGTAAGAAATTGGGTATAGATAAGGTACTGATGACATGCGATAAGGATAATATCGGTTCTGCCAGATCCATTGTAAAAAACGGCGGTGTCCTTGAAAACGAGTTCGTGAATTCCGATGGCGATGCAGAGCAAAGATATTGGATTACAATTTGATGGAAAAATAGCACAGCCAACCGAGCCAGTCTACAGTCACAATGAACGGTGTTTTCACAGCCGCCGCTGATCGTCTCGCCCGTCTTTGCTAATGGGTACTCAAGGGGGATTTCACTTGGGTGAAATCCCCCTTGACAAATGCTCTCTTGGCAATGTATGGCGGAAAAGAGCCTCCGCGCAGGGGACCGTGAGGCCTGATGCCTCACGGTCCCTTTTTATCCGCCAATGATCCGGCGGATCTCCCCCTCCGCCTGCTTGAGCTCAAACTCCAGCTCGGCGGCGGGCATGCGCACCGCCCCGTGGCCCAAAATAATCATCTGCTCCAGGCCGTCGGAGGTGGCCACCCGCACCCGGTGCTCCCGGCGCTCCCTGGCCAGGGCGTAGGTGGTCTTTTCGATATACATATCCGCCGTCTCCGCCTCTTTTGTGTACACCACCCACAGGTCGCCCATCCGCTCAACGCTGCCGGGGCTCCCTTTCACCTTGTAGGCATCGAACACCACAATGACCTTGCACCGCTTCCACCCCTGGTAGTTGCGCAGCCGGTGGATCAGCCGCTCCCGGGCGCTGTCCAGGTCCTCCCGGCCCAGGGCCCGCAGGTCCTCCAGGGCGTGAATGATGTTATAGCCGTCCACCAGCAGGAAATCGTCCCCGTCCCGGACCTTCAGCCCCTTCCAGGGCTTGGGCCTGGGGGCGGCGCCTTTCTGCGCCGGGCGGAAGGCGTGGGGCTGCTTCACCGGGCCGTAGGCCCGCTCAAAGATGGCCTCCAGCTCCTTGTCCAGCGCCGCCCGGGACTCATAGCTCATGACCTCCCGGCGGACGGGGGCGGGCTCAGCCTGGGCGGAGCGCTCCGGCCGCGGCCTCCAGCCGCTGTCCAGGTGCATGTGCTCCCGCACCTGGTCCCAGGGCACGTTGAACCCCGCCCCGTGGGCGCAGAACACCGACCCGGAGGGGTTGTCCACATCCCGGTCCGGGTCGTAGCCCGCCGCCTCCACAACTTCCCCGGCGTTGTGGCAGGGGCGGTAGCCCTCCACCACGCAGGAAAACCGCCCTCTTCCCCCGGTGTAGGCCGCCACCTCGGACCAGTAGCCCCCCGCTTCCGACACCGGGACCGCGCCGGTGAGAACGGACAGCTCCCCGTCCCCCTCCGGGGACTGAAACTCCGCCCCCATCCGCTGGAGATCGGTCATGGCCCGGCCCACGCTCCCCGTGGGCACCTCCAGCCGGAAGGCGTACCAGGGCTCCAGCAGCACGCTTTCGGCGCTCATCAGCCCCTGGCGCACCGCCCGGTAGGTGGCCTGGCGGAAGTCGCCCCCCTCGGTGTGCTTTAGGTGGGCTCGGCCCGTCAGCAGGGTGAGCTTCATATCCGTGATGGGTGAACCGGTGAGAACGCCCAGGTGGGTCTTTTCCATCAGGTGGGTCAAAATGAGCCGCTGCCAGTTCCGGTCCAGCTCATTTTCCGGGCAGGCGGTGTCCAGCACAAGCCCCGCCCCCCGCTCCAGGGGCTCCAGCAGCAAGTGGACCTCGGCGTAATGCCGCAGGGGCTCGAAATGGCCCACCCCCTCCGCCGGAGCGGCGATGGTCTCCAGATACACGATCCGGCCCGGGCCGAAGGACACTTCCACCCCGAACCGGCGCTCCATCAGCCGGGAGAGCACCTCCAGCTGCACCTCTCCCATGAGGTGGACCCGGATCTCCCCCAGCAGCTCGTTCCACTCCACCTGGAGCTGGGGGTCCTCCTCCTCCAAGATCCGCAGCTGGGCCAGCAGGGTGTGAACGTCCCCCCCGGCGGGAGGCAGCACCTGATAGGCCAGCACCGGCTCCAGCTCCGGCCCCGCCCAGTCCTCCTCAATCCCCAGGCCCTGGCCCGCACGGGTGCGGCTCAGCCCGGCGACGGTGCACACCGCCCCAGCCGGGACCTCCTCCGCCGGGGTGAACTTCGCCCCGGAATAGAGCCGGAGCTGAGTGGCCTTTTCCTCCCAGTCCGGGCCCTTTATCACATCCCGGACCCTCAGCACGCCCCCGGTGACCTTCACCCAAGTGAGCCGGTCGCCCCTGTCGTCCCGGGAGATTTTGTACGCCCGGGCGGCGAACTCCCCCGGCCAGTCCGGCTCCAGGGCATAGCGGACCAGCCCGTCCAGCAGGGCGTCCACCCCCTCCGCCCGCAGGGCGGACCCAAAATAGCAGGGAAACAGCCTGCGGTCCACAATGAGGGCGGACAGGTCCCCGTCGTCCAGCGTCCCCGTCTCCAGATAGCGCTCCATCAGCTCCTCATCGCACAGGGCGGCCTGCTCCAGCAGCTCTTCCCTGCCGCCGGAGAAATCAGCGCAGCCGTCGCTCAGCCGCGCCCGCAGCTGAGCCAGCAGCTTGTCCCGGTCCGTATCCGGCTGGTCCATCTTGTTGATAAACAGGAAGGTGGGCACCCGATGGCGCTCCAACAGCTTCCACAGGGTCTCGGTATGGCCCTGCACCCCGTCCGCCCCGCTGACCAGCAGCACGGCGTAGTCCATCACCTGCACGGCCCGCTCCATCTCGGCGGAAAAGTCCACGTGGCCCGGTGTATCCAGCAGAGTGAGTTCACAGCCCTTCCAGGTCAGCCGGGCCTGCTTGGAGAAGATGGTGATGCCCCGCTCCCGCTCCTGCTGGTCGGTATCCAGAAAGGCGTCTCCGTGGTCCACCCGGCCCAGCCTGCGCACCCCGCCGGACAGGTAAAGCATGGCCTCGGACAGGGTGGTCTTGCCCGAGTCCACATGGGCCAGCAAACCCGTACACAGCCGCTTGATGTGTTTATTTTCAAGGCTTTCGGCCACTTTTTCATCCCCTAACCAGAGAAACTCCGAAGATACATTTAGAAGGATTATAGCACAAGGCGGGCCGTTAGTCGATAGGTATTTCTTTTTGACGGTTTTTCGCTTTCTTCTCTCCAAAGACAGAGAGGCAGGCACTATGGAACGATGCGAAACAGGCTGTTCCATTATGAATGACTCTATGGGAGAGCCTGTTATACGCAATTTCTCACAGTAACGGCGGCGGCTCTTTCACGCTGTTAGATTGTTCCCACCCGCTCGTTTCCCGTTCTGTGCCGGAAGCCGGGTCAGCCAGTTTTTGATGGCATAAGCATGCGGCTCACCCCTCCGCCTCCCGCAGCCGCTCCACAATGGTGCGGCGGTTAACGGAACGGTACACCAACAGAGGGATCAGAATCCCCAGAACCAGAAACAGCGGTATGACCGCCAAAACCGGCAGGACGGTAAATTGATAGGTGAAAAACCAAAAGGCGGAGCAGAGCGATCCCACCAGCGGTCCCAGCGCGGCGCTCAGGACCAGGGAGAGGGCGGCGGACAGCATCGTGTAGTACAGCCCTTCGTACACCAGCATGGTATTCATCTGCTTCCCAGTCATACCCACAGCTTGGAGCATGGCCAGCTCCCGCTTCCGGGCCAGTATGCCCGTCAGCACGGCGTTGATGAAGTTGAGCACGCCCACCAGACCAATAATCCCCGCCAGCGTGCCGCCCATGGTCAGGAACATCTTCCGAAAGCCCTCGAACTCGGCTGTCTTGCTCTGTTTGCTCTCGTAGTCGCAGGTTGGCTGGACGGATTGCGTGTATTCCTTCAGGAAATCCTCCATCGCGGCGTTAGACTCCCCGCCGGTGTTGAACGCGTAGATCATGACGGAGCTGGTGCCGGTATCCCGCTTGAACCGATCCGCTCCCATCACCAGTTCGCTGGCTCCAAGGGTGAGGTAGCGGTAGGTGAGGGCGCTGGGGATGGATATCCGGGCACAGACGGTGTACTCCTTTTCCTCATAGACCTTGGCCCGGGGAGCAAAGTTCATTTCGCCCCGTGCCCAGCGGGCTTCCGTCTCATCCGCGGAGAGTTCCTCACCGGTGTCTATATCAACATTCATCCACTCCTCCACATAGCGCAGGGTCACGGTATCCCCTACCTTGAAGCAGTTGACATTCTCATGAATCACTCCATACTCATCAGCGGAATAGACGGCGGCAATAGCATTCTGGCTGGGGTCGGACAAAGGCGTGATATCCCCTTCCAGCACGGTTATCTCGCCGAGAATGAAATCCTCCATGCCATAGAGCTGGGCGGCGCCCACGACATTGCCCCCGCTCACATGCTCCTGAGAGGCGATGATGCTGTCCACCGTCTCCTCGGAATAGTGCCTGCTGTAGTCCTGGCGGAAATACTCCTCCGGCAGGAGGGCCTGAATAGACTGCTCCTGGCCATAGACCCGGCCTCCCTCGGTGACGCCGCCCTGGGCGCTGACCTGGGCAATGATCTCCTCCGAAAGCGCCTGGTCCGCCGAGCGGAAGTTTGCGCCGGTCTGGAAGTAGTCGGCGTGGCCCAGGACAAAGTCGGTGACCACTTGCCCGGAGAGATATTTCTCCATATCAAAGCCGTTGGCAAACGTATACACCAGATTGGTCAGCACCACCGCCAGGGTCAGGGAGATGATGGTAATTACAGTTTTGCTTTTGCTCCGGCCCAGGTTGGCCCAGGCCATTTGGGGCAGGGATGCCCCGGCGGCTCCGGCCCTGACTGCCCGTTTGCCGTCTTTTTTCCCGGACTGCCGCCCGCCTTCGGCATAGCGCACCGCCTCCACCGGGGAAACTTTGGCGGCAATCCGGCCAGGCCGCGCACAGGAGAGGAACACCGTCAGCAGGGAAAACGCCGCCGCGCCGATAAAAATCCAGGGGTTGAAGGAAACAAAGGCGTTCTTATAGCTGAGCTGGGCCATAATAACCGGGGTCAGCTTGTTGCCGATCACGAAGCCAAGGAGCAGGCCGGCTGGGACGCCCACCAGACTGAGCAGGAGCGCCTGCTGGCGGATCACGCGCTTGAGCTGTTTTCCAGTGGTTCCGATGGTTTTCAGCAGGCCGTAAAACCGGATATCATTGGTGACGGATATCTGGAACACATTGTAAATGATGAGATACCCGGTGAAGATGATGAGCAGGAGAAGCACCGCGATGGCGGCAAAGGTCATGGGATCAAAATTCTCGGTGATTCGCTCCCCGGTGTAGCCCCAGTTCACGCCGATATTCAGGTAGTTCTCCTCCCCTGCCTTGGTGCACTGATAGCCGTGATTTCCCAACACCTTGCCCAGGTTTTCCCTGATGCCTGCCGCGCTCTTAAACATCACATCCAGGTTCCATGCGCCCGTCATGGAGTTCAGCTCCCCGTTGGACAGGGCGCAGATCTCCTCGGCGGCGGACCGGGGCAGAAGCACGTTGCTGGCAACCACGGCGCTGTCGTACTCCCACCAGCCGGAGAGGGTGAACGTCCGCTCGATTGTCTGGGGATGGGCGGTTCCATCGTCCAGAACAATCGGAATGGTAAATTGCGCGCCCACCCTGGGCTCGACGCCCAGCAGAGCCATGACGTGGGTATCCGTCGCCGCCTCGCCGGTTCCCTCCCGGGGGAGCGTACCCTCCACAGGGGTGCAGAAGTTGTGGGAAGCGCCGTTGGGCTCAATGTAGCTGACCTCCACATGGGACTTGTTGAAAGGCGGGTCCTGGGGCATCCCCACAAAAAGGCGGCACCAGGAATCCTGAATCAAAGGGTCCCGGCGGAGCTGCTCCGCCTGTTCCCAGGTGATATTTTTCACCGTGCCGTGGGCGTCTCCTCCGGCCCGGCGGAAGTTCTCCTGCTGGTAGGAGTAGTTGATGGACGCGGCGATGGTGAACAGGGAGGTGAACAGCACCGTGGTCAGAGCGATGGCCAGGGCCGCGACGGCGTTCCGGGCCCGTGCCGCCCCCATGGAGCGGAATCCCAGCCGCCGGACGCAGCTTCCGTTGGATACTTTTATCACAGCGATCACCCCCGCACCACAATGCGGCCGTCCTCGATGCGGATGACCCGGTCCGCCATCTGGGCAATCTCCTCATTGTGGGTAATCATCACAATGGTCTGGGCAAACCGCTGGCTGGTGACCTTCAGCAGGCTCATGACATCCTGGCTGGTTCGGCTGTCCAGATTCCCGGTGGGCTCGTCCGCCAGAATAATAGCGGGCTTCGCCGCCAGCGCCCGGGCGATGGCCACCCGCTGCTGCTGGCCGCCGGAGAGGTTGTTGGGCAGGCTTTGCAGCTTGGCACCCAGGCCCAGGGTTTCGATGATCTGGTCCGTATAGCCTTTGTCCGGGCTTCTGCCGTCCAGCTGGATGGGCAGGATGATGTTCTCATACACGTTCAGCACCGGCACCAGGTTGTAGTTTTGGAACACGAAGCCGATCTTCCGCCGCCGGAAAATGGTGAGGGCCTCGTCCTTCAGGGTGGAAAGCTCCCGCCCGTCCACAATGACGGAACCGCCGGTAGGCCGGTCCAGCCCGCCCAGCATATGCAGCAGGGTGGATTTGCCCGAACCGGACGTGCCCACGACGGCGGCAAACTCGCCCTTCTCCACCGCCAGGTCCACGCCGTCCAGGGCCCGGACCTCCGTGTCGCCGGAACCGTATATCTTCCGCAGGTCATGGGTCTCCAAAATGGCCATAAAACGCACCTCCATAAGATTAAAGTCTGTACCGTTTCTCCACGGTACAGACTTTAGCACAGAAATCTTTCCAGGTTCTTTCTGAAATCTTACAGTTTGGAAAGATTTCAGCTCCGGGGCAGGTAGAGGGAGAAGCAGCTCCCCCGTCCCGGCTGGGAGGACACCTTGATATACCCGCCCTGCCCCTCCGCGATCTGGCGGGCCAGATACAGGCCGATTCCCACGCCCTCGGTCTCGTAGGCGGCGGGAGAGCGGTAAAACCGCTGGAATACCTTGGCCCGCTCCGCCTCCGGGACGCCGGGGCCGCTGTCCGTCACGTTGACGCGGCAGAACATCTGGTAGGGGACGACCTCGACCGTGACCGTCCCGCCGGAGGGCGTGTATTTTACCGCGTTGTCCAACAGGTTGCAAACGGCCTCCGCCGTCCACTTGGGGTCAAAGACCGCCTGGGCGTCCGTGGAGGCCAGCGCCAGGGTGATCCCCTTCTCCGCCGCTTTTGGGCAAAACTGGGCGGCCGCGTTTTCCAGCATGGGCGACAGCGGCCCCGCCTTGGGGTGCAGGGCCAGGACGCCCGCCTCCAACCGGGAGGTCTTTACCAGCGCGTCCACCAGAGCGCGAAGCTTTTCCACCTGGCCCTCCAGGGCCGCGGCGCAGTCACGGCCCTTCGGGGAAAGCTCCTGTTCCGACAGAAGCTGGGCATACAGCAGAATATTGGCCACCGGGGTTTTCGTCTGATGGGAGATGTCGGCGATCAGGGTCTTGATCTTGTCCTTCTCCCCCTGGAGCTTCTGGGCGGAGACGGCGTTGGCGGCCAGATAGTGGGCAAACCGGGACTCCACGGCGGAGAGCAGGCTTTCGTCGAAATCCTGCTCCAGAAAAGTCCCCGCCATGGCCGCGTCCAGCATACGGTTCAGATTTTTCATGACGCGCTTGGCGCACAGGCGGTTCCATATCGCCGCCGCCAGCGCGGCCGCCGCGAACATGGCGGGAACGGCAATGCTCCACGTCATGTCAGTTCACCGCCCAGGTGTAGCCGATACCATAGACCGTTTTCAAAAACCGTGGCTTGGAGGGAGAGTCCTCCAGCTTGTCCCGCAGGCGCTTGACGGTGACCGACAGGGAATTCTCCTCCACGAACTGGGCCCCGTCAGGCCACACCCGCTCCAAAAGGGTCTCCCGGGGCAAGACGCGGCCCCGGTTTTCCACCAGTATCCGCAGCAACCGCTGTTCCGTTTTGCTCAGTTCGATGAGCTGGCCGTTTTTGCGGAATTCCATCCACTCGAAGTCGAAAGAGAAGCCGTCCAGCTCCACCGCCGCCCCCTGGGCCGGGGCGCTCCGCCGCAGTTGGGCGTTGACCCTGGCCCGCAGTACGGCCAGCGAGAAGGGCTTGGTGATATAGTCGTCCGCCCCGGATTCAAGGCCATAGACGATGTCTGTTTCCAAATCGTTCGCCGTGAGCAGGATGATGGGGACGGCGCTGGTTCGGCGAACCTCCCGCAGCAGCTCCAGCCCGCTGCCGTCGGGCAGGTTGACATCCAGAATCAGCAGGGCAAAAGAACCGTTCTCCAGCGCCCTGCGTCCCTGGGCCAGCGTCTGGCATAGGCGTATCTGGACAGAACTGTCCTTCAGCGCGAGGCAGATCCCCTGTCCCAGCGCCGCGTCGTCTTCCATCAGCAGTATTTTTTGCATGATCGGCCCCCTGTTTCTTGAATTCGCTGTCTGATATTCTACCGTTGTCCTGCCTGGAATGTCAATCCCTGCATCCAGGCTTTTGTGTAAATTAAAGCAGTTTTGGCCTTTGGTGGCAAAGGTTTTTTCGTAAAAATTTCGCGTCCCCTCTTGCAATTTTTCCAAACACCCGCTACAATAGGGACAGACAGCGGGGCTGAGACCCCCGGCAAGGAGGATCAAAGCCATGAGCGAGGAGTACGGCCCGGATTTCGTGTCGATTACCGACGACGAGGGCAATGAATTTGAACTGGAGCATCTGGGCACCCTGGAATACGAGGGCCGGGAGTATATGGCCTTCGTCCCGGCGGATATGGACGAGGACGACGAGGACTTCGGCCTGATCCTGCTGAAGGTCATAGAGCAGGACGGGGAATCCCTGCTGGCCGACATCGACGACGAGCAGGAGCTCAACGCCGTTTATGAGAAGTTTATGGAAGAGCTGTTTGAGGACGAGGAGGAGTAATCGGTCATCAGACCGCCTCCTCCCGGCGCATTACCGAGGCGCGGCCCGTTTCGCCGGGCTGTATCTGCGCTTCGCCTGGTCACAACGGATCAAACGCAATAATGCATCTACGTTTCGCCTGTTCGCCGCGCGCGGCAATGGGGTCCCTGCAAAGCCGCTCTTCAGGCTTTGTGGGGAAAGGAGGAGCAGCGAAATGAACGAGCTTTCGGTGCAAGCGGAAGCGAGTGATATGAAGCTTGCGACGACGCGCTCACAACGGCTCAAACGCAATTATTAACCCCTGCTGGGTTCTAACTACGTGACCTTGCCCTGTTAAAACCCACATTTTTAAAACGGGACGCCCCACTCGCGCGGTGGTTCGCAGACCTCCCGGCCCTCCTCGGAGGCCCCTGGATGTTGGGAGCGGTAAAACCAAGCGGAGGCGACCCACCTGCATTCTTGTGCAGGTTTTTAATGGGGCGGCACGGCCACAGCGGGGGTTCTTAATAACAAGCCCAGGCGGGAGGACCCTGTTCCTCCCGCCTTATTATTTGTGAATTTTCATCTGAGCGGCGAATTTGGCCTTGCAACAGCGGTTTCTCCATGCTATAATGTTAGGCGTTGTCCTGGGGGGCGTGTCAGGCCCCGCCGGACCGGCGGCCCCTCCGGCCCGCCGCCATCACACGAATACTTGAGAGGATTGATATACCATGAGCGCATCCAGAGAGAAAAAGCAGCGCCAGAGCGCCGGCCCCGATCAAAAGACCGTAAAGGTCCAGCAGGAGCAGGCCGCCCGCAGGCGCACTACCATCGTCTACTCCGTGATCGCCGCCGTCATCGCCGTGCTGGTGGCCGCGCTGCTGGTGTGGCGTTCCGGCTTCTTCCAGGCGCGGGCCTCCGCCGCCACCGTGGGGGACGAGACCCTGACCGCCGCCGAGCTGAGCTTCTACTACTACAACGCCCGCCAGTCCACCGCCATGTACGGCTCCTATGTGGGCTTCGACACCACCAAGAGCGACGACGAGCAGTTCTTCAACGAGTCCGAGGGCAAGACCTACCGGGACACCTTCCTGGAGCAGGCCCTGACCACCGCCCAGCAGCACAAGGCCATGGCCGACGAGGCGGTGAAGAACGGCCACACTGAGTCCGAGGTGAAGGACCAGCTGAACGACGCCATCGCCAACGCCAAGCAGCAGGCCGCCTCCAACGGCTACACCTACGGCGCTTACCTCAAGGCCATGTACGGTCCCTATATGTCCACCGGCATCTATGAGAAGCTGTACACCCGGTATCTGATGTACGCCCTGGCCATGAACAGCAAGGGCGAGGAGCTGTACAACGGCTATACTCAGGCCGAGCTGGACGCCTACTATGAGGAGAACAAGGACAGCCTGGACACCTTTGAGTATTCCCACCTCTACTTCCCCGCCGACTCCGTGGACACCAAGGACGCCGAGGGCAACGACCTGTCCGAGGATGAGGTGGCCAAGCTGAAGGAAGAGGCCCTGGCCGAGGCCAAGGAGAAGGCTGAGGAGGCCATGGAGGCCATCAAGGACGGCGCCGATTTCCAATCCCAGATCAGCAAGTACGAGCTGACCACCGGCGGCGACCATGTTACCGTGGTGGGCTCCAGCTCCATCAACGCCACCTACCGCGACCAGCTGCTCAAGCAGGACAAGGGCGACGTGGATATGGTGGAGACGGACAGCGGCTATTATATCATCTCCTTCTCCGACCGATATCTGTCCGACGAGCCCACCCGGGACGTGCGCCACATCCTGGCCCGGGCGGAGAGCACCACCGGCGAGGATAACAAGCTGGTGGCTCCCACCGACGAGGCCTGGGACGCCGCCAAGGCCAAGATGGATGAGATCCAGGCCGCCTGGGACGCCAGCGGCAAGACCGAGGACGACTTCGCCAAGCTGGCCAACGAGAAATCCGACGACGGGGACGGCACCACCGGCGGCCTGTACGAGCGCAACACTGAGGGCTATTTCGTCCCTGAGTTCAACGACTGGGTGTTCGACGCTGCCCGTAAGTCCGGCGACGTGGGCATGGTCCAGCACTCCGCCGAGGAGGGCGCGGCCAGCGGCTACTACGGCTACCACCTGATCTACTACGTGGGCGAGAACGAGCCCGTGTGGATGGGCACCGCCCGGAACAGCCTGGCGTCCGAGGCCCAGCAGGCCTGGGTGGATGAGCTCACCGCCGGCTACGCCACCGCGCTGGCCGACGGGGCCAATTACCTGGGCAAGTGACCACAAGCAAACAAACAGAGGCTGGACGCACCGTCCGGCCTCTGTTTTTAGGAGTTGAGCCAATTTGATGAACGAGCAGTTTATCCGCACCCAGATGCTGCTGGGCGCTCCCGCCATGGAGCGGCTGAAAAACAGCCATGTGGCGGTACTGGGCCTGGGGGGCGTGGGAGGCTGGTGCGCCGAGGCCCTGTGCCGCTCCGGGGTGGGGGAACTGACCCTGGCCGACCAGGACACGGTGTCGGTGAGCAACCTGAACCGCCAGTGCGCCGCCCTGCGCTCCACCGTGGGCATGGAAAAAGCGCGGGCCACCGCCCTGCGCCTTTCCGATATCAACCCGGATTGCATCCTCCATCCCCTGGTCCTGCGGTACGAGCCAGACAGCCGGGAGGACTTTTTTCAAGCTAAATACGATTATATCGTGGACGCCATCGACCTGGTGAGCTGCAAGCTGGACCTGATCGAGACCGCCCGCCAGCGTGCCATCCCCATCATCTCCGCCCTGGGCACCGGCAACAAGCGGGACGCCCAGCAGCTGCGCATCGCCGACATCTCGGAGACCCAGGGCTGTCCCTTGGCCCGGGTGGTGCGCAAGGAGCTGCGGAAGCGGGGCATCCCCCGCCACAAGGTGGTGTTCTCCCCCGAGCTCCCCCGTAGCGCGGAAGAGGGAGACGAGGCCCCCCCGCCTGGGCGGCGGTCCGTCCCGGCCAGCGCCATGTGGGTGCCTGCCGCCGCAGGGCTGCTGATGGCCCAGGCGGTCATCCTGGATCTTGCCGCGCTTTAACGGGCGGACTGGCGGACATCGTGGGCGAGGTGTGGCTGGCACGCTCCCGGAGCGTGGGACGTTCACCGGCCCGCGTCAAAAACCAGCCTCGGCGTGCACCCGCTCCCACGCTTTTTTGACCACCCAGGCTCCGGCCAAGCCGCACAGGGAGCCGATTGCCGCCCCCGCCAGCACGTCGCTGGGGAAGTGGACCCCCACGTACAGCCGGGACAGGCCCATAACCACGGCCATACACACCGCCGTGATTTTCATCCACCGCCTGGGCGCGGACACGCACGCCGCCAGAGCAAAGGCAAAGGCGGCGTTGGTGTGGCCCGAGGGGAAGGAATTGGGGTCGTGCTCCGGCACCAGGTTCACAAAATTTTCCATCACCAGCCAGGGCCGCGGCCTGGACACCAGGGGCTTGATGGTGAAATTCACCACGATTAACCCGATGAGCATGGCGCACAGCGCCGAGAAACCCGCTTTCCGTGTGGGCTTGAAAAAGAGCATCAGCACCCCCAGCGCGATGAACAGCATACCCGCGTTGCCCAGCTGGGTGTAGAGCTCCATAAACGGGTCCAGCATCGCGCTGCGTATGTTTTGAGCGATCCACACCAGGGCCTGCTCGTCAAATTGCTGGATAATATCCGGCATCCCGGTCCCTCCTATCCTTGACCCGGGGGCCAAAGGTATGTATAATGTCAGATGTACGCACTGTAATTTTACCCCATTCCTTGCCGTCTGGCAAGACCTTTGTGGGAGGTCCATATGAAAGTCATCCATCTCATCAGCGGCGGGGACACCGGCGGGGCCAAAACCCATGTCCACTCCCTGCTCCAAGGCTTAAACCAGCACATCCAGGCGGATATGGTGTGTTTCACCGACGGCCCCTTCACCCAGGAGGCCCGGGCGCTGGGCGTCCGCGTGGACGTGATGGCCGGGCGCAACCCGCTGGCCGCGTTAACCCCCCTACGGGACAAGATCTCCAAGGAGGGCTACGACATCATCCACTGCCACGGGGCCCGGGGCAACCTGATGGGCGCCCTACTGAGGAAGTCCACCGGCCTGCCCGTGGTCACCACCGTCCACTCCGACCCCAAGCTGGACTACATGGGCCGTCCCCTGTCCGCCCTCACCTACGGCAATCTCAACGCCTGGGCTCTGCGGCGCATCCCCTACAAGATCGGGGTATCCCACGCCATGGGGGACCTGCTCATCCGCCGGGGCTTCGACCCCCAGCAGATGTTCGCCATCTACAACGGAATCGACTTCACCCCCCGCGCCCCCAGGCTGAGCCGCCGGGCGTTTCTGGACAGCCTGGGGCTGGACTGGCCGGACGGCGTGGTCATCGCGGGCATCGCCGCCCGGCTCAACCCGGTGAAGGACATGGGCACCCTGCTGCGGGGCTTTGCCGCCGCCCACAGGGAACAGCCCTGCCTGCGCCTCATCATCGCCGGGGAGGGCCAGGACGAAGCCATGCTGAAAGCGCTGGCCCAGGAGCTGGGGGTGGCGGACCAGGTGTGCTTTGCCGGGTGGCTGTCCGACACTGACAGCTTTTACCACGCCCTGGATATCAACACCCTCACCTCCCTGTCCGAGACCTTCCCCTACGCCCTCACCGAAGGGGCCCGGTTCGCCCTGCCCACCGTGGCCAGCGCCGTGGGCGGCGTGCCCGCCCTCATTGAGAACCACGTCACCGGCCTGCTGTTTCAGCCCAGGGACCACCAGGCCCTGGGGCGGCATTTGGCCGCCCTGGCCGGGGACCCGGAGCTGCGCCGCCGGCTGGGGGAGCAGCTGCTGGACAAGGGACGGCGGGATTTCTCCATTGAGAGCACCATCCGCCGCCAGCTGGACATCTACGAAGCCATCCTGCGCCGGGAGGGGCGTAAAAAGGAGCGAAAGCGGGACGGCGTGGTGATCTGTGGGGCCTACGGCCGGGGCAACGCCGGGGACGAGGCCATTTTGCAGGCCCTGGTCACCGAAATGCGCTCCATCGACCCCGACCTGCCCGTCTGGATCATGACCCGGAAGCCCAAGGCCACCCGGGTCCGCCACCGGGTGGGGGCCGTCTACACCTTCAATGTCCCCATATTCTGCCGCAAAATGGCGAAAAGCACCCTCTATATCAACGGCGGCGGCTCTCTGGTCCAGGATGTGACCAGCCACCGTTCCCTGTGGTTCTACCTGTTCACCCTGTCCGCCGCCAAGCGGCTGGGGTGCAGAGTGATGATGTACGGCTGCGGCATCGGCCCCATCCGCACCCCCCGGAACCGGCGGAAAACAGGGCGGGTCATCGACCGCTCGGTGGATATCATCACCACCCGGGACAGCGCCTCCATCGGGGAGCTGAAGGAGCTGGGGGTGAGCCGTCCCCAGGTGGCGCTGGCTGCGGACCCCGCCGTCACCCTCCCCGCCGCCCCACCCCAGGCGGCGGACGCCCTGCTGGAGGAGATCGGCCTACACCCCCGGAAGGGGGAGCGGTATTTGGGGGTCACTGTCCGTCCCTGGCCTGGGTTCGACGAAAAGGCCCCCGCCTTTGCCGCCGCCGTGGACTACGCCTACCAGCGCTATGACCTGATCCCGGTGTTCATCCCCATCGAAGGCAAGCTGGACGCCTCTGCCGCCCAGCGGGTGGCGGGCCTGCTCCGCAGCGCTCCCCCCCATCTGCTCCCCGCCTGTCCCAGCTCGGAGCTGGCCATCGCCCTGTCCGCCCGGATGGACGTTGCGCTGTCCATGCGCCTCCACGCCCTCATTTTCGCCGCCGTCCGCGGCGTCCCCCTGGTGGGGGTGGTCTACGACCCCAAGGTCAGCGCCTTTCTGGACGACGCGGGTCAGGACCTGTACGCCCAGCTGGACCAGGTGACGCCGGAGCTGCTGTGCTCCCTCATTGACGCCGCCGCCCAGCGCCGTCAGGACCGGGACGCCCTGGAGGAAAAAACCGCCCGGCTGATCCGGCTGGAGCGGGAGAACAGCCAGGCCGCCGCCCGGCTGCTGGCCGGGAGGTGAGCCCCATGGCGCTGAAGCAGATTGTCTGCCTGGCCCACGCCCCCTGGCGGGCCCGGCCCGACCGCACCCAGCAGCTGCTGGCCCGGCTGGGAGACGCGCAGATCTTATTTTTCGAGCCCGCCCCCCGGAAGGGCTCCCCCATGCCCGAGCAGGGCAGGCGGGTCCGGGCCCACATCACCGCGTACACCCTCCCCGTCCCCCTGCCTGGCCCCCAGGAGGGCTCGGTGCTCCAGCGGCGCAGGATGGACAAGGCCGCGGATTTCGTCCAGCAGATGATGAGCAGGCACGGCTTCCGGGAGCCGGTGCTGTGGTGCACCTCCCCCCTTCAGGACGGCTTTTTGGACCGTCTGGCCTACCGGGGGCTGGTGTACGACTGCCACCGTTTCTGGAGCGACGAGTTTTTGGACTGGGAGAGCGACCTGACCCGCCACGCCGAGGTGGTGTTCGCCGCCTCCTTCGGCCTCGTCAGGCGGCTGTCCCCCTGCGGCGACAACATCGCCCTGCTGCCCAACGGGGTAAACCCGGTGCTTTTCCAGCAGAAGCAGCGGGCCATTCCCCCCGCCCTGGCGGGCATCTCCGGGGAGAAGGTGCTGGGGAGGCTGGGCAGCGTCACCGGGCAGGTGGATCTGGACCCGCTGCTCTATCTGGCCCGTCACCGCCCGGAGTGGACCTTCGTTCTCATGGGCCGGGTGACCAAACCGGCGGCGGAGCAGCTCAGGGGTCAGGACAACATCGTGCTCACCGGGCCGGTGAACCCCCTGGACGTGCCCGACCACCTGTACCGCTGCGACCTGCTGTTCGACCTGATGCGCTTTGACCGCCCCGGCGACGTGGTGCCCATCCGAGTGTACGAGTATTTGGCCACCGGGCGGCCCGTGGTCACGGTGGTGGACCCCAGCGTCCAGGAAACCATCCCGGAGCTCATTCTCACAGCCTACGACGGCCCCGGCTTCCTGCGCCGGTGCAAAAGCGCCCTGGGGGAAGCCCCCTCCCTCCCCCGGCGGCGGCGGGAGCTGGCGCGCCAGTCCTCCTGGACCGGCCGGGCGGCTCAGGTTTCCAATATTTTGGAGGCCACCGGCCTGTTTTGAACTTTTCGCCATGGACGGCCCTTTTCCGCCATAGAGAATCGTACAAGCCTACAAAAATGGAAAGCGGCCCTTGATTTTTGGATTTTTCTTCGCTAAAATGGAGACGACTTTTTGGAAATGAGGTGGCTGTCGTGGTGCGTTTCCTCCGTGTCCGTCCGGGCTTCCGTCTCCACAGCCTCATTGCGTCCAAATCCCCCCGCTAACGCCCAAAACAGGTCCGCCGCGCCATGCGGCGGCCTGTTTCTTTTTGATTTTATGCAAAGGAGGATCTTTCATGAAAAAAGTCGCCGTCATCATGGGCTCGGACTCCGACTGGCCGGTGGTCAAGGGGGCCTGCGCCCAGCTCCAGGAGCTTGGCGTCCCCTATGAGGCCCACATACTCAGCGCCCACCGCACCCCCGCCGCCGCCGCGGACTTCGCCAGAAGCGCCCGCCAAAACGGCTTCGGCGTGCTTATCTGCGCCGCCGGCATGGCCGCGCACCTGGCGGGGGCCTTCGCCGGGAACTCCACCCTGCCCGTCATCGGCATCCCCATGAGGGGCGGGGCCATGGACGGGCTGGACGCCCTGCTGGCCACCGTCCAAATGCCCAGCGGCATCCCCGTGGCCACCGTGGCCATCAACGGGGCCAAGAACGCCGCCGTGCTGGCTGCCCAAATCCTGGCGGTGTCCAACGATGCTCTAGCCACCAAGCTGGACAGGGCCCGGGAGGACATGGCCGCCCAGATCGCGGAAAAGGAGTCCAAATTGCAGGCGGAATTGAAGGGCTGAACAATTCCATTCCCACCGCAGGAGGGCCCGCCCCTCCCCTGCACAATATGATTTCACAATGTAATTATGGAGGAATTCATCATGGAAAACAAACTGGTTTACACCGGCAAGACCAAGAACGTCTACGCTCTGGACAACGGCAACTACCTGCTGAAGTTCAAGGACGACTGTACCGGCAAGAACGGCGTGTTCGACCCCGGCGAGAACTCCGTGGGCCTGACCATCGAGGGCGTGGGCGACGTGAACCTGCGCATGTCC
>CANASS010000035.1 GCA_947364395.1 uncultured bacterium
GGCTGTTTTACCTGAGTCTTTTTTTCGCTACTTTGTCAACAGGCCGAAATTGAGGGCGGGGACGGTTACCGTCTGCTGGACAGGGCAAATCCCAGCACGGTGCCGCACAGCCCCCCGATGATGTGGGTGAGCTGGGAGATGTTGTCCCGCACGAAGATGGCGTCCCACAGCTCGCCGCCCAGGTAGAAAACGGCCACCAGGATCAGGGTGGTGGGGATGGTGCCGTTGCGCACCCCGCCGAAGGAGGACAGCAGGATCATCATGAACACGATGCCGGAGGCCCCCAGCAGGGCGGTCTGGGGGAAGAAGAGGAACTGCACCAGCCCAGAGGCCAGGGCGGTGAATAAAATGGCCCACAGCACGTTCCAGCTGCCAAACCGGTCCTCCAGGTTGGGGCCCAGCACCAGGATCAGCACCATATTGCCGATATAGTGGCCATAGCCGCTGTGACCCAGCACGTGGCCGAAGAAGCGGACCCAGGCCAGGGGGTCGGCCAGGGAGCACTGGTAGACGGAAAACAGGCTGTAGTTGGCCCAGCCGCCGGTGAAATGGTTGGCCGCCAGCGCCAGCAGGGACAGCAGGGCGAAGGTGAGGGATACCGGGGCGTTATAGGAGATTTTCAGGGTGGGACGGTTGAAGTCGTTTCGGGCCATGGCGGTCACCTCAAAGGGGAGGAAGGACTGATTAAACCGCCGGGCCCCATTCAATCAGCGCTTCCTGAAATAATACTGCCGGGCGGGCTGGGCCCGTCCGGCAGTATTATAACCGATCTGAAGGGAAAAGGAAAGGGAAATTTACTGGTCCTCGGGGAAGGGGCCGTAATAAGCGGGCTGCTCCGCCTCCTTTGTTTCGGGCAGATCATCCGAGGCCTCCTGCCGGCCCCCGGGGCTGGGGGTGGAGAGGGGCGCGTCGCCGCCGGGGGAAATGGGCGCTTCCGTGAACACCTGCACCCGGATGGCGTCGCCGTCGGGGTCCAGATGGGCCAGCCGCGCCAGTATATCATCGGGAATGGCGGCTCCGCCGCTGTACAAGTCCACCCCCAGGCAGTTGGCGGTCACGTCCACGCCGATGACGAAGCCGAGGCCGGAGCCCTCCAGCGCCCGGGCGGCGGGCTCCATCAGGCCGTTCAGAAACTCCATGGAGTACTTCACCGTGGAGAACTGGAGCACCGCCCCTTCCCCGGCGGCCTCTTTGATCTCGGCCTCCAGCTCGGGCGTGCGGAAGCCGTCTACGATGGCCACGGCCAGAAGCTGGTCGCCCGCGATCCACGCCCCGCCGTACCACTCGGGGTTTTCCTCCAGTCGGAAGGTGTGCAGAAGCGCGTCGTACCACAGCGCGGCCTCCTGCATCGGAACGTCCTCCGCCCAGCCTTTGGCCTCGGTGCTGCCGCCAATGGCGCTTTCCGCTCCCGGCCCGCCCCCCTTGTCGCTCCGGATGGAGGCGTCTCCGGGGGCGGTGGGAGCGCCCAAAACCGGCGGGGCCTCGTCCACGCGGCTGTCCGCGGTGGGGCCGTCCTGTATTTCCTCGAAGGGGGCCTTGAACAGCCCGGCCCCCTCCTCCGTCAGGGCCTCGTTCTTATCCATCTGGGTGAAGCCGTGGAGCGGCGGGTTGGCGGCTTGATAGAGGGGATAGGCCCCCAGGGCCAGCGCCGCGCAGGCCGCGCAGGCCGCCAGGGTTTTCCAGCGGAACCGGGGGCGGACCACATTGCCGTCCGCCTCCCGCACATAGTCCTCGTTCACCTCGCCGATCATATCCAAAAGCTCATAGTCTTTCATAGGTCGAATCCCTCCTGTTCTAGATGGACGCGCAGCCTCTGCCGCAGGCGGTGGAGCGTGGTGGTCACCTGGGTGCGGCTCATGGAAAAGCGCTTGGCCAGCGCCTCCACGCTGTCTAAGTACCAGTACCGCCGGAGGAACAGGCTTCGGTTCCTCTGGGGCAGGGCGTCCAGAAAGCCGTCCAGCGCCGCCTGGAAAGCCGCCCGGTCCAGCGCCCCTTCGGGGGTCTCGCCGCCGGACACCACCTCGCTGAGTTCGTCCAGGGCCAGCGCCGCCTGCCCGCCGCCCCGCTTCTGGGCGGTGTCCGCCCGCAGGGCGCTGAGGGCCAGGTTGCGGACGATCCGCCCGGCAAAGCTCTTCAGCGACCGGGGCCGCTGGGGCGGGATGGACTGCCAGCATTTCAGCCAGCCGTCGTTGACGCACTCCTCCGCCGCCCCCCGGTCCCCCAGGATATTCCGGGCGATGGAGACGCAGTATCCCCCATATTCCCGCTGCACAGCCTCAATGGCCCCCTCGTCCCGGGCAAAAAACAGCTCAATGATCTGGTTGTCGTCCATGGTATCACTCCTCGAAAGGCCCTTTCACCCCTAAAGACGCGGTCCGCGCCGGCCCGTCACAGGAGGGAAAAGAAAAATTTGGCGAAGCCGCTTTGACAACAGGGGAAAGATGGGGTACAATACACACCGTAGGTTACGGCTGGAAAGGATGTCTGCGTTCCCATGGAGCTGCTTCAGGAAATATTTTCGCTGTACGCCCAGCGCTGGGACTGGTTCGGGGAACTGCTGCTGAGCCATATCTCCCTGGCCCTCAGCGCCATTGCCATGTCGGGGGCCCTGGGGCTGCTGCTGGGGGTGCTCATCTCGGAGACGCCCCGGATGGCCCCTCCGGTGATGGGGCTGTGCAACGTGCTGTACACCGTCCCGGCCATCTCCCTGCTGGGCATACTCATCCCATTCACTGGCATCGGAGATAAAACCGCCGTCATCGCCCTGACCATCTACGGGGTGATGCCCATGGTGCGCAACACCTATGTGGGCCTCACCTCCCTGGACCCGGACATTTTGGAGGCCGCCCGGGGCATGGGCAGCACCAGGGCCCAGATGCTGCTGCGGGTCAAGCTGCCCATGGCGGCGGGGGTGATTCTGGCGGGCCTGCGCAACACGGTGGTCATGACCATCTCGGTGGCGGGTATCGCCTCCTTTGTGGGGGCGGGGGGCCTGGGTGTGGCCATCTACCGGGGCATCACCATCTATAACCCGGCCATGACGGCGGCGGGCAGCGTGCTCATCGCCCTGCTGGCCTTCTTGTGCGATCTGGCGCTGGGTGCGCTGGAACGCCATTTCAAAAAGAGAGGAAGTCCTTGATATGAAAATTTGGAAGAAGCTGAGCGCCGCCTGCCTTGCCGCAGGGCTGGCGCTGTCCCTGGCCGCCTGCGGCGGCAGCCCCGGGTCCTCTGAGCCGCCGGTGGAGTCCCAGGCGGTGGAGTCCGCCGCCCCCGCCGCCGGCCCGGTGCGCATCGCCACCAAGCCCATGACGGAGCAGTATATTCTGGGGGAGATGCTGGGCCTGCTGGCGGAGGACGCGGGCTATGAGACCCAGATCACCAAGGGCATCGGCGGCGGCACCAGCAACATCCAGCCCGCCATGGAAAAGGGTGAATTCGACCTGTACCCGGAGTACACCTCCAGCGGCTGGGTGATGGTGCTGGGCCACGAGGCCGGGAGCGTGGAGGACGGCGAGATCCTGGCCCGGCTCCAGAAGGAGTACCAGGAGAAATTCGGCATGACCTGGGTGGGGCTGTACGGGTTCAACAACACCTATACCGTGGCCGTCCGGGGGGAGATTGCCGACCAGTACGGCCTCAAGACCACCAGCGATCTGGCGGCGGTGGCGGGAGAGCTCACTTTCGGCGGCAACCCGGATTACCTGGAGCGGGCGGACGGCTTCCAGGCGGTGTGCGATACCTACGGCCTGAACTTCGGCAAGGTGGTGGACATTGATATCGGCCTGAAATATCAGGCTCTGGCCTCCGGGGACATCGACGTGACCAACGCCTACACCACCGACGCCCAGCTGGCCAACCCCAATAACAGGGTGGCGGCCCTGGAGGATGACAAAAACTTGCAGGTGAACTATTTCTGCTCCACCGTGGTGCGGCAGGACGCCCTGGAGAAATTCCCCGGCCTGGAGGAGGCCTTGATGAAGCTGGACGGGGCTCTTACCGACAGCGAGATGGCGGAGCTGAACTACAAGGTGGAGGTGGAGGGCCTGGACGAAAAGGACGTGGCCCGGGACTTCCTGGCCGGGAAGGGCCTGCTGAATGGCTGAGCCCAGCATCCGCTTTGAGGGGGTGTCCAAGTCCTTTGGGGAGCAGATGGTGTTGAAAAACCTGTCCCTGGACGTGGCCCCCGGGGAGTTTCTGACCATCATCGGCCGGTCGGGGTGCGGCAAGACCACCGCCCTGCGGCTGGTGAACGGCCTACTGTCCCCGGACGCGGGCCGGGTGCTGGTCCAGGGGAAGGACGTGGCCCGGACCGACCCGGTGGCCCTGCGCCGGGGCATCGGCTACGCCATCCAGAGCGTGGGCCTGTTCCCCCACCTGACCGTGGAGAAAAACATCGCCTATGTGCCCTCCATCTCCGGCCTGGAGGGCTGGAGGGGGAGGGACCGCCGGGAGAAGGCGGAAGCCCTTCTGCGCCGGGTGGGGCTGGACCGTTCGCTGGCGGGGCGGTATCCCCGGTCCCTGTCCGGGGGCCAGCGCCAGCGGGTGGGCATCGCCCGGGCCCTGGCCGCCGGGCCGGAAATCCTGCTGATGGACGAGCCTTTCGGGGCGGTGGACGAGATCACCCGGGGCCAGCTCCAAGACGAGCTTTTGTGTCTCCACCAGGCCAGCGGCATCACCGTGCTGTTCGTCACCCACGACATCGGCGAGGCCTTGAAGCTGGGCACCCGTACCCTGGTGCTGGAGGCGGGGGAGGTCCAGCAGTACGCCCCGCCCAGCGAAATTTTGAACGGCCCCGCCACCCCCTTTGTGGAAGAGCTGGTGTGCCGCAGCCGCCAATTCCAGGCCAGGGCTTGAAAATCAAATTTGGAGAAGGAGAGTGCCATCATGTCCGACAAGAAATTCGACGTGACCGCCTTGGGGGAGCTGCTCATCGACTTTACGGAAAACGGCCGGAGCGGTCAGGGCAACACCCTGTTTGAGGCCAATCCCGGCGGGGCCCCCTGCAACGTGCTGGCCATGCTGCAAAAGCTGGGGCGCTCCTGCGCCTTTGTGGGCAAGGTGGGGGAGGATATGTTCGGCCGCCTGCTCCGGGACGCGGCCGCCCAGGCGGGCATCTGCATGGATTACTTGGTGTTCGACAGGGACGCCCGCACCACCCTGGCTTTTGTTCAGACCTTCCCCAACGGGGACCGGGATTTTTCCTTCTACCGCAATCCCGGGGCGGATATGATGCTCACCGAGGAGGAGGTCCCGGCTGAGGTTGTGGAGAACAGCCGCATTTTCCACTTCGGAACCCTGTCCATGACCCACGAGGGGGTGCGCAGAGCCACCGTCAAGGCCATCAGCCATGCCAAGGCGGGGGGCGCTCTGCTCTCCTTCGACCCTAACCTGCGCCCGCCCCTGTGGGACAGCCTGGACAACGCCAAGGCACAGATCGAGTACGGCTTAGGCCAGTGCGACATCCTGAAGATCGCCGACAACGAGCTGGAGTTCATGACCGGCAAGACGGATTTTGACCAGGGCGCGGCCATCCTGCGGGAGAGGCATCCCAACATCAAGCTGTTCAACGTCACCGCCGGGGCGGAGGGCAGCTACTCCTACTATGAGGACAAGCGGGTGTTTGTCCCCGCCTGCAAGCTGGGTGGGACCATCGAGACCACCGGGGCTGGGGACACCTTCTGCGCCAGCGTGCTGAATTTCGTGCTGGAACGCGGCCTGGAGGGGCTCACCGAAGGGGATCTGACCGATATGCTCCGATTCGCCAACACGGCGGCCTACATCGTCACCACCCGGAAAGGGGCCATCCGCTCCATGCCCGAGCGGGGAGAGGTGGAAGCCCTGCTGGGGCGCTGAAAAATCGCAAGGGGAGGGCGGCGCGTATGCGCCGCCCTCTTTTTACAGCGTGCGGAGGATATCAGCCACATGGCGGCAGCGGTTGGGGAAGCGTTCTCCCAGCTCCGGCGCGGCCCCCTCCATCAGGTAGGGCGCTCCCGCGATGGACAGCATGGGCGCGTCGTTGAAATTGTCCCCGAAAGCCATCACCTGGTCCAGCTCCACCCCCAGGGCGGCGCACAGCTGGGTGAGCCCCGTCCCCTTGTCCGCCAGGGTGAAGTCCAGCCACTCCGCCCCGGCCACCGCGGCGTGGAATACCCGCCCCCATTGGGGGGCAAGGGCCGCCTCCAGGCCCGCCGTCCCCTGGAGGCAGAAGGCGGCCAGCTTCACAATGTCCTCCGGAACGTCCTCCGGGCGGGCCAGCAGGACGATGTTGTTCCCCTTGCTCTCCATCAGAGGCAAGATGTCCCCGTACTTGGGACACAGATAGCTGGTGTCCGCCCCGGATATGAGCACCTCCGCCCCCGGCAGGGCGATGATGTCCCGGCACAGGGCCAGGGCCTGCTCCCGGTCCATGGGTGTTTTGCCCAGCAGGGAGCCGCCCGGGCCGTACACCGCCGCCCCGTTCTCGCACACGCAGGGCAGCTTGTCCGCCACCGGGGCGAAGAGCTTTCTCACGCTGGTGTACTGCCGCCCGCTGGCGGGGCAGAACAGGATTCCCCTGCGCTCCAGCCGCCGGATCTCCTGAAAAACCTCCTCTGAAATGGCCTGCTCCCCGTAGGGCAGCAGGGTGCCGTCGATGTCGCTGGCGATGAGCCGTATCATAGTGAATTTCTCCTTTATCCGCTGGTGTCCTGGTACTCCGACGGGGACATGCCCACCAGCTTTTTAAATGTGGCGGAAAAGTAGGCCACATCCTTGTACCCCACCTGCTCCGCCACCTCGTACACCCGGGCCCGGCAGTCCCGCAGCAGCTCCATGGCCCGGTGGACCCGGTACCGGGTGAGGTAATTATTGAGGGTGTAGTCCGTCTCCTTTTTGAACAGGTGGCTCAAGTGGCCCTCGCTGAGCCCCAGGTGCTGGGCGATGGAGCCCACCGATATGCTGGGGTCGTTGTAATGGGTCCCGATGTAGTCCATGGCCTCCAGCACGTATTTGCTCTTGTCCCCCTTTTTCGGCCCCAGGACGGGGGGGACGGAGGGCCGCCCAGCGCGTCCGGGGGGCGCGGTCCGCCGCTGCAGGCTGAGCACCGCCTGCTCCAGGCTGCCGTCGTGGAAGGGCTTGAGGAGGAAGTCCACCGCCCCCAGGCGCAGGGCGGACTGGGCGTACTCGAAGCTGTCGTAGGCGGTGAGGATGATGACGTATACGTTGTTCCCCGCCTCCCGCAGGCGGCGGAGCAGCTCCAGCCCGTCCATTTTGGGCATTTTAAGGTCGGTGATGATGAGGGTGGGGCCGTACCGCTCCACCGCCTCCAGGGCCTCTTCGCCGTTGGCGGCCTCCCCCACCACCACGCAGTCCAGGGCGGCCCAGTCCACCGCCAGCACAATGCCCTTGCGGATGAGTTCCTCGTCCTCCACCACTAAAACCTTCAACATTCCGCTCCCTCCTCCCGGCGGACGGGCAGAACGGCGGTCACCACCGCCCCGGTGCTCCCCTCCGCGTTTTCCAGGATCAGGCCGCAGCCCTCACCGTAATACTTTAACAGGATGGTGTCCACGTTGTAAAGCCCCAAATGGCCCTGGGGGCGGGGAATCTCCCGAAAGGGGCCCAGCATATCCGGGGGAAAGCCCCTCCCGTTGTCGGACACGGCGATGCGCAGAAGGCCGTCCCGGGTCTGTCCCGCCGCCACGGACACCGCGCCATTTTCCAGGCCGTCCACCCCGTGGAGAATGGCGTTTTCCACCAGGGGCTGGAGGATCATTTTGGGCACCAGGCAGTCCGCCAGCGCCTCCGGCAGGGTCAGGGCAAAGGTGAAGGAGCCGGACAGCCGAAGCCGCTGTATCTCAATGTAGCGCTCCAAAATCTCCCCCTCCCGCCCCAGGGGGACGAACTCCTCCGGGGAGATGCAGAAGCGCAGAATGTCCGCCAGGTTGGTGGACATGAGGGCCACTTGGGGCACCTTGTTGATCTTGCTAATCCACTTCATGGTGTCCAGGGTGTTGCAGAGAAAGTGGGGGTTGAGCTGGGCCTGAAGCATCCGGATCTGGGCCTGGTTCAGCTCCCGCTGGTTTTCCACCAGCTGGGCCTGGTTGCGCTTGAGGGCGGCCACCATATCGTTGAACCGGCGGGCCAGCTCCCCCAGCTCGTCGTCCCGGTGCTGGGCCACCTGTACGTCCAGGCTGCCCTGCTCCACCTCCCCGATGGCCCCCCGGAGCTGGGCGATGGGCCGGAACATCTGGCGGCTGAGGCTCAGGCCCATGAGCACCGACACCGCCACGCAGATCAGGGCGCTGAAGGCGCTGACGGTGTACAGCAGGCCCATGGTGCCTTGGGTGAACACCTGGGGGCGGCGGAGCACCAGGTACAGGCCGGTGCCCTGATGGCGCTCCACGCTGTACAAAAAGCCCTCTGACCCCTCCTCCAACCCCTGGCCGGACAGCAGGCGGCTTCTGAGCCGGGGGGCCAGGGACAGGGCCAGGGAGGGCTGGGCGCAGTACACCGGCCGCCAGTAGCCGCTGAGCAGGACCAGCGTGCCCTGGTCGCCGTAGGTGCCCTCCAGCAGCTGGTGGAAGTCGGACTGGTACAGACTCACCACCACATAGCCCGCCGTGGTTCCGTCCGCCGCGGCCAGGGCCGCCGCACCCTGGAGGAGGGGGGAACCGCCGTCCGCCGGGTCCTCGCAGGCGGTGAACGCCAGCCCCGCCCCCTTCCGGGCGTGGTGGAGGGGGCCCCAGTCCACGGGCATGGCCCGGACCTCCGGGGCGTTCCGGGTGGAGTAGCGCCAATTGCCCTGGGCGTCGTAGAGGTCGAACCGGGCGCAGTCCCGGGCGCTGGCGGTGGCGTCGAAGAGGCGGGCGTACACCTGGGTGTCCTCCCCGCCCCGGCCGGACAGGGCGGAGATCACCAGCGGGTCCCCCCGCAGGGCGTCCGCCGCCCGGGCAAAGCCGCCGCAGGCCTCGTCCAGGGCGTGGAGGGCGCTGTTCAGATGGGCCTGGGCCTCGGTTTCGGCGGCGTCGGTCATCCGCAGGCGGAAGATTTGCAGCAGCATGGCGGAGCAGATCAGCAGCGGCACCAGGGAGGCCAGCAGGAAGGCCGCGAACAGCCGGACCCGGAAGGAGGGAACGGGAGCTTTTTTCATGACCCGGCCCCCCCGAAGTAGAAGGCCCAGGTCATGAGGATGGCCTCCCGGTCTGCCGCCGCCCGGTCCAGGTCGTAGCTGACCAGGGGCAGCTGGTCCAGCCGGGGCACGCCGTCCAAGAGCTCCACCCCGTCCCGGACGGAGCGGCGGCAGAATCGGGAGGTCAGCAGGGACTGAACCTCCGGGCTGACGGTGAAGTCCAGAAAGAGCCGGGCGTTTTCCTCATGAGGAGCGCCCTTGATAATGGCGGTGCCGTCGGGGACGCAGCTCACCCCGTCCGCCGGGTACACCATGGCGATGTTTTTTTCCTCGGCGATGCGCTTGAGGGCGCTTTCCTCCAAGGTGACGCCCACCCAGGCATCCCCGTTGGCCACGGCGGTGAGCACGCCGCCCGAGGAGTCCAGCTGGGCGTCGCCCAGGTTGTCCGCGAAGCGCCGGACGGTCTCGCCGCGCTCTCCCCCCAGGGCGGACAGCATGGTGGCCAGCGCCGTGTAGGAGGAGCCGGAGGCCGCCGGGTCGGAGAAGGCGATCCGCCCCCTCAGCCTGGGGTTCAGCAGGTCGGCCCACCGGGTGATCTCGCCCGGGGCCACCAGCTTTGTGTTGTAGATGAGCACCACGGGCAGGGCGGAAAAGGGGGTCCACAGGCCGTCGGGGGCCCGGAAGCGCTCTAAAATGTGGTCCGACCCGGCGCAGACATAGGGGGTGAAGCAATGCCGGTAGGCCGTCAGGCTCTCCGCGCCGCCGCCGAACATCACGTCGGCCCGGGGGGCCTTTTCCTCCTGGGCCACCCGCTCCAGCAGCTCGCTGGTGGGGCCGTACACCACGTCCACCCAGATGCCGGTGCGCTCCTCGAACTCTTTGACGATGGGCCGCCACACCTCCTCCTTGTGGGAGGTGTACACCACCAGCCGGTCCTTTTCGGCGGGGGCGCAGTCCGGGGCGGGGGAGGGGTGCTGGGCGGCGCAGCCCGCCGGACCCAGCAGAAGGGCGCAGGAGAGCAGGATGGACAGGGCGTTTCGCCGCATGGGCCACACCTCCTCGGTCGTTTTGCTGACATTATACCACAGCTGTCAAATCCCTTTCATCAAATTTCCACAACTTCCGCAGAATTTTCCTAAAAAACGCAGGTTTGTCCCCTGTTCATTTTTTCCAATTGCCGCTACAATAAAAATGACAATGGAGGGGTGAAATATCCCCGGAAAATTGTATGGAATGACAAAGGAGGATTTGAAATGAAATTGAAGAAGCTGACCGCGCTGTTCCTGGCCATGGTCATGGCCCTGAGTCTGGCCGCCTGCGGCGGCGCTCCCGCCGCCGACAACAGCAAGGCCCCCGAGGAGACCAAGCAGCCCGAGGCCTCCGCCCCCGCGGAGCAGAACACCCCCGCCCCTGCGGACGAGAACCTCAGCGACGTGCAGAAGATCATCAAAGAGGCCGAGGGCATGACCCTGGAGGAGCTGGCCAAGAAGGCCATCGAGGAGTCCAACGGCAAGACCTTCTTCGGCGTGGGCAACTCCAGCCGGGGCAAGAGCGCCCTGCCTCTGTTCATCGAGTACCTCCAGTCCATCGACTCCAGCTACTCCATGGAGTTTGACTGGCAGCAGCCCAAGAACAACAAGATCTTTGACCAGCTCACCGCCGACTCCCTGAAGCCCGAGGGCACCTTCGCCATGACCCTCATCCAGGACGGCAACCAGATCGAGTCCAAAATGGTGCAGACCGGCATCCTGGACACCTTCATCCCCAAGGAGTGGGCGGAGGCCAACTCCGTGGACGCCGCCGGCTATGACGGCTATCTGGCCCTCCAGACCCTGAACAAGGTGTTCATGTACAACAACACCGGCTCCAAGACCTACGACAACTGCTGGGACTTCGTGGCCGAGGGCGAGCACGGCCTGTATATGGACATTGACTCCGAGATCGTGGGCAAGAACTTCCTGTACATGCTCACCCAGGACAAGTACGCCGGCTGGCTGAAGGAGGCCTTCGAGGCCCTGGACGCCGGGGAGCAGGCCTACTTCCAGCCCACCATTGACGCCATGAAGTCCGAGGCCGAGGACCTGGGCCTGGGGGCCGACGGCGCCTACGCCCTGGCCTGGATCAAGCTGTGGGTGGAGTCCTACAACGCCCAGACCGACGACGGCCCCATCTGCAACACCCTGGTGGACAAGTCTGCCACCGACCAGTTCGGCTTGCTGGTGTACTCCAAGCTGCGCTCCGTGGAGGAGTCCAGCTCCGTGTCCGTCAACAACATCAACGTGGCGGCCTATGACGACGGCTACACCGGCATCGGCGGCTACGGCTACTGCCACTACCTGTTTGTCACCGACAACAGCCCCCTGCCCTGGACCGCCTGCGCCTTCATCGCCTACATGACTGAGACGGTGGACGGCTTCTCCGCCTGGGGTAAGGACATGGGCGGCTACTCCTCCAACCCCACCGTGGCGAAGGGCACCGAGGAGAAGTACGGCCACTCCAAGGGCGGCATGGCCGAGGACGGAACCACCGTGGAGTTCGAGGCCAAGAACGACCGGGGCTACGACTGGTGGACCACCGACGGCAAGCTGGTGCTGGAGGACCCGGGGTACTGCGCCGAGGTGTCCTTCACCGTGGGCAGCTGGGTGGAGATGCTGACCAAGTACAGCGCGGGCTGAGCCAAAGGAAATTCCGCGCCCCGCCGCGCCCCCCTCGCCGGACCGGGGACCCCATGAACAAAGCGGCGTTTGAACCATTCGCGTAGACACACAGCGCATTTCACGCGCCCCTGGCTGCCTGGAACACAAGGCCAGGGGCGCGTCCCTCTCTCCCATCCCGCTGAAAAAGGAGTGATCACATGGGCCAGTCCAGCGCCCTCCAGGCGAGCCCGTCCGCCATCCTGTTCAACAGGTTCAAGACCTTCCTGTCCAAGCCCCACAACGTCATCCTCCTGCTGATGGGGGTGGTGCTCACCTTCAGCACCGTGGCCCCCATCGTGGCCATCGTGGAGGACACCTTCAAGATCCATCCCGGCACCATCGACGCCCACCTCACCGGCCAGGCGTCGGGCTACACCACGGTGAACTACATCGACCTGTTCACCAGCAAGCTGGCCAAGGCCAACCTGTGGACCCCGCTGCTGAACACCGTGTGGCTGGCGGTGGGCACCTGCGTGGTGGCCATTTTGTTCGGCGGCGTGTTTGCCTTCCTGGTCACCCGCACCAATTTGGCCTGGCGGAAGTACCTCAGCTCCATTTTCATCTTCCCCTACATCATGCCTCAGTGGACCCTGGCCGTGGTGTGGCAGAACATGTTCAACTCCAACGCCGTCACCGGCGGCTCCAACGGCCTGCTGGCCGCCATGTTCGGCATACAGATGCCCCTGTGGTGGTGCAAGGGGCTGTTCCCCAGTCTGGTGGTGCTGGGGCTGCATTACGCCCCCTTCGCCTATATCCTCATCGGCGGCATTTTCCGCAACATGGACGCCAACCTGGAGGAGGCCGCCACCATCCTGGACACCCCCCGGTGGAAAACCATGCTGAAAATCACCCTGCCTATGGTGAAACCCGCCATCCTGTCCACCATCCTGCTGGTGTTCGGCAGCTCCATGGGCTCCTACCCGGTGCCCCACTACCTGGGGCTCACCACCCTGTCCACCAAGTACGTGTCCATGAACTCCAAGTTCACCGGCGAGGCCAGCATACTGGCCATCATCATGATGGTGTTCGGCGTGGCCATCATGCTCCTCAACCAGCTGTCCCTCACCAGCCGGAAGAGCTACACCACCGTCACCGGCAAGGCGGGGCAGAGCTCCAAGTTCAACCTGGGCAGGGTGGGGCGGTACGTCATCGCCCTGGCGCTGGTGATCGTCACTTTCTTCACCAGCATTTTCCCCATCGTGTCCTTTGCCTTTGAAACCTTCCTGCCCAACCCCGGGGACTACTCCTTCCTGTACACCGGGGACCCCAGCAACCTGACCACCAAGTGGTGGGTTACGGATGAAAACGTGTCGGAGAACGGCATGTACGGCCAGAAGGGCATCCTCCACAACGAGACCATCTGGCGGGCCTTCAAGGGCACCATGCTGGTCAGCGTGTCCTGCGCCCTGCTGGCGGGCACCATCGGCACCCTCATCGGCTACGCCGTGGCCAAAAACCGGCGAAGTAAATGGGCCAATTACGTCAACAGCATGGCGTTTCTGCCCTACCTCATGCCCTCCATCGCCGTGGGCGTGGCCTTCTTCATCCTGTTTTCCAACCAGTACGTCAACCTGTTCAACACCTATACCCTGCTCATCATCGCGGGCACCGTGAAGTATATCCCCTTCGCCAGCCGCAGTTCGCTGAATTCCATGCTCCAGCTGTCCGGCGAGATCGAGGAGGCCGCCATCATCCAGGACGTGCCCTGGATCAAGCGCATGACCCGCATCATCATCCCCATCCAGAAGTCGTCCATCATCAGCGGCTACTTGCTGCCCTTCATGACCTGCCTGCGTGAATTGTCCCTGTTCCTGCTGCTGTGCACCCAGGGCTTCATCCTGTCCACCACGCTGGACTACTTTGACGAGATGGGGCTGTACGCCTTCTCCAGCGGCATCAACCTGATTTTGATTATCACCATTCTCGTCTGCAATACCCTGGTCAACAAGGTCACCGGCGCCAGCCTGGACAAAGGAATAGGAGGTTAAACCATGCCTGAAATCAGATTAGAGCATATCACCAAGCGGTGGAATAAGTTTTACGCCGTGGACGATTTGGACCTGGTCATCGGGGACAACGCCTTTGTCACCCTGCTGGGGCCCTCCGGCTGCGGCAAGACCACCACCCTGCGCATGATTGCCGGACTGGAGACCCCTACCAGCGGCCGCATCACCATCGGCGACAAGGTGGTGTTTGACAGCGCCCTGGGCATCAATGTCCCCGCTAACAAGCGGAAGGTGGGCTTCCTGTTCCAGAACTACGCCCTATGGCCCAACATGACGGTGTACCAGAACATCGCGTTCGGCCTGTCCAACATCCGGGAGCCCCGGAAGCTGACCAAGCAGGAGATCGACGAGACCGTCCACCGGGTGGCTCAGGTGGTGAAGATCACCGCCTTTATGGACCGCTACCCCGCCGAGCTGTCCGGCGGCCAGCAGCAGCGGGTGGCCATCGCCCGCACCCTGGCCCCCGAGCCCTCCGTGCTGTTCATGGACGAGCCCCTGTCCAACCTGGACGCCAAGCTGCGGCTGGAGATGCGCTACGAGCTCCAGCGCCTCCATGTGGAGACCGGGTCCACCTTCGTCTACGTCACCCACGACCAGATGGAGGCCATGACCCTGGCCACCCAGATCTGCCTCATCAACAACGGGGTGCTCCAGCAGTACGACGCGCCCCTCACCGTGTACAATAAGCCCAACAACCTGTTTGTGGCCGACTTCGTGGGAAACCCCTCCATCAACTTCATCGAGGGCAGGGGGAAGCAGCGCCCGGACGGCGGGGTGGAACTCACCCTGCTGGGGGACAAGAGGGCGGTGTTCAAGCCCGCCCAGCCCCTGGACCTGCCCGCGTGGTTCCAGGACCGGGACGCCCGGGAGGCCCAGGCCGCCGGGGCCCATAAAAAGAAGGCGGCGGAAAAGGGCTACGTGGAGAAGGGCAACAAGGACGAGGCATTCCGCTATCACATCGACAGGGTGGAGGAGGACCTCTCCCCCCGGGAAGAGCCGGCGCTCACCAACGAGGATCTGGTGCTGGGGGTGCGGCCCGAGTTCATCGACATTGTGGAGGCTGGGGCGCTGGAGGGTGAGATCTACGGCGCCATGCCCACCGGCATGGAGTCCACCATCAAGGTGCGGGTGGGGGATTTCCTGCTCACCGGGGTGGTGTTCGGCAGCACGCTGTTTACCATCGGCTCCAAGGTGCATATTGACGTGTCCGGGGACGGGGTGCTGCTGTTCGACCGCAGGAGCGGCCGGTGCATCGCCCAGGGCAGCCTGGAATTTTGAATCATTTGAACAGGGGCGGAGGGCTGCGGTCCTCCGCCCCCTTTGTGTGAAATGTAAGGAAACTGTAACAGCCCCGGCGGTCCGGTTGTGGTATAATATGGTCCGATAGGATTCACCCAGGACGGACAGGAGGATGAGATGGACGAGATTTTGGCATTTCAAAGCGTCGTCTGGGACGACGAGGATTATCAGGACACCATTGAGGGGGAGAATTTCCGGGCGCTGATGGATTTGTGCTTCCAGCGGGCGGACAAATTTTCCCTGCTCCGGCGGGACTGGCCTGGGGCCAAGGACGGACCGCTGGAACAGGCCCTGCGGCCCTATGTGCTGGGGGAATATTTCTCCTATGGACATCTGCGCTGGTTCGACCGTGAGGCCAGGGAGAAATGCTATGTCTACCCGGCCAATGAGACGACCAAGTCCATCTTCCTGGCTCACATCACCCACCTGTTCGGCCGGGATGTGGAGCTTCCCTGGCCGCCGGAAAAGTACAAAACCTGCGTGGAGATGTCGGAGGCGGCCTATGAGCGGGTGATGGAGCGGGTGGAGGCGGAGGAAAAAATATTTGGGGTCATCAGCGACGAGAATTTCGCGGCCATTGAAAGGGAGGAGCTGCGGGAGGCCCGGGCGGCGTGGCTCCAGGTTTTCGATGAGGCGGACTTTCAGAGCAATATGGAGGACCCCTGCTTTTTCCTGGGAGACGACCTGTTCTTCCGCACCATCACCCACGAGCTGGACTGTCTGGCCCTTGCTGTGGACGACGCCTTCGGAGAGCGGCTCAAGGGGCTGGGAAAGTGGATGGATGTCTCCGACCGCCGCTATCTGAGGCCCCTGGGCTTCCTCAGCGAGGGGGAAGGGCTGGTATGGTACGGCGGGGATAGGCAAACCGGCGCGGCAAAGGGCGCCCGAACTTGACGTTCGGGCGCCCTCTGTTTGAATGTGCGGTTGGGCTTCGCTGCGCGTTTTAGAACTCCAGGTTCTTGCCGTCCTTGTCGAAGACGTGGCACACGTTGCCGCTGAAGGTGAAGTTGATCTTGGCGCCGTAGCCGAAGGTCTCCTTGTGGTTGCCGGACAGGTCCACGGTAGGGACGATGATGACCACGTCCTTGCCGTTGGCGTTGGCGTGGAGGTGGACCTCGCTGCCCATCATCTCGGACACGTCCACGGTGGCGGAGATGCCGTTGTCGGCCAGAGCCACGTGGCTGGGACGCACGCCCAGGGTGATGTCCTGAGAGGGGACGTTCTTGGCGGCCAGGGCCTTCTGCTTGGCATCGGACAGCTCCACCTTGAGGCCGCTGACCTCCACGGTGTACTTGCTGCCGTCCTTGACCAGCTTGGCGTCAAAGAAGTTCATCTGCGGGGTGCCGATGAAGCCGGCGACGAACAGGTTGGCGGGGTGGTCGAACACCTCCTGCGGGGTGCCGATCTGCTGGATGAAGCCGTCCTTCATGATGACGATCCGATCGCCCAGGGTCATGGCCTCGGTCTGGTCATGGGTGACGTACATGAAGGTGGTGTTGATCTTCTGGCGCAGCTTGATGATCTCGGCACGCATCTGGTTGCGGAGCTTGGCGTCCAGGTTGGACAGCGGCTCGTCCATCAGCAGCACCTTGGGCTCGCGCACGATGGCGCGGCCGATGGCCACGCGCTGGCGCTGGCCGCCGGACAGGGCCTTGGGCTTGCGGTCCAGATACTGGGTGATGTCCAGGATCTCGGCCGCCTCGCGCACCCGCTTGTCGATCTCATCCTTGGGGACCTTGCGAAGCTTGAGGGGGAAGGCCATGTTTTCGTACACGGTCATGTGGGGATACAGGGCGTAGCTCTGGAACACCATGGCGATGTCGCGATCCTTGGGGGCCACGTCGTTCATCAGCTTGCCGTCGATGTACAGCTCGCCGCCGGAAATCTCCTCCAGGCCGGCCACCATGCGCAGGGTGGTGGACTTGCCGCAGCCGGAGGGGCCGACCAGCACGATGAACTCCTTGTCCCCGATGTCCAGGTTGAACTTCTGAACGGCGATGACGCCCTCCTCGGTGACCTGCAGGTTGGTCTTCTTCTCGGGCTCGCCCTTCTTCTTCTTGGCCTTCTTCTGATCGCCGCTGTGAGGATAGATCTTCATGATGTTCTTCAGGGTCAAACCAGCCATAGTACCCGACTTTGATGGAGCGGCCTCCGCCATCTCCACCTCGCCCGCGGGTGCTTGATCCCGGGGGCATTGCGACAGGTCTCCACACTGCCGCACCGCAAGTCGAAGCGGTGTTTTTTCCTCCTTTTTTCAGTACCGCGCACTATTTATAATGGAGTAGTGGGCGGCCCGTCAAGTTGTGCGCCCGGGGGCGCTGGTATGGAGAGGCGGCGCGGGCCGCCAATGCCATCATAACGGGGAAGGTCCTGATATGGGACGCGGCATTACGCGTCCTCCGGGGCTCTGGGGGCCTCCCGGAATCGTTCCTCAATCTGAAAGGCCTGCTCCAGGCCGGGGTAGACCAGAAACAGGGCGGGCAGGGCGGGCAGCCAGAGATTGGTGACGGGCAGAAGGCTGAGGGCGAAGGCGAAAAACCGCAGGGACAGCAGGATGTACGCCGCCAGCACCGCCAGCGCCGCCGCCGTCCGGGGGAGCTGGCCGATGAACAGCAGGGCGGAGTTTTTGATGAGCTGGCCCAGGGACAGCTCCATCAGCGCCAGCTGGGGCCAGAGGTAGAGGGACATGCCCAGCAGGAACAACATTCCCAGAATTAAAGCCATATTGACGGGCAGGCTCAGCTGAAAGACCTCCCCGTGGGCCAGGATGAACACCTGCGTGGACAGCAGCACCCCGGTCAGCGCGCCGGGCAGCAGGGCGGCCCTGGCGCTGCGCCGCCAGGCCCTGCGGTAAGCCCCCCAGCCGGTGACCGGGGCGTCTCGCAGGGAGCGCAGGAGGGCGTCCGCCAGGGCGCACAGCTCCGGCCCGGCGACGGCCCCGCCGATCAGCCCGGCCAAAAGGGCCGTCAGCACGGCATGGGTTCCGGCGGCGAAAAACACCCCGGCCAGAAAGGGCAGGGAGCCCAGCAAGGCCAGAAAGCCTGCCTTGAATATATCCCAGATATCCCGGCGGAGGATCTGCCAAAACTGCGGGAAGCCGGTCTTGCGGGGGGCGTCCGGGGAGCGCTCCTCCTCGTCGAACCTTGGGAACAGACCCACCGTCCTCCGCCCCTTCCTCTCAGCCGCTGAAATACGATCCGCGAGACTGTTCAAGAACACCAGCCTCATCATCAAAAACATATCACAAACTGAGCGGGATTGTCAAGGAAAATCCTGTGGAAATCCACAGTTTTCCCACAGAGACTCCCGTATTTTTCCAGAAGCGGCCTCCCCAGTTTTTCCATCCAAATCCGCCAGAAACTTTCGCCGGAAATTGACGCTTCCTTCTTGACGCAGGGGGCCGGACAGGATATAATTCAAATGCGGTTATCGACATTTTTTTAACATAATTTGTGAACAACATAAAGGAGGAGCTGCCATGCGTCAATACGAAACTAAAGTCCAGCAGCTGAAGGACCAGGTGCTGACCGCCGTGGCCCGCCTGGCCTGGAACGAAAAGCTCCAGACCAACGAGATTCTGGACATACCGGAGGAGATCGTCCCCGGTCCCGAGGCCCATATGCGCTGCTGCATTTATAAGGAGCGGGCGGTGGTCACCAGCCGGGTGAAGATGGCCATGGGGGGCGACCGGGCCAACCCCAACCTGGTGGAGGTGCTGCCCATCGCCTGCGACGAGTGCCCCGTCACCGAGATCAGCGTGGGCCCCTCCTGCCGGGGCTGCATCGCCCACCGCTGCGCGGAGGCCTGCCCCAAGGGGGCCATCCGCATTGAGAACCACCGCTCCGTCATCGACCACTCCAAGTGCGTGCTGTGCGGCAAGTGCGTGGCCGCCTGTCCCTACGGAGCCATCACCAAGAATATGCGGCCCTGCGAGCGGGGCTGCCCCGTCAAGGCCATCTCCATGGGGCCCGACCGCAAGGCCAGCATCGACGCCACCAAGTGCATCTCCTGCGGCGAGTGCGTGGTCCAGTGTCCCTTCGGCGCCATCATGGACAAGTCCTACATAGTGGACGTGATCCAGATGCTGCTGGGGGCGGAGAAGTGGGGCCTCCACGTGTACGCCATCCTGGCCCCCGCCTTTGTGGGGCAGTTCAACTGCACCCCCGGCCAGATGGTGTCCGCCCTGAAGGAGATGGGCTTCTATGACGTGGCCGAGGTGGCCCTGGGGGCCGACCTCACCGCCAAGGCGGAGGCCGCCGAGTTCGACGAGCGGGGTGGGGAGCCCATGACCTCCTCCTGCTGTCCGGCCTATGTGGCCTTCGTGGAGCGCCACATGCCCGACCAGGTGCCCCTGGTGTCCACCACCCCCTCCCCCATGGTCATGCTGGGCCGGTATCTCAAGGACCGGGACCCTCTGGCCCGGGTGGTCTTCATCGGCCCCTGCGTGGCCAAAAAGCGGGAGTTCCATTTGGGCCGCACCCGCGCTTCCATTGATCTGGTCATCACCTTTGAGGAGCTGTACTCCATGATGACCGCCAAAAACATCGACGTGGCCAAGATGCCGGAGGCTGCCTTGGATCAGGCCAGCAGCTTTGGCCGGAGCTTCGCCGCCAGCGGCGGCGTGGCGGCGGCGGTGGGTCAGGCGCTGAAGGAGATGGGAAGCTCTGTGGAGGCCCGGACCCTGCCCTGCTCCGGCATCGACGAGTGCAAGATCGCCCTGCTGAAGATGTCCAAGGGCCTGCTGCCCGAGAACTTCATTGAGGGCATGGCCTGCCAGGGCGGCTGCGTCCAGGGCCCGGCGGTGATTATGCGCAGCCCCAAGAATAAGGCCGAGGTGGCCAAACACGCCAAGCAGGCCGGGGAGCGCACCATCAACCAGGCGGTGAATCAGGCCGGCGGCGGAGACGACGGGCTCCAGAACAGCGAGAAAAAGCCCGGCGGCGCTGTGGAGGCCAACCGGGTGTAAAGGAAACTGATGAAAAGGGGCCGCCCGGGACGCGCTGGGCGGTCCCTTTTTTCCGGGAAGCCCTTGCAATCCCAGGGCGTTTCCTATATAATATCAAAATTAGCACTGTTTTGACGCGGCTTTTGCCGCCGCAGGGAGAAAAATCACCCAAGGGAGTGTTCACATTGAAATACGATTTCGCCGCCATCGAGCCCAAGTGGCAACGCCGCTGGGAGGAGGCCAAGGTCTACGCCGCCGGGGAAAACAGCTCCAAGCCCAAGTTCTACGGCTTGGTGGAGTTCCCCTATCCCTCCGGCCAGGGGCTCCACGTGGGCCATCCCCGGCCCTACACCGCCATGGACATCGTCACCCGGAAGAAGCGGATGGACGGCTATAACGTGCTGTTCCCCATGGGCTTCGACGCTTTCGGCCTGCCTACGGAGAACTACGCCATTAAGAACCACATCCACCCCGCCAAGGTGACAAAGGACAACATCGCCAACTTCACCAGCCAGCTGAAAATGCTGGGCTTCGGCTTCGACTGGGACCGGGTGGTGGACACCACCGACCCCAGCTACTACAAGTGGACCCAGTGGATTTTCCTCCAGCTGTACAAGAAGGGGCTGGCCTACAAGGCCACCATGCCGGTGAACTGGTGCACCTCCTGCAAGTGCGTGCTGGCCAACGAGGAGGTTGTGGAGGGCGTCTGCGAACGGTGCGGCTCCTCCGTGATCCGCAAGGAAAAGTCCCAGTGGATGCTGAAGATCACCGAGTACGCCCAGCGGCTCATCGACGACCTGGATGATCTGGACTTCATCGAGCGGGTGAAGATCCAGCAGCGCAACTGGATCGGCCGGTCCACCGGCGCGGAGGTCACGTTCAAGAGCACCGCCGGGGACAATATCGTGGTGTTCACCACCCGGCCCGACACCCTGTTCGGGGCCACCTATATGGTGCTGTCCCCGGAGCACGAGCTGGTGCGGAGCTGGCTGGAGTCCGGCAGGCTGGCCAACGCCGGGGAGGTGACGGCGTACCAGAAGGCCGCCGCCTCCAAGTCCGACCTGGAGCGCACCGAGCTGAACAAGGAAAAGACCGGCGTGAAGCTGGACGGCGTGGCGGGGGTGAACCCCGTCAACGGCCGGGAGATCCCCATTTTCATCTCCGACTACGTGCTGTCCACCTACGGCACCGGGGCCATCATGGCCGTCCCCGCCCACGACGACCGGGACTGGGAGTTCGCTAAGAAGTTCGGCTGTGAGATCATCGAGGTGGTGTCCGGCGGGGAGGACGTGCAGAAGGCCGCATTTACCGCCAAGGACGAGACTGGGATCATGGTCAATTCCGACTTCCTCAACGGCCTCACCGTAAAGGATGCCATCCCCGCCGTCACCAAGTGGCTGGAGGAGAAGGGCATCGGTCAGGCCAAGGTAAACTACAAGCTCCGGGACTGGGTGTTCTCCCGCCAGCGCTACTGGGGCGAGCCCATCCCCATGGTGTACTGCGACAAGTGCGGCTGGCAGCCCCTGCCCGAGAGCGAGCTGCCCCTGCTCCTGCCCGAGGTGGAGTCCTACGAGCCCACCGACGACGGCGAGTCCCCCTTGTCCAAGATGACGGAGTGGGTAAAAACCGCCTGCCCCTGCTGCGGCGGCCCCGCCCGCCGGGAGACGGACACCATGCCCCAGTGGGCCGGGTCCTCCTGGTACTTCCTACGGTATATGGACCCCCACAACGACAAGGCTTTGGCCTCCAAGGAGGCGCTGGACTACTGGTCCCCGGTGGACTGGTACAACGGCGGCATGGAGCACACCACCCTCCACCTGCTCTACTCCCGGTTCTGGCACAAGTTCCTCTACGACATCGG
>CANASS010000036.1 GCA_947364395.1 uncultured bacterium
ACCCAGCTTAAAACTACTCTGGAATAACAGACACTCTGACAAGGTTTGGCACTCACGAACAGCGTCCGTATATTGGGAAAACAGTTCTTTCTGTACATCCGTCATGGTAGCCTGAAGCTTTTCTTTGTTCTTGGTAATCAAGCGAAATATTTCTTTGTATTCCTTTACAAGCGAATGTGTCATACTCCGTTGGCTCAATATTACCATACCAAAATTCTTCCAAAAGCTTCATACTACATCCTCCCCATAGATCAGTTCCCGGAAGATGATTTTCTCTGCCCGGTTTCGGACGTTGTTCATCCGCCCAACCCACTCCATTTGGCGCTCAGCTTTGAGTTGCTCTGTCACACTCTCCTGTTCTGCCAGTTGTTTGACCAATTGGGAAAACATAGCTTCTGCCTGGGTATCAACCTCAATCAAATGGTCATTCAACTTGCCACTGAGAAGCAGAGCGTTGTAGAGTGGCCCCCGCTGTGTTTTCAGGTAGTGCTTCCTACGCTGCCCCCAGATACCAACAGGAGCGGTTTCAGGCAGAAACAAATCGGGCAGGAAATAATCGCCTTTCTTATGATAGGTACCGCCCAGTTTTTCAAATAATGACTTCATTGCAGATTCCTCCGTTTGTTCAGATTTTCTGCAATACACCGCATCGACTGTCTCTACTACATTTTTTGAAACCATCGTTACGGAACTTCATTATAGCGGACGCGCCCCTGGATTTATGGGTCAAGTACCTCTTTGATCCCCGCCATGATGTAGTCGGCGCAAGGCAGGGCGATGGCGTTTCCCAGGGCCCGGTAACGCTGGCCCGGGCTGATCTCCTCCCCTTCCGCGCCGTATTTCGTCCACCCATCGGGCAGGCCCATCAACCTCTCACATTCCAGCTCCGAAGGGAACCGCACACAGCCGCCCAAAGGGTCGTCGGCAAAGTAGAACGCGAAGGGGTAGACCGTCCCGGCCAGCAGAGTGGGGAAAGGATCGTTCAGAAAGCCAAAGCTGTCCCGGAACTGGACGTGGTAGCGGTCATTGGCCGCCCCCCTCATTCGGAAAAGCTGGAAGGGCCGGACGATGGGTATACGCCCCCCTGTTTCAATAACAGGGCCTCGATGAACCTGGGCGGCGGGCACCCCGCCTTCTCCGCCAGCCGGAGATACTTGGAACATTGGGCGGGGCTTAAACAGTATTTCGTGAGCACGCCCCCCTCCAAAACCGGCCACGAGGAAGATACGCTGCCGTCGTGCCAGCCTGGGGACTGCCCAATATTGGGCGTCCATAAGCCGCCAGCACAGGTCAACCCCAGGGCCTCGCACCATTCCGGCGTTTGCCCACCGTCCAGAAGCAGGAATTGAAATTGTGGTATCTGTGAACGCCCGGAGCACTTCCGCATAGTCCAGCCGGTCATTTGACGAAAGGCTTCCCATGACGTTCTCCCAAACAGCGATAGCTGGATATTGTCCGTCAGTAGCATCCCTCATTTCTTTTATGATTCTGATTGCGTGATAAAATAAACTGGATTTTTCCCCGGCCAACCCTGTCCTGTTGCCAATTTGGGAGAGATTCTGACAGGGCAAGCCAAAGGTGAGCACATGGACGGGGGGTATCTTCCCCCCGTCCAGTTTGGTGATGTCCCCTAAATGCTCCATGTCCGGGAAATGGCGCCGGGTGATGGAAATGGGGGCCTTTACGATCTCACTGGCCCACACCGGCACGATCCCATTTCGGCGGGCCGCCAGCGGGAACACGCCGATCCCGTCAAATAAGCTCCCTAACGTGATTTCTCCCATGTCAAAAAAATGTGTCTCATGGTGAGATTTAATTCTCGCCGGGGGTGGTGGACAGGGTGCGGTAGAGCTCGGTGTCCCTGGGGATGGTGTTGGCGAAGGGCACCAGGGAGCCGCCCATTTTCAGCAGGCCGTGGCCCGGCTCGGCGTTGGTGATGTAGCCCATCTGCGTGTCGGAGATATGCAGGAGCCGCCCCAGCTCGGCCCGGTCGGTGGCCGCCTGGTTGAACAGCAGCAGAAATTCGCTGTTCGCCAGCATGAGCCGGGCCGTTTCGGATTTCAAACATTCCTCCACGTTTTGGGTGGCGGCAGTCATGATGCCCGCGTACTTGCGGAACCGCTTCCAGGCCCGGTAGAGAAATTCGCCGGAGTAGTGGTACTTGAAGTACAAATACACTTCATCCAGGAATACCCACGTGAATTTACCCCGCTTGCGGTTTTCCATTACCCGGTTCTGAATGGCCTCCAATGTCACCACCAGGGCGGTGGGGCGAAGCTGCTCCCCCATCTCATATAGGTCGAAGGTGACGATCCGATTGTTCATGTCCACGTTGCCGGGGTGGGCAAACACATTCAAGCTGCCCTCGGTGATCAGCTCGGCGGCCAGGGCAATTTCCCGGGCCTCCGGGTCCACCTGCCGCATGACCTCGTTGCGCCAGTCGGTGAGGAGGGGCATGGGGGCCTTGCCCCGGCTGTTGAAATAGTTTTGGTACACGTTGGCGGTGCAGCGGTCAATGATGGATTTATGGCTTCCGGACAGACGGCCCACCCCCATCTGCTGCTCCAAAATGCTGGTGATCAGCTCGGACTTCATGGCAATGGGGTTTTCCCCGTCCACATAGTCCAGGGCGACCTCCAGGGGGTTGATGTGGTGGGGGCTGTTGGGGGAAATCTCCACCACCACCCCGCCCCGCGAACGGGTGATGGGGCCGTACTCTCGCTCGGCGTCGATGATGATCACCTCGTCGTTGGTGGACAGGATCACGTTGTCTATGGTGGACTTCATGCCCACCGACTTGCCGGAACCGGACACGCCCAGGTAGAAGGCGTGGGGGGAGATCAGCCGCTTGCGGTCACAGATCAGCAGGTTCTTGGAAATGGCGTTGATACCGTAGGACAGGCCGCCGGGGTCCTGGATCTCCTGGACGCGGAAGGGCATAAGGACGGCGGTGCTCTCGGTGGTCAGAGTGCGCATGGCCTTCACCCGGCGCAGGCCGTAGGGCAGGACGGTGTTCAAGCCGTCCTCCTGCTGGTAGCGCAGGACGGAGAATTGGCACAGGTGCTCCCGCCCGATGGCAAAGAGGGCGTCGGTGTCCACGTCGAGCTGTTCCAGGCTGTCCGCGATATGCACCAATGTCACCACGGCAAACATCATCCGCTGGTCCCGTTCGGTGAGGTCGGCCAGAAATTCCTTGGCCTCCCCCCGGAGCTGTTCCAGGTCATAGGGGACCGTGGCGGTGAAGTTGTTCTTGTCGTTCTGCCGCTGCTGCCAGCGGGTGATATCCGTCTCGATGCCCATGATCCGGCTTTGAATTTCTCTCACGGCCTCGTCGGTGGGGATGGGCAGGATGTCGATGGACAGCATGAGGTTTCGGGGGAAGTCGGACAGGGCGGATATCATGCTGTCCTTGATGTAGCTGGCGTAGTCCTTGAGGAACAGGACGCGGCCCACCTTGTCCCCCATCTCAAAATAGCTGGCCCGGAACCGCATACCGTCCGGGCAGATCAGGTCTTTGAAGTCCAGGCCCCGGCGGATGGCGGCGGTTTGGTCGAAGGTGAAATACTGTTCCTCGCCGGGGCGGAAAAAGTCGTGGAGGATGCGGAGCCGGTCATGGTTGGGCACGGGCCGGGCCCCGCTGTCCAGCCGCCCGAAGCTCTTGGACAGGTTGGCGTCCACCCGCCGGAAATAGGCGCGGGATTCCTCGATCTTCCGCTGGGGGATGGACAGGGTGATGTACTTCTCCTGGACCAAATTATTGCTCTCGGCGGCCCGCTGGGTGAGGATGCGGTTGGATTCCCTGCGGTACTCGTCCAGGCCGTCCCCCCGCTCCTTCATCAGAATGGAGCGTTCAAAGTCCACGGGGTTGAGGCGGCGGTTGATGATGGTGACTTTGGCGGCGGCGTCGGTGGGCAGGCTGTTGAGCACCCCGCCATAGGACAGGAAGATCCCCCGCTGGTCATCCTCGGAGGCGGCGGCGTAGTTCACGTCGGTGAACCGCCATGTCCGGCTGTGCTTCCGGCCCACCTGCCAGATGCCGTCCCCGTAGATGCGCTTGACGGGGATAGACTGCTGGACGCTGCGGGGGATGGTGAACTTGTCCCGTTCGCTCCTGTTGGCGGCGGCAAGGGCCTTAATCAAAATCATCACGCCCCTTTCGGCGGAACAGGTCATAGTAGAAGTTCTCGGACATGAAGCGCCGCTCCCCGGCGCACAGGAATTCAGATTTGATGAAAGCCCACACAAACTGCTCCAGGGTCAGGCCGTTGTAGTGGAAGAACCCGGCCACGGCCACGGGCGCGGCGGCCAGGATGCACACCCAGCTCGCGGTCTCCTTGCCCAGCATGGGGCCCAGCAGCAGGTAAACGCCCACGGCCAGTCCCACCGCGAACAGGGCGCAGAAGAACTGCCGGGCGGACAGGCCGAAGAAAATGCTTTCCTTGTGCTGGCGTACTTCTTTGGGAATTTTGATTTCGATAATGGATCACCTCAATTTTAGTGTAGTAAAACTTGTTGTTGAATTTTACAGCGGATTGGCGTATACTGTGAGATAGAAAGGGGTTGAATCGGATGCCGAACATCAAACCTATCTCCGATCTGCGCAATTACAGCGAAGTGCTGCACGATGTAGCCGTGGGTTCCCCAGTCTTTCTGACAAAGAATGGCCGCGGCAAATATGCCATTTTGGATATCCAGGACTACGAAAAAACCCAGGCCACGCTCAAACTGATGGGCGAGCTTGCCGTGGGGCGGAAGTCCGGGGAAACTGAGGGCTGGTTGACACCGGAAAATGTGCGGGCACACTTTGAGGAACGGGCCCATGGGGAGTAATATCCGCTATTCTACACAGGCGCTCCACGATTTGGACGATATTTGGGAGCACATTGCCCACGAACTGCAAAACCCGTCTGCCGCAAAGCGTGTGGTGGACAGGATCATGGACGCGGTGGATCAGTTGAAGATGTTCCCGGAGATGGGTTCTCCCCTGTCCGCGATTGCCGGGGAAAATGCTGGCTACCGTTTTCTCGTGAGCGGGAGCTACATGGTTTTCTACCGGCCCCATGGCGGGGATGTCTATGTGGATCGTGTACTATACGGCCGCCGGGACTATCTGCGTATCCTGTTCGGAACCATCCCTGGAGAAGATACATAGACCGGCAAAAACCGCCAGCGAATATGCGGGCGGTTATCTATGTCTCTACCCAGTCAATGGTGCTTTCCACTTCATTCCCCCACACGTCCCAGCCGGGGGCGGGGCGGCGGGCGAACAGCTCTACCTTGGGCACATCCCCCATCAGGGCCTCAATGCGGCGGCGGGCCTCGTCCGGCTTCCGGCTGTGCTCCTGGACGTGGGAGATGATGACTTGGTGGACGTTCCGGGCCCGCCGCTTGGGGCGACCCCTGGTCGCCAGAAGGCACAGCTCCGCGTTGGCCCTGGTCCAGTGGCCCGGCCCCCAAAATACCGTATTGGATTTCCGGCTCAGCTTCACCCAGACAAAGGCGGCGGTGACAAAGCGAAAGCCCCATGCCTCCATCACCCCCCACGCCTCATGGAGCATGGGCATGGTGATCCAGAGGAACAGGGCGCAATCCTCGGCGGCCAGCTCGGACACGGGCAGGGCCTTGATGTCCTCAATGGGCATGGTGGGGTAGTGCCGGTCCGCAGAGTGCCATGTGCCGTATTTCCATGGCGGGTCTGCGTAGATGATGTTGTATTTCCCTATAGCCCCAACATCTCCTTTACCACCCTGTCGGCCCCCTTCACCAGCCCGGTCAAGATAAGCATATTGAAGATGAGTTGGCCGATGTACTGCCATGCCATGGTGACGGCGGGCAGGCTGGCGTCGGCGGCCGGGGTGCTGCTGGACAGGAACGCGGAATAGATCAGGCAGGCCAGCACGATCACCGCCCCCTCCATGCACACGCCGATGTAGTTTTTGAGGAACGCTTTCCCGCTGGCGGCGGTGCCCTCCCCGGCGAAGGACGCCAGGGGGAGCGGGGCCAGGGCGGTGAACATATAGAGCCGGAAAAACCGCCCGTACACCGTCAGCAGAAGGATGAAGGACATGACGGTGATGAACAGACTGCCCAGCAGGGACACCAGCCAGAGGGGTATGCTCTCCAGCAGGCCCAAGCCCTCGATGGCAGTCACGATCTCGCCGGGCAGGGTGGCCGCCGTGGACACCGAGCCGCCCATGCCGGACATGACGGTGGCGACCACGCCGCCGCACACGCTGAAAATGGCGGTCATGATCTCCATGCAGCTCCCCACGGCCACCTTTGCCAGCACGAAGCGGATGAAGTGGCGCAGGGCAAATTCCGGGCGCTGGAAGTCCCGGAAGCTGGCGGCGCTCTGGAACACGCCCATGGCGAAGAACAGCACCAGCAGGCCATAGCCGATCCCCACCATGGCGTTGTGGATGCCGGTGATCATCGTCCAGATGTCCCCGCCTTTGAAGCTCTGCGGGGTCTGCGTCAGCAGGGCCCATATCTCGGACAATTTGCCGTTCCAGTCCGTCAGCGCGTTTTCCAGGATATTGACGATCCAGTTGTCGCTAATGCAAATCACCTCCGCACGGGGAATTGTGTCTCATGATGAGACACAATTCCCCGGTTGATATTGGGCCGCCTCACAGCGCGCCGATGGTGGACAAGATCTCCTTGCTGAAGGCTATGATCAGCCCGCCGAACACGCACAGCATACCCTGGCTGCGCTGGCTGGCGTCGTGGGACTGGATGCTCATGCCGAGCTGGACGATGCCCCAGCCCAGGATGATCACGCCGATGGCCTTGATGCAGGAGAAAATGAAGTCGGACAGATTGTTGACGATGGACAGGGGATCGCTGCCGCCGCCAGCGGCGGCGAAGGCCGGAAGGGTGGTCAGGGCCAGGGCCAGCACCAGGGCCGTCCACGCCGCCATATAGCGGCGGGCCTTGGCGCGGGAACGGATCAGGTCGTGGCTATGGTTACGGTCATTTTTCATGGTCAGATTCCTCCAATTCGTCGATGATTTCGGTTTCGTCCAGGGATGTAAATTCAAAGTCCAGATCGCCCGCGTCATAGAGGCACTTGGCGTTGTGGACGTAGGGGGCGGCCCCGCCGTCCCCGGTGTACTTGAGGTTGGGGTGCCGTTCCAAATCGAATTTGGCGTCCATCACCGGGGCCTCCCCCCGGATCAGGACGATGGAAAGCCGGTTGTCCAGCATACGCACTTCATCGGGGGTCAAGAGCTCACGGCCCGCTTGTTGAAAATTCTGGCTGTAGGAGCCGTTGCGCCCCTTGCTCTGGCTGCTGGTTTGGGTCTGGATCGTCTCCTTCCCCAAAAGCTCGGAAACGTACTTATGGGTGGATTGCTCGTTCCCACCCAAATAGATGAAGCTGTCCGCGTTGCCGATGATGCCTTCCCAGTCGTCTTTGAACAGGGACTTTAATTGTGAAATGTTCTGTAGTATAATGGTGGCCATGATGTTCCGGGAGCGCATGGTGGCCTGGAGCCGGGCATAGCCGTCCGGCAAAGCTACATTGGCGAACTCGTCGAACATCAGCCGGACCGGGACGGGCAGGGCGCCGCCATGCACCTTGTCCGCCTGATAGTAGAGCTCCTGGAACGCCTGGGTATAGAGCATACCCACCAGGAAATTCAGCGAGGCGTCGTTACTGTCCGGGATGATGCAGAATACCGCCTGTTTCCGCTCCCCCAGCTTGTCCAGCTCCATGGTGTCTTTGCTGGTGATCCGCTGTACCTCCGGCAAGGTGAAGGGGGCCAGACGGACGGAGGCGGTAATCAAAATGCTCATGGCGGTTTCGCTGGGGGCCTGCTTGAACACCTTGTACTGACGCAGGGCGATATGGTTCGGGTTTTCTTCCTCCAACGCCTCAAACAGCAGGTCCAGGGGCGATTGGTAGTCCCCGTCCCCCTCCTTGGCCGCCCCGTATTCCAGCATGGTCAACATCATTTCCATGGTCTGCTCCTCCGGGGGCGCCTCGTGGAGCAGATAGAGCATTAGGGCAGAGTCCAGGGCGATCTCGCTTTTCTCCCAGAAGGGATCGTTGGAGTGGGCCCCCTTGGGTGTGGTGTTGCGGATGAAATTGGCGATCAGTTTAAGCACGTCGGCGTCGCTGCGGATGTAGTGGAAGGGGTTATAATGGTCGCTGTGGTCCAGGTCCACAAGGTCGATCACCCGGATCACATACCCCTCCCGCAAGAGCAGCGGGACGGCGGCGCGGGCGAGCTCCCCCTTGGGGTCAGTCGCGATATAGGAGGCGTTGGCCTCATAGATATTGGGCTTCACCACATACCGGGTCTTGCCGGAACCGGAGCCGCCCACCACGATTTGCAGCAGATTGCGGAAGTGCTTCCGGCCATTCAAGCTCATGTGCAGGTTTTGGGACAGGATAACGTTGTTGTGCAGGTCCTTGTCCCGGTATTTGCGGTCAAGCTGATGCACGTTCCCCCAATGGGCGGAGCCGTGTTCCTCCCCAGGGCGGCGGTTCTGCCTGCCGGTCAGGTACATGGTGACGGCAAAGCCGTAGGCCACCAGCGTCCCCAGCACAAAGCGGGGGGTGTGGGCCGTCCACCCGATGGCAAAGGGATGCTCCATGGCGGCGGCGAAGCGTGGCAGGAGTTCAAACACATTCATGCCGTCCTCATAGGCGTAGGCCAGCACCGCCCCCATCCATAGGACGGGCAGGGCAAGGAATATCCATTGAATATAGCCGCTGTCAGTCTGTTTTTTCACCGCCCACCCCACCTTTTTGCCGGGACGCTCCACCGCTCCCGTTTGCTGTGGATGGAGCGCCGAAAGGATAAGCTGCTGCGAACAGCCTTGAAATCGTCTATTGTTTTCGCCTCCTTCAAAGGGGCCGGAAATGCGTCTCATGGTGAGATTTAATTCCGGCGCGAAGTAAGTGATCGAAAATAGGTGCTGCCGCTTATGCGCGGGGGTGCCCGGGCCTTTGATATGCTGGCCCTGCTCAACGTTTGTGGCCTGTGTGCTTTTTCGGCCTCTGTGTCACCGCCTTGATCTTTGCCAGATTAAAGCCCCAATCCTGGGGGCGGATTTCCTGGAGCGTCCCGCCCCACGCCACAACGTTACCGGGCCTGGAACGGTAGCCGTCCTGCACCTGTTCAAACACGCAGTATTTCATGCCCTTCCCGGCCCCCGAAGGGGCGACGGCAAAACCATGGGCCTGCGTCTCGTCAATGATGTAATAAGCGGGGCCGCTGCCCGCTTCACTGGCCGCGAAGAAATATTTGCGGTAGAACTCCATATCCCGGATGTAGTCCAGCGGCGCGTATCTTGCGCCGGTCTGCTCCATGCGCTCGGCAAATTCACAGATATGGTAGCACCAGCCCCCAATCTCTGTGTGGTACTCGTCTATGAAGCGGCACACCCGGTCAGTCTGCCGTCCGTCAGGGTAGGTGATCCTGACGCGCCCGCCGTCCGGGAGGTGGAACAGGGTCTTGTAGTCGCTGTTGATAAAGCGGATATACTTTTTTTCGGGCATATTTCCCTCCTATTCAAAGGGGGAAATGTGTCTCACGATGAGACACATTTCCCCGGCGGTTTTTAATAGCCGGTTTTGGGCAGGGTGGGCACGATGGGTTTCCCATATACTTTTGTTACCCAGCGGGTCACGGCCTGCTGCCAGATGCCGTTATAGGTGCCGCCCACGTCGGCCACGTTGACGAAGCTGCTCCCAGGGGCAAGGCCGGGCAGGGCCACGCAGTACACCATGGGGGCCTCCACCTGGGAGAACCCGCCGGGGGCCTGCCCGAACACGAACATGATCTCGGTGACACGCTGGTTGGATGCCAGCCCCAGGGCCACGGGGGACGCGGCCAGGATGTAGTTTTTGCTGGTGCTCAGGTTGTCGGCCAGCGTGAGGTAGTCCCCGGTGTTGTTCACCTTGTATACGATCTTGTAATTTCCGGGGAAGTTGTAGGTGCCCGTCACGATCTTGTCCAGCTTCACGGCGGCGGGCAGCGTATCCCTCCAATAGAAGGATTCCAGGGTCACGTTGCTGGTGTTTCCGATATGGGAGAACACATAGCGCACAGGCTGGCCGGACATGGCCTCCTTGGGCCCGGTCTTTTCGATGGAAACCCCCGTGGACACGCTCTTATTGGTGATCTCCAGCTTCACGATCTGGCCGCTGTGTTCCAACACGGCGGTAAAGGTGTCGGCGGTGGCGCCGTAGTTGGCCGGGGCCTTGGTTTCCTTGATGGTATAGCGGCCCAGGGGCAGGGCCTTGGAGGACGCCAGCCCGTTCCTGTCGGTCACGATGGTGTCCACCTTGTTCCCGTTGCGCTCGTTGTAAATCTCAAAGGTGGCCCCGGCCAGCGGCGTCCCGGCGGGCAGGCCGTTGGTGGGGTTATAGTCGGCGGATTTCTTCACGATCTGGATTTGCCCCCGGACGGCGGTATTGGGCCATGTGATGGTGGAGCAGCCGCCGTACTGGATGTAAATTGTTTTGGGCTGGGTGTCCAAAATATAGCCGTCCGCACACTCGATCTCCCGGATGGTGTACTTGCCGTCGGCCAGCTCCTTGTCGATGAACACATAACCCTCGTTGTCGCTCTGATAGGTGCCGATGGGGTTGCCTCGGCTGTCGGACACCAGGAAGGTGACGCCAAAAATCCCCTCGCCCGTCAGGCTGTCCACCTTATGGATCAGGGCGGAACCGGCCTTTCGGTTGGTCACTTCCAGCACGGCCTGCTGGCCGTCCTTCACTTCAATTCGGTGGGGGGTGGCGTCCAGGCGGTAGCCATCGGCGGCCTTGCGCTCCACCACCTCATACCAGCCCTTCTCGGCCTGGGGGAGCTGGATCATGCCGTTGCTGTCGGTGGTGAAGGTGCCGATGATCTCCCCGTTCAGCTTCCGCACCTCCATCTGGACGTTGGGGATTCGCTCGGAAGTCTGCTCGTCCTTTTTCACGATGGTCAAGCCGCCCACCTTCGTGTTATACACGGTGATGGTCTGCGTGTCCGAAGGGTTCACTTTCACGGTCTGCGTCCGGGTGCCCTCGTCCATCACATAGCCGGGCAGGGGCTTTGTCTCGGTGATCACCAGTGTGCCGGACACGCCGGAAATTCTGATCTCGCCGTTGCTGTCGGTCTTATACAACCCCTTGCTGGACAGGTGGCCGTTGTCATCGTCCAGATAGCTGCCGTCCGAATAGGTAATCTGGAACTCTACCCCGGCCAACGGCTTCAACGTGTCCTTGTCCAGCTTTCGGATCACGATACAGCCCAGCTTTTTGTTATAAAAGCGGAGGTACTGCACTTCCCCCTCTTTGATTTTGATGGACTTGGGCTGGCCGTCCAGCTCGTAGCCCTCCACGGTTTTGATCTCGCGGGCGGTGATGGTAGTCCCCGGTTCCAGGCCCTCCAAAACGATCCGGCCCGCCTCATCTGTCACAAACTCGCCGTTGCTGGTGCCCACCACCGCGCCGGAGCTGTCGGTGACAAGGAAGGTAACACCCTTGATGGGTGTGGTGGTGCCCTCGATATACTTCTCGATTACAAGGGTAGTCGCGGCCTTATTGTAAAAATAGAGGGTCTGCGTGTCGTTGGGCCGCACGTCCACGGTCTGCGTCCGGGTGGCCTCGTCGATGGTGTAGCCGGGGATGCTCTTTGTTTCGGTGACAACCAGCGTCCCCACTACGCCGTTGATGGTGATCTTGCCGTCCCGGTCAGTGTAGTACAGGCCGTTGGAGCTGATGCGGCCGCTGGCGTCCGGCACAAATTCCCCGGTGGAAGTGGTCACTTTGAACTCCACCCCCTGGAGGGGCTTGCCGTCCGTGCTCTTTTTCAAAATGACGAGCGAGCCCGCCTTACTGTTCTTCACCACAACAGTCTGCGTGTCGCCCCCGGTGCCAATGACGACATTAACGCTGGGGCTGTCCATCACATAACCGTCCGGGGCCTTGATCTCATTTATGACGTAAGCGCCGGGGGCAAGGTTGGTGATGCGGATTTCACCCTGGGCGTCGGTTCGGAAAATGCCGTTCTGCGTCAGGGTGGACGTGCCGATCACGCCGTCCAAACCGACCTCACAGCCCGCCGCCGTCGTGATGCGGAACTCGGCCCCGCTCAAAGGCTGGTTGTCCTGGCTCCTTTTCTGGATGATCAATTTCCCGCGGGGCTGGTTTTTGAAGGTCAAACTGACGGTGCGGCCCTCTTTCGTCTGGATGGTCTGGCTCTGGGTGTCCAAAATAAACCCGGCGGGGGCGCGTGTCTCGGTGACGACCACGCTCTTTCCCGGTTTCAGCCCATCAATACGGATTTCCCCGTTTTCATCGGTTCTGAAAATGCCGTTGCTGTCCCCGATCAAAGTGCCGTCCGAATACATCACTTTGAACTCGGCGTTCTGGAGGGTGACGGAGGGGTTGGTGGCGCACACCTTACGGATCAACAAACTGCCGTCCGGCGAATTGGAAAAACGGACGGTGACAACGCTCTGCTCCCCGCTGTCCGCCAGGAAAACCGTTTCGCTGGACTGGATGATGGAATAGCCGTCGGCGGGGTCAACTTCTTCAATGAGATAGGTGCCCGGCTCCAGCCCCGTCCACATGGCAATGCCGTTTTTGTCCGTCACCTTCTGGCCGATGACAGTGCCGCCCGTGCCGCTGGAACCGCCCAGCCAGCGAAGCTGAAAAGTACAGCCGGGCAGGGCCTCATGGGTGACATTATCGTATTTTTCGATTATAATAGCATTTTTTGGGGTGTTCTGGAAGCGGACAACATGGGTTTCCCCGGCCTTCAAATAGATGTCCTGGGTGTCCGGCTGCTTGATGGTGTAGCCGGGGGCGGGCTCCAGCTCCTTCACCCGATACCAGCCTGTCTCCAGCTTCTCCAACAGGATTTCGCCGTTTTTGTCCGTATAAAAGGTGCCCAGGTCGTTCAGCTCGCCGGTGATGGTGTCGTCGCTGCCCCGCCACACCTGGAACTTGACGTGCTCAATGGGGCTGTGGGTGATGCTGTCCTCCTTCACGATTTTCAAATCGGGCTTGCGCAGGTTGGTCAACTCCACGATACAGGTGCGGTTTTCTTCCAGGTAGACGGTCCTGGGGGTATCGTCCCCCACATAACCGGGGGCGGGCTTTACCTCAGTGATGGTGTACGCGCCGGGCCGCAGGCCGTCCAGCACGATCAGGCCGTCCTTGTCGGTCTGGTGCTGGTCGCTGTAGCCGCCGTTGACTTCCTCCACTAAGAAGGTAGCGCCCTGGATGGGCTGGTCCGTCTGCTGATCCCGTTTCAACAGCCGCAGGCCGGGCCGGGTGCTGTTGCGGAAATCCGCCACCACGTCCTGGTCTTTGGCGGCGTCGATCCAGACGGTCTTGCGGTTGTTGGCGTCCAGCAGGTAGGGGGCGGGCACGTCCGTCTCGGTGATCTCATAGCACCCGCTGGGCATATCGGACAGGGTAACGGTGCCGTCCGCCCCCGTCACCACGTCATTTTCATAGCCCAGGTTTACGCCGTGGATATGGAAGGAAGTGTTGGGTACGGACGCGCCCGTCTCCAAATCCCGCTTGGAAATGGTGAGTGCCCGCTTGTGATGGTTCATCTTCTCCACCACAATAGTCTGCTCCCCCTGCAAGTCCTCGGCGTTGACGTGGACGCCCACGGGGGAACGGTCACAGTCAAAGCCAGCGGGGGCGGACACCTCCCGGAACTCATAGTAGCCCTCAGTGATATGGGACACGGTGATGGTGCCGTCAGCCTGGGTTTCCTCGGTGGCGATCACCTGCCCGTCCCGGAGCACCAGGAAAATGGCCCCGGCCAACGGCTGGCCGCTCTCGTCCACCTTTTTGAGCTGCACCTTCACCTTGGCCGAGTTTTCAAAGACCAGGGACACATCGGTTTTGCCGTCCCACACGAAGGGCTGCTTCACTTTGGCGACATCGGAACTGAGGATGAAACCCTCGGGCGGGGTGATCTCCTCCGCCAGATATGCCCCGGTGGGCAGCTTGGAAAAATCCAAATCTTCCTTGGAAATGTAGCCGCCCTCTTTGGTGATGTACTCCCCGAAGAAACTGCCGCCGTCGTCCAGCTTGACGGAGGTGATGCGGATGACCGCGCCGGGGATGCCCTCGGTGGGGTCGTCCGCGTTTACCTTGCGGATGGAACCGTCCCCGCCGCCCGGCTGGTCAGGCACATTGAAAAAAGTGAACACACTGTTGGCGGCGCCGTTGGGCAGGACAGTGACAAGCTGGGATTCGGTCTGCGCCACATAGCCCTCCGGCACAGCTTCCTCGGTGATCAGGTACTGGCCCGCGGTGAGGCCGTCCGCGTCGGTCAGCCTCAATGTGCCGTCCGCGCCGGTGGTGCGGGTGACGGAAAAATCCCCGGAGCCGTCCGCGCTCTTGACGCTGAAGCTGACGCCGGACAAGGGCCTGTTCGTGCCTGCCTCCAATTTCTTCACGGTGAGCTCAACGCCTGTTTCCTCATAGTCCCTGTCCGGCACAGCGATCAAAAGATGCTGCATGGGCACGCCGGACTGGCCCGCCAGCTTCCAGGGCTGGCTTTTATCCCATTCATAGGTCCACAGGCGGTACTTGTGAAAATACTCCGGGTGGTCCAGCACCAAATTTACCCCGGTGGCAACGAAGTCATAGGCGGAGTTGCCCGTCTTGCCGCCGTCCGCGCTGTCGATGATGGAATGGGTGCCCACCTTGCTCCAATCCGTGATGAAAGAGGACTGGCCGTAGGTATCATGGTACAGCTTCATGGCGGCCACAAATTCCTCGGCCATCTGCTCAATGAAGCCCTCCCGGTTGCTGTTCACGTCCAGGATGGCGCCATGCTCATAGAGCCAGCTTCCCGCCTGGGCCACCAGGAACCATATGTCGGACCAATACTGGGACCACGTTTCCAGGGCCACGGCGTTCCCGGCGGCGGTGAAGTCGCCGTAGGTGTGGGAGTAGATATAGGTGAGCAGCACCCGCAGGGAGGCGCTGTTCACCTCCCCCTGGTAGTTCCACTTCTGACCGTTGGCGGCAGGGCCCAGGGTGCCTTTCTGATAGGCGCACAGGGCGCGGGTGGAGCCATAGCCCGGAACTGTCACCTGTTCGTCGAATACATAGGGCAGGCCCACGTTGTTGATGGTGCTGCTGGCGGCCTTGTAGCGGACGGACTTCCCGCCGATCTTCATGTAGTCGCTGCTTTTCTGTGTGATGGAGCCGGGGGCGCTGGCCTGTTCCGCAGCGAAGGCGGACAGGGGCAGCAGTCCCATGACGCACACCAGCGCCAGCAGCAGGGACATAACGCGGTTGAAAAATTTATACTTCAAACTTTTACCTCCTTAAAATGGGGCGGGGCCAGATCGTGAAAACGGTCTGGCCCCGTCAGAAATGGGGAACGGGAATTGTGTCTCACCATGAGTAATGTCATTAAGTTTGGAATAAGGAGAAAATAAAGTCAAAAAAGATGTAAAAAGAGGTTGACAAAAGAGAAAAATGTGCGGCGAAGCCCTGAAAAGTAAACTTGCTTTTCGGGAGGGCGCACATGAAATACACACCAAAGTTTTTGCGGGGAATGCTGCTTTCTATGATCCGGAAAATGGGGGAGCACCCAGAACAATACGTCAGGCAGCCGGGGCGGGATTTTACCCGTCCCCGGACGCTGACCTTCGAAACGGTCATATCCCTGCTGCTGACCATGAGCGAAAACAGCATTGGAAAAATACTGATCGGACGGTTTCAAAACAGCGAAAAAACACCGTCGGCTTCGGCCTTTGTCCAGCAGCGCCAGAAGCTGCTGCCCGCGGCGCTGGAAACGCTGTTTCACCGCTTCACGGCCCTGCTGCGCCCGGAAAAAACCTTTTGCGGCTGCCGCCTGCTGGCGGTGGACGGCTCGTCGCTGAAATCCGCCGCCTACCCGGAGGACCCGGCCTCCTACCGCCCCGGCACGCCCAGGCAGCACGGCTGGAACCTCTGGCACATGAATGCGCTCTTTGACCTGGAAAACGGCATTTATACCGACCTGATCGTGCAGAAGGAGCACGAAAAGAACGAGTGCAGAGCCCTGTGCCAGATGGCAGACCGCTCCCGCATTTCCGGGAAGGTGATCCTGCTGGCTGACCGGAATTACGAATCCTGCAACAATCTGGCCCACCTGGAGAAGCGGAACTGGAATTACCTGATCCGTATTCGGGACAAGGCTCGAGGCATTGCATACGGTATGCCTCTGCCCGACCAGCCGGAGTTCGACATTCCCCTCAAGCTCACCCTGGGCCGGCTGACGCCGCGGCAGCTGGTGGCACAGGGGCTTGCCGTCCCCAAGTCCTATTACCGTATCCCGCCCACAATGACGTTTGACTTTTTAGAGTCGAACAGCCCGGATTTCTACGAAATATCCTTCCGTATTGTCCGTTTGCAGACCGACAGCGGCAATACGGAAACCCTTATCACCAATCTCGACCCGGACCGGTTCCCCCTCGCCGCTCTCAAGGCCCTCTACGCCAGACGCTGGGGCATTGAGACCTCCTTCCGCAGCCTGAAATACGCCGTGGGCCTCATCCATCTTCACGCAAAGAAGCCGGACCTTGTCCTCCAGGAGGTTTTCGCCAGTTTCCTCATCTTTAATTTCACCCAGGCCGCTGCCTGGGCTGTGGACGCGTCTCAGGGCACAGCCAAATACAAGCGTCATGTCAATTTCTCCGACGCTGTCTTTGCCTGCTGTGCTTTCCTGCGCCGCTCCGCCGCTGATCCACTCCCCCTCTTCCGGCGAAGACTGCTCCCGCTTCGCCCCGGCCGCACCGCCCCAAGGCCAAAAATCACAGGTAACCGCATTTCCGCCTGCTATGCCTCCGCTCGCTGACCTTTTCTATGTCCTTTTTCTGACGGAGCTACCTCCGTCTGCTTTTGCTGCCTCTTTTTTCGGATAACTTCCTTCTGGATTTCCTTCAGAATCCTGTGGCCTTCCGCCGTTTCTTCCTTCGCGGCCAACTTAATGACATTACTCACCATGAGACACAATTCCCGTTCCATAGGGACGATTTGATTTTTACTGCGGATAGCGGGTGCGGAGGGAGTAGTCCGGCTGCCCCTCCAGCCACCAGCGGAAATACTGTCCGCCCCACCGGACCATGTTGCCCCTCCCGCTCTCGGTGGTTTTGACATACTCGGCTGTCTTTTCCAGCACTACCACCACATGGCCGGTGGTCCCGTCATGCCAGTCCAGCAGGTCCCCGGCCCGGATATCCTCCCAGCGGGGATTCATCACCTGCCGCCAGGGAAGCTCCCCAAAAGCGGTATCGGAACACAGCATGGCCCAACCAGCGCAGGCGTCGCAGTTGCTGTAGGGCCGGTCAAGGGGGTTACGGGGGACGTAGGGCGCGGGGTAGTAGGAGCCTGTGGGGTAACGCTCCCGGAGGGCCCGAATAGCGGCCCGCACAGCTTCTTCCGTCAAATCGGAGGGGGCGGGCGAGGTCTGTGCAGGTATGGTCGCCTCCTGTTCGTAGTGGACATTGGGATCGATGTGGACGCTGTTGGTGGAGCCGTCATAGGTCACGCCGAAGTCAACGGCCTGCCCGATGTCCCGCAGCTTCACAAAATTATTGCCATGGATCGCGTATGCCTCAAACTGGACGGGCTGGCCGCTGAGATAGAAGGTCTGCGTGCTGGGGCTGGCGGTGAGATAGTCCGCCGCCGCTGCCGTGGTGCCGCACAGCAGGCCGCCCACAATCATGCCCAGGCCGAATTGCAGGTATTTGTTCCTCATTTTTGATACCCCCTATTTGCGATTTGTGGGATGTATTTCCCACTATTATTGTATCAAAAGTGAGGAATAGCGTCAAATTTCCGTCCTATCCGGCCACGGCCCGGACACACCAGCGGTAGGCGGGCTGGTCCTCCACGCAGGTGAAAAGCGTGATGCAGTTGTCGGAGGTGGCCTCCAGCATGGAGGTGTCCGTGTAGCTGATCTTGGACACGCTGGTAACGGAATAGGAGCGGGAACCCAGGGGCGTTGTCAAACTGATGGTATCGCCGGTGCGCAGGGTGTGTATCTTCCCGAAGTCGTTGCGAACCCCCCGGTTGTGCCCGGCCACGCAGTAGTTCCCATCCCAGGCGGTGGTGCCGGTGAAGTGACCCGCCCCTTTCAGCAGGGGGGCGCTGCCGGTGCCCTCGTAGATTTTCACTGTCAAGCCTACGCTGGGAATTTTCAGTGTACCCAGGCTGCCGTCGCTGTTATAGAGGTCGGGGGTCAGCTCGGTGAACCCGGTAACGGGGCCGCTGGCGGTGGGATAGTTCACCGTGGGATAGCCGGTGCCGGTGGAGCCGCCGTCTGTGCCGGGCGCGCCGGGGAGGGTGGCCGCCCCCACAGTGCCGGGGATCAGGTTCCCGCCGTTCAGCGGCCCGCCCGCCGCGAGGTTGGGAGTCAGGAACTCCCCAAAATTGGGGAGGTAGCTGGACGGGGTTCCGAAGCCGGGCGGGATGAGGGCGCTGTTCTTGCTCCTGTCCACGTTGGGGTCGGTCCACTCATAGATGGTATCATCGCTGGTGGGGGTGCCGAAGTCCCCGGCGGCGGGGGCCTTGAAGTTGTAGTCCTGGGCATTGGCGGGCAGGGCCAGGGCCGTCAGCAGGCAAAAAGCCGCCGTGAGGCCCGACAAACGTTTTTTCATTTTACATAACCTCTTTTCTTGTCCTTGATGTAGTTCACCAGCTTCCAGCCGCCGAACCCGGCCAGCCCCAGCAGCAGCGCGGCGGGGATCACCAGGATGGCCCAGTTGACGCCCGCGCTGTCCGTGTCGGCCGGGGCGTCCGTCGCGGCGGGGGCCTGGGTGGGCTGGGGGGTATCCTCGAAATGTGTCTCACCATGAGACGCGAAAGTGGCGGTGTAGAGCACCGTGTCACAGCTCGTCCGGGACACCTCCCCCTTATACTCCACCGTGGCGATATAGCCGGTGGCGTACTTGCTGCTGGCGGTGCCGCTGTAGGTGGCGCTGGCGTTGTAGAAGCCCCCGGCCTCCTGCCACTGAACATCAGCCAGGGTCAGGGTGCGCCCGCCGTCCTGGATGGTCCGGGGGATCAGGGATGTGTCGGCGTCGGACAGGTTGGGATAGGAGCGGGTGGCGGTGACGGTCCGGGAGCTGGTCTTGTAGCCCTTGGCCTCCACGGTGATGCCGGGGTAGTCGGGCATGAGGGTGCCGGTGTAGCCGTCCTCGGTGGTGACTTCCATGGACAGCTCCAACTGCTGGATGATGAGGGCCATGTCCTTGGTGTCAGTTTCCAGGGTGACGATCTCGGTGTAGTCCTTGGCGTCCGTCTCGGCCTGATCCGTTTTCACCACGTCCAGCAGGACATAGTGCAGGCCGCCCCGGTCAAATTCCTCGGTGGGGATATCCTTGGGGTCGTCGCTCCGGGAGAGCTGGTACACCTTGTCGATGCGCAGCTCGTCCAGGGGGCCGTAGGTGTATTCCTCCACGGAAATGGGGTAGAAGCTGGCGGCGTGGGCGGGCAGGGCCAGCAGGCCCGCCAGGAGCGCCGCCATGAGAAGGGTGCGTACTCGTTTCATCACGTAGTCCTCCATATCATATAAGGTAGGCGGCCAGCGCCGGGGCGCTGGCCGCTGGGGGCAAGGGAAACGTACCGTTTCCCAGGATGGCAAATGCCGCCCAACGGGCGGCATTTGGGGTGTGTTCCCCTTAACGCCGTGACACGCCGCCGGACGCCGTCTGTCAAGGCCCGGCCAGTCTGAGGACTGGCCGGCTCGCGGGCGGTCGTGAAACGACCGCCCGGCCTTGACTGGCGGGGGCCGGTGGCGTACCCTCCGCGGGGGGAACACACCGCTGAATGGTGCCGCCTGACAGCGCCGCTTTACCGGCTGCGGCGGCGGTTCTGACTGCCCCGCTCCTGCTGGCGGGGGCTGATGGCCTGCTCTATGCCATTGCCCATACTCCGGGCTACGTCCCTGACCTTTTCCAGCATTTCGCCGCATACGGAAGGGGGAAGGCCGTTATAACTGCCGCCCACGTGCTTTGCCATTTCAGGCGCGGGGCACTCCACCCCGAAACGGCGGCACACCATGTAGCCCGCGCTCTGGGCGTCCAGGGCGTAGAACTCCCGCTTGAAATTGCCGTTGTAGCCCCGGTCATGGGCGCGGGCCAGGGGTATCTCGGCGGCAAGGGCGGCGAACACCGCCGCGTGGCTGTAGTCCGGGTTGATGAAGATGGTGAGCCGCTCCGGGTCGTAGAAGGCCGGGGCCTCGATCTCCTTGCTCTCGGCCACCGTCACCGGGGACTGGTCCATCAGCGCGGCCAGCGCCGCCTCCATCCGGGGGCCCTTCCCCTCCAGGGGGGCGGGCTCGGGCAGGGGCTTGCCCGTGGTCTGGCTCACATCGTAGTAGCTGCCCATGAAGTAGCCCCGGTATTGCTTGTTCCGGGGCGGCACGAACACCGTGGCCCCGGCGCTGATGGCGTCGTCCCGGACATAGCGGCCCAGGCCATGCCAATAGCTGGTGGTGCCGATCCTGGTGGCGCCCTGGAGCTGGGCCATGGTGAGGGCCACGTTGCCCACGCTGCAATGGATGTTGTCCGCCTGCAAGTCAAGGTACTGCCGGTAGTGCTCGGGGCTGCTGGTGATCATGCTGAGGGAGCCGTCCCGCATGGCGGACAGGTTCTCCCGCTCCATCTGGCGCTGTTCAGTACGGGCTTGGTCGCGGGTGGTCTTGTTTTTGATGATGTCGCTGATACTGGGCGTAAAAATTCCTCCTTTCAAAATTACCGGGTGTCTTTGCCCCGCCTGTGGGTCTTTTCCTGGGCCCTGCCCTGGGAACGGCCCTGCCCCGACATGGCTTTCAGCCCCTCCAAACGGGCCCGCACGGATTCCCGCATTTCAGCGGGGATGTTCGGTTCAGCAGCCCCCTCTTGTGTCGGGGAGGGAGTCGAGCCAATCCCGCGCTCTGGCGAGGACTTCTCTTGTAGAACACGGGGGTTCGCTTTTTTTGGCGCTTCTTCCTCCTGGCCCCGCTGGGGGATGGGATAGGCCATGGCCTCCATCACTGCGTTGAGCTGGGCGGCGTAGTTTTGGTTGGACACCACATTCACATAGCCCGCCGTACTGCCCCGCTTCTGTGCAATGAAGTACAAAATGCCGTACTCCTTCGCCAGCTTCTTGAACCGCCCCATGTCCTCCCGCTTCAGCGGGATCACCACTGTCAACGCCAAGCAGAAAATGTCGATTTTCGCCGAAATAGAATGTCATTT
>CANASS010000037.1 GCA_947364395.1 uncultured bacterium
TGACTCCCCCTGTGGGCGCGGTGCTGTTCATCGGCTCCGCCGTGGCCAAGCGGCCCATGGAAAAGGTGGTCAAGGCCACCCTGCCATTCTACCTGTGTATGATTATCACCCTGCTGCTGGTGTCCTACTGGCAGGATGTGTCCCTCATCATCCCCAAGATGCTGGACGGCTATCAGCCCGTGGTGGCCGGTCTGGCCGGGTTCTTAAGACCGTAACAAATTTCAACTGGCCGGGGCCGCCCAGGGGCTCCGGCCAGATTCATCAAGAACCTGTATTCACAGCCGAAACCGCCGGATGGCCGAGGGATTTTTCCGGCAGGCAAGGCAAATTTTCGCAGGAATCATTGGATTTATTTAAGAAAATTTAACGCCCCATGCCGGGAGAACACCCGGCCAGACGGTGAATTGAGGTTGTGAATACAGGTTCTAAGGAGGAATTCCATATGTTTACCAAACAGGACCAGCGCTGGGTGCCCCACGGGGATACCCAGCCCCAGCAAGCCGGAGAGGGCGTGGTCCGCCGGGTGCTGGCCTACAGCAGCGGCCTGATGTGCGTGGAGAACACCTTTGCCGCCGGGGCAACGGGGGCGCTCCACAGCCATCCCCACACGCAGATCACCTATGTGGCCAGCGGGCGGTTCTCCTTCACCATCGACGGGGAGACCCGGGAGGTGGGCCCCGGCGACACCATGCTGAAAACAGACGGGGTGGTTCACGGCTGCGTCTGCCTGGAGGCCGGGGTGCTGCTGGACATATTCACCCCCATGCGGGAGGACTTCCTGCCAAAAGAGGACGCCTGACGGCGTCCTCTTTTTTGTTCATATGAAGGTCCTGTTCCGCCGCTTACAGCGCCCGCAGCATGGCGGGGCCCTTTTTCACCAGGATCAGGGCGCACACCGCCGTCAGCGCCGCCAGCAGGACCAGGGGCAGGGCGGTTGCCGCCCAGGCCGACAGCCTCCCCCCCAGCCAGTAGAGCAGGGCGCACGCCCCCATCGCCGCCATGGGGACGAATATATCCAGGGTGACGGCCAGGGACTGCTTGACCACCACCGTCTCGTTCACCGCGTCCAGCTTGGGGAAGGCGAGGCCCATGAGCATACCGAAGGCGGCGTGTCCCACGCAGAACAGGAGCATGGCGCCCAGGAGCACCGCCCCGTCCGCCGCGGGCAGCTGGAGGGCGATGATCAGGCACACCCCGGCGATCACCGTGCAGGGCACGCTGAGCAGCAGCTCAAACCCCGTCTTGATCCACAGCAGGGACGCCTCATCCACCGGGGCCTCCCGGAGAATCCAGAGGCACCTGCCCTCCAGGCTGATGGAGGGTGCGGCGATGGCGGAGGTGCACAGGCAGAAACCCATCATCAGCGCCGCTATGGGCATCAGGGGGAAGCCCTCCAGCAGGTCCAGGTACATCCGCAGGTCCTCCCGCATCACCAGCGCCGCCACCCCCGCCGCCAGCAGCATCATCAGGCCGAGGCCGGAATTCCAGAAATACATGGGGGTGCCGAAGAAGCGCTTGGCCTCCTTGGCCAGCAGGGCCTTTTTCTGCCCCGAGGCGGCCTGGGCGGACAGCTTGTAGTCGCTCCGGGCGGCTCTGGCCTGGAAGGCCGTGACCGCCTGGCGGTACACCCGGCCCAGGCCGGCCACCACCAGGGCGAAGGGAACGGCGCAGCAGGCGGCGAAGGCCAGCAGCTTTCCCCAATCCCCCAGGATGCCGTCCGCCATCCACAGCATGGGGGCGGCCCAGCTCAGGGACTCCTTCACTCCGGCTGCGTTGGCGGCCAGCCCCTCAATCATGCCGTTGAGGTTGAAGGCGAACCACAGCACCGCCACCATGTAAATGGCCATGATGATGTTCTGCCCCAGGACCCCCCGGGACACCTTGGCGGACACAAAGGCCACCAGCGCCCCCATCAGCACGGACAGGGCCGTGTCCAGCAGGGGCAGGGCCAGCACCGCGATAACCAGCCGCACCCAGAATATCAGGGAGTGCCCCACGCCGCTCTGGGTCATGAAAGCGCACACCGCCCCGGCGGGGCCCAGCACGAAAAAGGAAAACAGCAGGTTTTCCAAATAGATAGCCGTCACCCGGCTGGCCATCAGCATGGTGGAGGACACCGGCATGGACAGCAGCAGGTCATTGTCCTTGCCGCCGAACACCACACCCTTGACGGCGAAGGTAGTGAACAGCAGTCCCCCCACCAGCGCCCCCATGCCCATGAAGATGAACACCAGCACCTCCATGTGGAGGGGGGAGAGCACCTGCATCAGCATAAAACTGTAAAACCCGGATATATACAGCCCCAGAAAGGCGATGAGCACCATGGCCCCCACGCCGGTGGCCGCCTTTTTCCGGCTGTTCCCCCGGGCGTTGGTGGAGGAGAGCAGCATGGACTTGACGCTGACCTTCAGCAGGGCAAAGAACTTTTTCATTTGTCTCCCTCCAGCTCCAGGAACACGTTCTCCAGGGAGGAGTCCCCCACCAGGTCCCCGGTGGGCCCGGCCTTGACCAGCCGCCCGTCCTTGATGATGGCGATCTGGTGGCACAGCTTTTCCGCCACCTCCAGCACGTGGGTGGAGAAGAACACCGCCGAGCCGCCCCGGCACAGGTCGGCCAGATATCCCTTCATGATGTGGGAGGCGGAGGGGTCCAGCCCCACAAAGGGCTCATCCAGGATGAGCAGCCTGGGACGGCGGATGAAAGCGGAGATCAACGCCAGCTTCTGCCGCATGCCGTGGGAGTAGCTGCCGATGGGAGAACCCAGGTTTCCGGTGAGCTCAAAGGCGTCCCCGTACTTGGCGATGTCCTTCGTCCGCTGCTCCGCCGGGATATCGTACAGGTCGGCAATGAAGTTCAGATAGTCGATGCCCTTCATAAACTCGTACAGGTCCGGGTTGTCGGGCAGGAAGGCGGTGACCCGCTTGGCCCCCACCGGGTCCTTTTTGATGTCATGGCCGTCGATGGCGATGGTCCCCTCGGTGAAGTCCATCACCCCCGCCACCGCCCGCAGGGTGGTGGTTTTGCCCGCCCCGTTGTGGCCGATGAAGCCGTAGATTTCCCCAGGCCGCACGTGGAGGGTCAAATCGTCCACAGCCTTTTTGCCGCCGGGATAGGTCTTGGAATAGTGTTCGATACGAAGCATGGTGTTCTCTCCTTTACAGCACTAGTGTCAGACGATCACGGCGTATTTCGCCGGGTCGCCGCCGTCTACATAGACCTGGATGGTCTCGCCCACATCCGGACAGCGGGTGAACGCGTCGAAAAACCGCCCTCCGGTGTACTGCGTCCCATTTACGATGTAGGTGAACCGGATGAAATGGGGGAACGCGGCCCCGTCCAGCGGGTGTGTCCGAAACACGCTCTTGTTCACCTTGATCATCCAGCAGGTCTCCGCCGACATCACGATCCCAGCCACCCGGTTGCCTTGGTCGATGATTTTCTGACTGCCGATACCCAATTCCCGCAAAAGTGACATTGTTCCCCTCTCCTTTCAAATGGTTACACCAGGTCAAAGGTTCATTGCAAAGATGAATCCGGTGATGATCGCCGCCACGGCCAGCACGAGAAAGCCTGCCAGATGCTTCTCCCTCTCGGCGCTGGAGGCCGTGCCCGCTCCGACGGCTCCCACCGCCACCGGGATCAGCAGGCCGAACAGCTTGGGCATGACATTGCCGGGCTGTCCGTCCACGCCAATCTGCATCACCAGCTGGTCCGGCAGGAGGAACCACCCCGCCACCGCCGCCGTCAAAAGCGGGAGCACCAGCAGGAAGGGCCAAAAGCGTTTTTTGTCCATAGAGATCAACCTCTTTTCATTGTCACGCTTCACCTGTTCGCGCCGCGCACGGCGGTTCAGCGCTTCTCGCGCACGGCGGTGCCGTACACGGTGATCTCCGCCGCCCCCTGCATGATGGACGCGGAGGCGTAGCGGACGTTCACCACCGCGTCCGCCCCCAGCTTTTCCGCCTCGTCCACCATCCGCTTGGTGGCCAGCTGCCGGGCCTCGTTGAGCATGGCGGTATAGCTTTCGATCTCGCCGCCCACAAAGGTTTTCATCCCGGCCATAAAGTCCTTGCCGAAGCTCTTGCACTGGACCACCGAGCCCTTCACCAGGGACAAGGCCTCGATCTCCCGTCCGGGGATATGGTCAATATTGAGCAGCAGCATCCTCTTCCCCTCCTCTGATCTGCTTGATGCGCTGGTACAGCGCCGCCAGCACTCCGATGATGACGATCACCGGGATGGCGGCCAGGCCGATGACGACCCCGATGGGGGGCGCGTCCGCCGCGTCCACCGTGAAGCCCCACACGATGAGGGCGATAAACGCCGCCATCATGGCCAGCACCACCACCGCCGCCCCCACGGGGCTGACATACCGGGTGAACTTGTCCTGTTTTCCCACGTTCATAAATTTTGTCCCCTCCTGTTCCTGCCGCTCCATGCCGGCCAGCACCCCGTCGGCGTCCAGGCTGTCCAGCTGGCTGCGGCTCTCCTTGATCTGGGCGCACACGCCCTGGGCCGCCGCCAGATTGGCCTGCCTGCGCTCCAGCTGGATCATGTGCCGCCCCATGGCGTCCTCCAGGGTCAGCGATCCGGACTTTAAAAGGCGGATCTCCTCAATGGGCACGTCCAGCATCCGCAGCAGCTTGATTTTTTTCAGCCACGCCACGTCGGCGTCGCTGTAGTCCCGGTAGCCGTTGTCGTTGTTGCGCCCGGGGGTGAGCAGCCCTTCCTTTTCATAGAAGCGGATATTTCCCTTGGTGATGCCCACCAGCTGCTCCACCTGATTGATCTTCATCGTCTTTCCCCCTCTCTGGGCAGATCATACACCTTCCACAAGGTGGAAAGTCAAGACCTTTTATGAATTCTTAAGAAAAAAGAGAGCGACCCAGCCGCTCTCTTTTTCTCTTGAAAAGCTTACACCTGCTCTAAGGCCTGCTCCAGATCGGCAATCAGATCGTTTACGTCCTCAATGCCCACGGAGAACCGCACCAGGTCGGGGGACACCCCGGCGGCGGCCAGCTCCTGGTCGTTCATCTGCCGGTGGGTGGCGGAGGCGGGGTGGAGGACGCAGGTTTTGGCGTCGGCCACATGGGTGGCGATGGAGGCCAGCTTGAGGCCCGCCATGAACCGCTCGGCGGCGGCCCGGCCTCCCTTCACCCCGAAGGACACCACCCCGCAGCAGCCGCTGGGCAGGTACTTTTGGGCCAGCTCATAATATTTGTCCCCGGGCAGTCCGGCGTACCGCACCCAGGCCACCTTTTCATGCTTCTGGAGGAACTCCGCCACCCCCTGGGCGTTGGCGCAGTGCCTGGCCATCCGCAGGGGGAGGGTCTCCATGCCCATGCCCACCAGCCAGGCGTTCATGGGGGCGGGGGAGGAGCCGAAGTCCCGCATGAGCTGGACCACCGCCTTGGTGATATAGGCCCCGCCCAGGCCAAACCGCTCGGTGTAGGTCACCCCGTGGTAGCTGTCGTCGGGGGTGGTGAGGCCGGGGTACTTGTCCTTGTGGGCGTTCCAGTCAAAATTGCCGGAGTCCACAATGGCCCCGCCCACGGCGGCGGCGTGGCCGTCCAGGTATTTGGTGGTGGAGTGGGTGACGATGTCCGCCCCCCACTGGAAGGGACGACACAGGGCCGGAGTGGCGAAGGTGTTGTCCACGATGAGGGGCGCCCCGTGGGCGTGGGCGGCTTTGGCAAACTTCTCAATATCCAGCACCGTCAGGGCCGGGTTGGCGATGGTCTCGCCGAAGAGGGCCTTGGTGTTCGGCTGAAATGCGGCGTTCAGCTCCTCCTCGGAGCAGTCCGGGTCCACGAAGGTGAACTCGATGCCCATCCGCTTCATGGTGACGGCGAACAGGTTGTAGGTGCCGCCGTAGATGGCGGAGGAGGCCACGATGTGGTCTCCGGCGGAGGCGATGTTGAACACGGCGAAGAAATTGGCCGCCTGCCCCGAGGACAGCAGCATGGCCGCCGTCCCCCCTTCCAGGGCGCACAGCCGGGCGGCCACCGCGTCGCTGGTGGGGTTTTGCAGCCGGGTGTAGAAGTAGCCCGACGCCTCCAGGTCGAACAGCCTGCCCATGTCCTCGCTGGTCTCATAGCGGAAGGTGGTGGACTGGATGATGGGGATGTTCCGGGGCTCCCCGTTGCCGGGGCGGTAGCCCGCGTGGAGACAGTTGGTGTCAAAATTCATGGTGTGTCTCTCCTTTGTTTTGTCATTTCTGCTTGAGGCTGTGGGATATGCTCTTACGGAGGAGCAAAGGGACCGGCCTCCCCCTCCGCTTACGGCGGGAGCGGGGAGGGGACAAGACCGTCCACCGCCCCCACAGGCTCTCCTTCTATTAAAATCTGCACCTGCTCCACCCCGTCCAGGCTGCGCAGGGTCTCCGCAATGGAGGACACCGCCAGGGCCCGCCGCCCCTCCGGCAGGTCCAGCAGAGCGGCGGACAGGTCGGCGGTGCACAGCCCCTGGTCCACCCAGGCCGAGCGCACCGCCAGCCCCTCCGGCAACAGGGGGACCAGCCCCTCGTCCTCCGGCCCGGCCGCCAGGGCGTCCAGCACCTCCTTTACGGGAACCCTGTCCTCGCTGAGCCGGAACCGGCGCAGCTCAAAGCCCAGCTGGTCCCCGCCCTCCCGGCGGAAGTATAGGGCGGCGGTCACCTCCGCCGGGGACTCCTCCGCCACAGCGAGCAGCATGTCCTCCGGGTAAAGCACCCGGCGGTCCCGGTAGGACTGCCCGCCCCCGTTGACGGTGACCCGGACCCCCTCCACCCCCGGCAGCTGGGCCAGGGTGAGGGTGATGCAGCAGTCCGCCAGGGTCAGGTCCACCCCCACCAGCCCGGCGTAGGCGGCGGACAGCTCCACGCTGGCCACGCCCTCCTCCAGGGACCAGCTGAGCACCCTGGTGCCCGCCGGGATCAGGGAGGTCAGCTCCAGCTCCTCCTCCGGGGGCCCCGCCAGCAGGGCGGACATCAGGGCGGGGATGGTGTGCTCCGTTCCCTGGTAGGGGCAGGCGTCCAGGGCGGCGGACACCATGTTCAGCTCCGGGTCCACCGGGAACCACAGCACCAGTCCCCGGTCCTTCTCCCGGGCGGGGGCGCAGCCGAAGGCCAGGGCCAGCGCCAGGGCCAGCGCCAGCCGTCCAAGGGTCCTCCTCATATGCCCTCCCCCTCTCGCAGCGCCGGGAACTCCACCTCAAACCGGGTGCCCCGGCCGGCGGGGTTGGGCCCCGCCGTGATGTCCCCGCCGTGGAGGCGGGCGGTGTCCCGGGCGATGGACAGGCCCAGGCCGGTGCCTCCGGCGGCCCGGGACCGGGCCTTGTCCACCCGGTAGAAGCGGTCGAAAATCCGGGGCAGGTCCTCTTCGGGAATTCCCAGGCCGCTGTCGGTGACGGTGAGGGCCACCTTCTCCCCCCGGCGGGACACCCCCACCTCCACCCGTCCCCCGGGCAGGTTGTATTTGATGGCGTTCTCCATCAGGTTGAAGGCCACCTGGTACACGTCGTCCTCGGTGGCCAGCAGGGCGCAGGCGGGCTCCAGGCTGCACCTCAGCTCCACCTGGGCCCGCCGGGCCACGGGGGTGAGCAGATGGGCCACCTTGTCCGCCACCCGCCCCAGCTCCACCGGCTCCAAGGGGCGCTCCTCCCCGGCGTCCAGCCGGGTGAGGGCAAGCAGGTGCTCGCTGATGCGGGTGAGCCGGTCGGCCTCCTCCCCGATGTCGGACACGAACTCCCGGACGGTGGCCATGTCCACCGGCTCGTTCTGCAAAATGGAGTCGGTGAGCAGCCGGATGGAGGCCAGGGGCGTTTTGAGCTCGTGGGAGGCGTCGGACACGAACCGCCGCCGGGCCTCCTCGGTGGTCTGGAGGCGGTGGGTGAGCTGGTTGAACTCGTCGGCCAGCCGGGCCATCTCGTCCTTGCCCTGGGACTCCACCCGGTGGCTGTACTCCCCCTCCCGGACGTGGCGGATGGCGGACAGCAGCCGCACGGTGTTCCGGGTCAGGGTCTTGGACAGCAGCACCACCAGCACCAGGGCCACCACGCAGATGACGATGGAGATATAGCGCAGGTTGGACAGGATGGACAGCAGCACCTCCGCCTGCTCGGTGTCGTACTCGTACAGGTACACCGCCCCCAGGGTCATGCCGTGGTACAGGATGGGCACCGCCGCCCGGGTGCGGATGGCCCCCTGCCGGTACTCGGCGCGAGAGGCGTCCCGTCCCCGGAGGGCCGCCGCCACCTCCCCGGTGAGGGCGTACCGCCCCACCCGGCTGTCCAGGGTGGAGCTGTCGTACAGGACCAGTCCGGAGGCGTCGGTGACCAGCACCTGGGTGCCCTGCCCCTCCTCCAGCAGGGCCATGGTCTGCTCCACGCCCTCCCGAGTCAGGGTCTCGGACACCGCCAGGGTGGAGCTGATGACCAGGGCCTGCCGCCTCAACGTGCTCTCCTTGGATGTAAACACCATGGTCTCCGCCATCAGCAGGGGGTAGGTGTTGAGCACGATGAGGATGGCCGCCACCACCAGCAGATAGGTGAGGGCGTATTTGGCCTGTATGCTGCGGAAAAAGGGAACGCGGCCCTCCCGCTCCCGCTGCTTTGATGCCATCACGCCTTTCGCCTCCTCTCCTTGACGCGGCGGATTCACGCTCCGATTTGGCGCATGGCCGGGTCGCTTTCGCTCCGACTCAGGCAAAATCCGGCCCACTCCGTGGTCCTTGAATTTTGCCTTCGCTCCGTTCCAAGCTCCCCTATGTGCCTATCGTCGCGCTATTCGCCAGATAGTACCCCACGCCCCACTTGGTCAAGATGTGCTCCGGGCTGGCGGGGTCGGGCTCCAGTTTCTCCCGCAGGCGGCGTATGTGCACGTCCACCGTGCGGAACTCCCCGATATACTCGTATCCCCACACCAGGTTAAGCAGGTTCTCCCGGCTGTATACCCGGCCCGGGTTCTGCATCAGCAGGGCCATCAGGTCGAATTCCTTGGCGGTGAGCTCCACCGGGGCCCCGTCCCGCCAGGCCGCCCGCTCGTCCAGGTCCAGGGTGATGGCCCCCTGGGTGAGCCGGCTGGCCTCCCGCTGCTGCTGGGCGGCGGCCCCCGCCCGGCGCAGCAGAGCCCGTATGCGGGCCTTCAGCTCAAGGATGTTGAAGGGCTTGGTAATGTAGTCGTCCGCCCCGCACTCGAAGCCGATGATCTTGTCCGCGTCCTCCCCCTTGGCCGTCAGCATGATGACGGGCACGTTGGAGAACTCCCGGATCTTCATGCAGGCCTGGAGCCCGTCGATCTTGGGCATCATCAGGTCCAATATAATGAGGTCGAACTGGCCCGCCCGGGCCTTCTCCACCGCCTCCTCCCCGTCGGAGCCGGTTTCCACCTGATAGCCCTCGTTCTCCAAATTGAATTTGATTCCCTTCACCATGACCCGCTCGTCGTCAACCACCAGTATTTTGGGCAATTTCATCCCCTCCTGTCGTGATCTGATCCAGAATGGCCCCTAAAACGCCCTCTCCAATCCCCTTCACCCGGATCAGCTCCTCCGGATAGCGGTAGGGCCCGTTTGCCTCCCTGTCCTCCAGGATGGCCCGGGCCCGGACCTCCCCAATGCCGGGCAGGGCCGTCAGCTCCTCCAGCCCGGCTGTGTTCAAGTCCACCAGCCCCTCTTCCTGGACCTGCGCCGGGGCGGGCGGCTCCCAGGGGAGCGGGTCCAGAGAGGTCATCGCTGTGCTTCGGAGGGCAAAACACAGCGCCATAGCGGCCCCAGCCGCTATGGCCGCCGCCCACATCCGGCGGTCCGCGCCCGTCCCCTTCATATATAACCTCCCAAATCGTCAAAAAGGCGGTTTATCCCAGTTGCGCCGGGAAACGCTTTCTGATATAATGACCATATACCGCCCTGGGCAAACGCCGTTCCAGGGCGCCGGACCTTATTATATCATATTGCGCGGGAGATTCCTATGAAAAAATATCGTTTTCTTTCCCTGCTTTTGGCAGGCCTGCTGGCGCTGGCCCTCACCGCCCCCGCCGCCGCCCTGGAGGACCCCCAGCCCAACTGTAAGGCCGCCATCGTGGTGGACGGCGACAACGAAGAGATTCTCTATGAGCTCAATGCCCGCCAGCGGATGTACCCCGCCTCCATCACCAAGATCATGACCTCCCTGGTGGTGCTGGACGCGGTGGACAAGGGCGAGCTCTCCCTGGACACCCAGGTGACCGCCTCCGCCCAGGCGGTGGACCTGCCCTGGGACAGCTCCACTGCGGGCATCAAGGCGGGGGAGGTTCTGACCGTGCTGGACCTGCTGTACTGCGACCTGCTGCCCTCCGGCAACGAGGCGTGCAATATCCTGTCCGAGGCGGTGGCGGGCACCTCGGGGGAGTTCGTGGCCCGGATGAACGCCAAGGCCCAGGAGCTGGGCATGGAGGACACCCGCTTCTCCAATCCCCACGGCCTCCACGACCCGGAGCACTACACCACCGCCTATGACATCTACCTCATGGCCCGCGCCGCCATGGACAACGAGACCTTCCGCACCATTGTCCGCTCCCCCTCCTACGCCCTCCCGGCCACCAACCTTCAGGAATCCCGGACCATCTACTCCTCCAACGGCATGCTCACCGGCTTCTACGCCGGAAGCGGCTATACATACGGCAAGGCCATCGGCATCAAGACGGGGTACACCGGCGAGGCGGGCCGCTGTCTGGCCTCCGCCGCCGTGGACGAGCTGGGGCGCACCTTCTACTGCGTGGTGCTGGGCACCGAGGACACCAAAAATGAGGACGGCTCCTGGTACAAATGGTCCTTCCCCGAGTCCAAGCGCCTGCTGGAGTGGGCCTTTGACAACTTCCAGCGCACCACCCTGCTGAGCCAGGACACGGAGAACGTCCTCCGCGAGGTGTCCGTCACCCTTTCCGACGAGGCGGACTACGTGAAGGTCCAGCCGGTGGGGTCCATCGAGGCCACCGTCCCCTCCGACTTTGACATCAGCCAGGCGGAGCTGGACATCAAGCTGCCCGACAGCATTGAGGCCCCTGTCACGGCGGGGGACAAGCTGGGCACCATCACCCTGCGGTACAACGGCGTGGAGTACGGCACCCTGGACATGGCGGCCACCGACAGCGTATCCAGATCCGACTTCCTCTACACCGTGCAGCAGATCCAGATCTACTGGGCCAAGTGGTGGGTGAAGGCTCTGGTCATCGCCGGGGTGGCGGGCGTCGCGGCAATCGTCATTTTCGTGACGGTGGTGCTCCCCCGCCGGAAGGCCCGGAGGCGGTACAGCAGGGCCGGCGGCGGCCGGCGGCACGCCTCCAACTATCGGGGGCGGCGGTAATTGCGTCGAATTTCCCCGTTTCCCAGCGATTTCCTTCAAACGTTCATTATTTCTTCACAAAAGGTTCGCAAATCGTCCAACATTTCCCCGGGGGGATCTGGTATTATAATCTCGTCAGGTACAAAACCAGACAATCTCCTCCCTCTCTCTTTTCTCAAAAAATGAAGCCCTCCGGCCCTGGCCGGGGGGCTCTCATTTTCCCCCGGCCCAGGCGGAACCTCCCCCCTCCCGCAAATTCACAATTCCTTCACAGAAGGTTCGCAAACCGTCCAACATCTTCCTAAGCAGGTCTGGTATTATAATCCCGTCAGGTACAAAACCAGACAATCTCCTCCCTCTCTCTTTTCTCAAAAATGAAGCCCTCCGGCTCTGACCGGGGGGCTCTCATTTTGCCGCTGTGCTGATCCGAAGTTATGTGAAACTGATCTCCAGATGGGCGGCCTTCATCGCCTTGTGGAGGGCCACCCCCAGGATGGGGGCGAAGATCACGGCCACCACGCCGTTGAACACGGAGGAGGGCGCCTTTTCCAACACCCCCAGCCACGCTCCGTCCGGGGTCAGCCCCTTGACCAGCAGGCCGTTATAGAAGAAGCACTTCACCAGATACACCGCGATGTAGCTCACCGCCGCCAGGGCGCTGGCCGCCGCCTCGTTCACATAGCTGCTCTTCCCCTTGAACACCTTGAAGTACACAGCCCCGGCCACCACTCCGTACATCCCCTTGGTGAGGAAGGTGATGGGAGCCTCCATAATGCGCAGGGGGTCGAAGAGATCAAAGATGGCGGAGCCCATCCCCGCAGCCAATCCTCCCCACCAGGGCCCCAGCAGGAGGCCGGACAGGGCGCACATCACGTTCCCCAGGTGAAACCGGCTGGTGCCCAGGATCGAGGGGATTTGAATCTCCAGCTTGGAGCCCAGCGCCACCAGCGCCGCCATCACCGCGGCCATGCACAGCATGGTCAACGCCTGCCTGTTTTTCGATCCGTTCATTTTTCACAGCTCCTCTCGGGGCCTTGACGGCCCCTGGTCTTGGTGCTATTATAGGGAAAACTGGCATTGCTTCCAGTCCCAGTTTTCATCTTTTTTATATGGTCAGTTTTATGCGAGGTGATGCCCGTGGCCGATTCCTTCCCCCTCCCCGTGTTTGGCGGGGACTCCCCCTTGTACGACCAGCTCTACCGCCATATCGCCGGGGCCATCCAGTCCGGGGCCCTGGCCCCCGGCGCAAAGCTGCCCTCCAAGCGGCGGCTGTGCGCCCTGGCCGGGGTGAGCATGAGCACGGTGGAGACCGCCTACTCCCTGCTGGCGGCGGAGGGCTACGTGCTGTCCAAGCCCCGCAGCGGCTATGTGTGCGCCCATCTGCTTCTCCCGGCCTCCGCCGCCCCCGCCCCGGTCCCGGAGGCTCCCCAAAGCCCGGACCCGCCCCGGTGGGCCTATGACTGCTCCACCTCGGCAGTGGACGTGTCCGCCTTTCCCTTCTCCTCCTGGGCCCGGATCACCAAGGAGGCGGTGTATGAAAACCCCGGCCTGCTCCAGCGGGGCCACCCCCAGGGGGACTGGCCCCTGCGGGCGGCGCTGGCCCAGCTGCTGGCCCAATACCGGGGGGTGCGGTGCTCGCCAGAGCAGGTGGTGGTGGGGGCGGGGGCGGACTATCTGCTGTCCCTATTGCTCCAGCTGCTGCCCGAGCATCGCTCGCTGGCCCTGGAGGACCCGGGCTACCCCGCCGCTTACGCCGCCGCCGCCCTCCACGGCCGGGAGCCCGTCCCCATCCCGGTGGACGGCCAGGGGATGGACCGGGACGCCCTGGAGCGGTCCGGCGCGGGGCTGGCCTACGTCACCCCCTCCCACCAGTTCCCCCTGGGGGTGACCATGCCCGCCGGACGGCGCAGCCAGCTCCTCCACTGGGCGGCCTCCGGGCCCGGCCGCTTTCTCATCGAGGACGACTACGACAGCGAATTCCGCTGGTCCTCCCGTCCCATCCCGGCCCTTCAGGGGCTGGACCGGGCGGGGCGGGTGGTGTATATGGGCACCTTCTCCCGGTCCATCGCCCCCGCCATCCGGGTGGCCTATATGATCCTGCCCCCCGCCCTGCTGGAGCGGTACCGGCGCACCTTCTCTCATGGGGCCTGCGCCGTCTCCCGGTTCGAGCAGGAGAGCCTGCGGCGCTTTCTCGCACAGGGGCTGTACGGGCGGCACCTGCGCCGGACGGGCAACCTGTACCGCAGAAAGTGCGCCCTGTTCACCGAAGCGCTGGAGGCCATCCCCGGCGCGTCCATCACCGGGGCGGAGGCAGGGCTTCACTTCCTGCTCACCCTGCCCCGATTCAGCGAGGAGGAGCTTGTGGCCCGGGCGGCGGACCAGTCCGTCCGGGTCCACCCCCTGAGCCGGTACTGCCACGCCGTCCCCCCCCTGCCCTCCACGGTGGTGCTGGGCTTTGCCGGGCTGTCCGAGGACCAGCTGGCCCAGGCGGCGGAGCGGCTGCGGGCGGCGTGGACATAAAAAATTTTCAAAACCCCCTTGACTCTCCCGTTACGTCATGGGTTACAGTGCTTATTAGGAGGTGGAAGCAATGCGCTATTCCGTGAGCCAGGCGGCACGGCTGGCCGGCGTCAGTGTCCGGACACTGAGATGGTACGACGAGATCGGGCTGCTGAAGCCAACCGAGGTCACCCCCGCCGGATACCGTTTTTACAGCCAGGAGGCCATGGCGGTTTTACAGCAGATCCTGTTCTACCGGGAGCTGGACGTGCCCCTGGAGCAGATCGGGCACATTCTTTCCGCCCCGGACCACGACCGGGCCGAGGCGCTGCGAAAGCACCGAAACCTGCTACTGATGAAGCGCAGGCGGCTGGACGACATGCTTCGGCTGGTGGACGAAACGATTGGAGGAACTGTCATGTACGACGAGAGACCCAAGCCCTCCCAGGCGGACTGGGAGGCGGTCAAGGAGCAGTACGCCCAGGAGGCGGCGGACCGCTGGGGCAACACCGAAGCGTTCCTGGAGAGCCGGGAGAAGCATAAGAACTACACGCAGGAACAGGAGGCGGCCATTCAGGCCGAGATGGAGGAGATTTTTTCCGCCTTTGGGGCCTGTGGCGACCCGGAGGGGCCGGAGGCCCGGGCCCTGGTGAAGCGCTGGCAGGCGCACATCACCAAATACCACTACAACTGCACCGACAGCATTTTGGCCTGCCTGGGCCAGATGTACGCCGGCGATCCCCGGTTTCAGGAAAATCTGGACAAGTACGGCCCCGGCACGGCCCAGAAAATGAGCCGCGCCATCGCGGCCATCTGCCAGAAGTGACCCCGGGACCTGTCAAAGCCCCGCGGCCCTGCGGCGCGAAAGCGCCGCGGGGCCTTTTTTGATTTCCCCCCTTTACGTTGACAAAACGATGTGATATAATTTCCCGTATCAGATTCAGGGACAGGGAGGGACTTTTCCATGGAGGAGCTGGCCGAACTCAAACAGCAGCTGACCCAGCGGCGCCCGGACGGCTGGGACGACCTGCCCGACATCCCGCTGTATATGGATCAGGTGGTGGGCTATCTGGCGCGGCAGCTGGTCCCCGTGGGGGACGGCGACGCCCTCACCTCCGCCATGATTAACAACTATATCAAGGACGGTCTGGTGGAGCGGGCCAACGGCAAAAAGTACGGCCAGGAGCACTTGGCCTACCTCACCGCCATCACCGCCCTAAAGCAGGTGATGAGCGTGCGGGAAATGAAGGTGCTCACCACCGTGGGCCGGGAGCTGCGGGCCCCTCAGCGGCAGTACGAATATTTCTGCCAGTACCTGGACCAGGCCATGACCGACGCGGCGGACCAGCTGGACGCGGACACCGGCGACGGGGACCTGCCCAAGCTGGTGCTGGACCTGGCCCTGCGGGGGTACGCCTATAGCCTGGCCTGCCACCGGGTCCTGGCCATCCTGGCCCAGCGGACCGGCCATGAGGACCTATTGCGCAAAAAGAAATGATTTCCGGCCCAGGCCGGTCTCATGATATTTGAATTTTGGAGGAATTTTACCATGAGTGACTATATTATCATCACTGATTCGTCCTGCGACCTGCCTGACAATCTGGTGAAGGCCCTGGAGCTGGAGGTGCTCCCCCTGTCTTTCATCATGGACGGCAAGACCTACCGGAATTGGCCGGACAACCGGGAGATGTCCCCGGACCAGTTCTACGGCAAGGAGCGGGAGGGCCTCATGGCCACCACCAACGCCGTTAACGTGGGCGAAGCCGCCGACGCCATTGAAGCCGTGCTGAAGCAGGGTAAAGACGCGCTGATCCTGGCTTTCTCCTCGGGCTTGTCCACCACCTGCAACTCCTTCCAGATCGCCGCCCAGGAGCTGGCCGAGCAGTACCCCGACCGCAAAATCTATGTGGTGGACACCCTGTGCGCCTCCCTGGGCCAGGGAATGTTCGTCTATCAGGCCGCCAAGCTCCGCCAGGAGGGCAAGACCATGGAGGAGGTCCGTGACTGGGCGGAGGAAACCAAGCTGCGCCAGTGCCACTACTTCACTGTGGACGACCTGTTCTTTTTGAAAAAGGGCGGACGGGTCTCCGCCGCCACCGCCGTGGTGGGCACCATGCTCCAGATCAAGCCGGTCCTCCACGTGGACAACGAGGGCCATCTCATCAACGTGGCCAAGGCCCGGGGGCGCAAGGCCTCCCTCACCGCCCTGGTGGACAAGGTGGGGGAGCTGGCAGAGGACCCCGCCTCCCAGACCATGTTCATCAGCAACAGCGACTGCCTGAAGGACGCCCAATTTGTGGCGGACGAGATCAAGAAGCGTTACGGCGTGAAAGAGATCATCATCAACTCCATCGGCCCGGTGATCGGGGCCCATACCGGCCCGGGCTGCGTGGCCCTGTTCTTCATGGGCAAGCACCGCTGAGCCGTTCCAATTCCCGCAGATTGCCGGCCGTCTCCCGTTTGGGAGGCGGCCGGTTTTATTTGTCAAAAAATTTTTGCCCCTCCCCCTTGACAAGTCCGTGTATAGCGTCTATACTGTGTATATCGTATATATACAAAATACCGGGTCCGCTGACGAGCGTGCCCCGGAACCCAATGAGGGACCCTCCCTCTCCCCGCCGGAGGCGGGAGAGAAAAACAACCCAAATGAGGTGTACCATGGACATCATCATCAGCAACTCCGACCGCGCGCCGATCTATGAGCAGATCGTCCGCCAGCTGAAAGGGCTCATCCTTTCAGGCCAGCTTCCCGAGGGCGAGGCCCTGCCCTCCATGCGGCTGCTGGCCCGGGACCTGCGCATCTCCGTCATCACCACCAAACGGGCCTATGAAGAGCTGGAGCGTGAGGGCTTCCTCACCACCGTCCCCGGCAAGGGCTGTTTTGTAGCCGCCCAAAACCGGGAGACCCGGCGGGAGGCCGTGCTGTGCCAGATCGAAGAGCACCTGTCCCAGGCGGTGGACGCCGCCAAGGCCGGGGCCGTGGAGCTGGACGAACTCACCGAAATGCTAAACACCTTGTATAAGGAAGATGAACTATGACAAATTGTATTGAACTCAAGGGCCTTGTCAAGGAGTACAAGACCTTCACCCTGGGGCCCATCGACCTCCAGGTGCCCGGCGGGTCCATCATGGGCCTCATCGGGGAGAACGGGGCGGGCAAAACCACCCTCATCAAGTCCATGCTGGGCATCACCCGGCCCACCGCCGGGGCGGCGTCCCTGCTGGGCACGGACCCGGACCAGGCCAAGGAGAACATCGGCATTGTGCTGGACGACTGCTTCTTCTCCGAGTACCTGCGGGTCAAGGACGTGGACAGCGTCCTCAGCCGGGTGTTCAAGGGCTGGGACAAGGGGCTGTTCCGGGACTATCTGGACAAATTCGGGCTGGCCGGGACCAAGAACATCAAAGAGCTGTCCCGGGGGATGCGGATGAAGCTGTCCCTGGCGGCGGCGCTGGCCCACCGGCCCAAGCTCCTGCTGCTGGACGAGGCCACGGCGGGGCTGGACCCGGTGGTGCGGGAGGAGATTTTGGATGAGTTTCTGGCCTTCGTCTCCGACGACGACCACGCCATCCTCATCTCCAGCCACATCACCTCGGACCTGGAAAAGGTGGCCGACTACATCGCCTACCTCCACCAGGGGAAGCTGCTGCTGTGCGACGAGAAGGACCGGCTGCTGGAGAACTACGGGCGGCTGGTGTGCGCCCGCGCCGACCTGGAACAGATCGACCGGGGGTATTTGGTGTCCACCCGGAAGAGCCAGTATTCCACCGAGGCGCTGATCCGACGCAGGGGGGATTTCAAGCGGCTCTACCCCCGGCTGACGGTGGAGCCGGTGACGCTGGACGAGCTGATGGTATTCGTGGTAAAGGGGGAACAGGTATGACCGGGCTGATTTTGAAGGATTTCCTCATTCTGCGCAGGACCCTGCGCAGCTATCTGCTGATTCTCGCCATCTATGTGGCGGTGGCCTTCTTGGGATATTGGTCGGCCTCCTTCGTAGGCGGCTTCATGATGGTGATGGTGGCCATGCTGCCCATGAATGTATTTGCCTATGACAAACAGGCCCAGTGGGACGTGTACGGCCTGTCCCTGCCGGTGGGCCGCACCAAAACGGTGGCGGCACGGTATCTGGCGGTGCTGATTATGTTCACGGCCTCCGCGGTCCTTACCACCGTGCTGGGCGTGGTGCTGACCATTGCGGGCCGCATGGAGGAGAGCCTGGGGGAGTACCTGCTCGCCTGCGCCATCTGCGTCGTGATGTCCATGCTGGTGAACGCCATGATGCTGCCCATCCTGTACAAATTCGGCCCGGAGCGGGCGCGGATCATGTTCTTTGGCGTCATGGGCGTGATTACCCTGGCGGGGGTTGTCTTTCTGATCCCCCTGGGGGGCCTGGACTGGCTCAAGTCCCTGGACGCGCCCCTCCTGGAGCAGGCGGCCGCCTTACCCGCCGCGGCGACGGCGGCCGGGCTGGTCCTGCTGGCCCTGTCCTTCCTGCTGTCCCGGCACTTTTACGGGTCGAAAGACGTGTAACCCCAAATTCCCTTGCATTTGCCAGCCGAACCATGTATAATGAAATGGCTCCCTTGTGGGAGCCATTTCGTCATACACAAGATACGGTAGGAGGTATCCCATTGAAACGAATCCTCAGCCTCTTTCTGGCACTGTGCGCCGCCGCGGCCCTCCTGTGCCCCAGCGCCCAGGCCGCTCAGCCCAAGGGGACCTACATCGCCGCCAACCACACAAAAAGCAACGGCAAGCCCTATTACATCATGGTCAACCGGGCCCAGAGCACCGTCACCGTCTACGGGCTGGATGAGGACGGGTACTACACCGTCCCGGTGAAAGCCATGATCTGCTCCACCGGCCGGAAGGGCCACGCCACCCCCGCCGGCACCTTCACCATCGGCGGGCGCTGGACCTGGGTTCACATGCTGGACGACTCCTACGGCCAGTACTGCACCCAGATCAAGGGCAACATCCTGTTCCACTCGGTGTGCTACACCGAGAAGGACCCCTCCACCCTGATGACGGAGGAGTACAACGGGCTGGGAGCCCCGGCCTCCCTGGGCTGTGTCCGGCTCCAGACCGTGGACGCCAAGTGGATCTACGACAACTGCGCCCGGGGCACCAAAGTCACCATTTACGACGACGCGGAGAACCCCGGACCCCTGGGCAAGCCGGAGAAGCTGATTCCCAGCATCTCCCAGGAGCAGGCCAACGGCTGGGACCCCACCGACCCCCGGGAGGCCAACCCCTGGCACAAGCTTTTGGCGGACGCCTCCGATCCCGCGCCCTCTCCCACCCTGGCCCCCACGCCTAAACCCACGCCGACTCCCACGCCTGAACCCACTCCCAAGCCCGAACCCACTCCGGCCCCTGCGCCCAAACCCACGCCCACACCCAAACCTGAACCCACGCCAGCTCCCACGCCCAAACCCACCCCTGAGCCCACTCCGGCGCCTACCCCCGAACCCACTCCAATCCCCACCCCCAAGCCGGCGGAGAAATGGGTGTCCTACGCCGACGTGGCCCAGCGCCTGTACCGGCTGGACGGAGGCGCCAGGTACACCCATCCCTCCCAGTTCACCACCTGGGCGGTGGAACGCCGCCTGATGAGCGGCATCGTCCAAAAGAGCTTTGACCCCCTGGCCCCCATCCCCCGGCAGGACATGGCCGTCATGCTCTACCAGTACGAAACCCAGGTCTGCCAGCGCACCCCCCGGGGACACGGTTCCCTCTCCCCCTATCAGGACTGGTCCGGCATCCGCCTTAACGCCCGGGACGCCATGCGCTGGGCCCTGGGAAACCGGCTGATCCAGCCGGACCTGGACAACCTGCTCCGCCCCGCCGACTACGCCACCCAGCCCCAGCTGGACCTGGCCCTCCGGCGGTACGAGCAGCTTCACTGATCCGGACAGAGCGGCCCCGGCAACCAAGCCGGGGCCGCTTTTTTCCGCTTCTCAACGCCGGAAAATTGTGGTATACTGAGAGCCCAGGCGGCCTGTCCGCCCCGCAAAACAAAAGTGAGGAGACCATAAATGGACACAATTATACAAATTCTGGCCCGGGAACTGGACCGTCCCGCCCAGCACATTGAGAATATCATCACCCTGCTGGACGAGGGAAACACCGTCCCCTTCATCGCCCGCTACCGCAAGGAGCTCCACGGGGCCATGGACGACCAGCTCATCCGCCAGCTGGCCGACCGCTTGCAGTACCTGCGCAACCTCCAGGACCGCAGGAACGAGGTAAAGCAGTCCATCGAAAACCAGGGCAAGCTGACGGAAGAGCTGTCCGCTGCCATCGACGCCGCCGCCACCCTGGCGGAGGTGGAGGACCTCTACAGGCCCTATAAGCAAAAGCGCCGCACCCGGGCCACCATGGCCAGGGAAAAGGGGCTGGAGCCCCTGGCCCGGCTGGCCTTCGCCCAGGGCCCCGCGGTGGACATGGAGGCGGCGGCCCAGGACTTCGTGGACCCCGAGAAGGGGGTGGAGACCGTGGACGACGCCCTTCAGGGGGCCTCCGACATCATCGCCGAGATCATCTCCGACGACGCCGACCTGCGCAAGCTGCTCCGGGAGCTGTACTGGCGGCGGGCCTCCATCGTCTCCAAAGCGGCGGCCAAGGAGCCGGAGGACAGCGTGTACCGGCTTTACTATGAGTTTTCAAGCCTGATATCCAAAACCCAGGGACATCAGATTCTGGCCATGAACCGGGGGGAGCGGGAGGAAATCCTCAAGGTCTCGGTGGAGATGGACCGGGAGACCGCCCTGGTGGCCCTGCGGCGGCGGGTGGTGCCTGGACGCGCCGCCATGGAATTTGTAAAAAACGCCGCCGAGGACGCTTACGACCGGCTCATCGCCCCCTCCCTGGAGCGGGAGGTGCGCTCCGACCTGACTGAGCGGGCCAGCGAAGGGGCCATCGGCCAATTCGCCCTCAATTTAAAGCCCCTGCTCATGCAGCCCCCGGTGAAGGGCTTTGTCACCATGGGGCTGGACCCCGGCTACCGCATGGGCTGTAAAGTGGCGGTGGTTGACCCAACTGGCAAGGTGCTGGACACCACGGTGGTCTACCCCACCCACGGGGAGCGGGGCAAAAACGAGGCCATCGACAAGCTGGCCGTCCTCATCAAAAAGCACCGGGTGGCCCACATCGCCATCGGCAACGGCACCGCCAGCCGGGAGACCGAGCAGATGGCGGTGGAGCTCATCCGCAAGGCGGGGGACGGGGTGAGCTACGCCATGGTCAACGAGGCGGGAGCTTCGGTGTACTCCGCCTCCAAGCTGGCCGCCGAGGAGTTCCCCGATTTCGACGTGAACCTGCGTTCCGCCGTGTCCATCGCCCGGCGGCTCCAGGACCCCCTGGCGGAGCTGGTGAAGA
>CANASS010000038.1 GCA_947364395.1 uncultured bacterium
CGCTGTCGTAGAGCAGGAAGGTCACGCCCTGGATGCCCTTGCCGGTGACGCTGTCCGTCTTATGGATCAGGATGCCGCTGAAAGCCTTGTTTTTCACCGTCAAGGTGGTACCTTTTCCGCCATCCTGCATGGTGAAGTAATGGGGCGTGGAATCCAGCTTGAATTCCTTCGGACAGGCGGTTTCCACCGCGTAATAATTGCCCCTGTCCAGTTGAAGGGTGGCGCGGCCATCGCTGCCGGTGGTGATGGTGTCCACCAGCCCGCCGTCAGAGACGCGGCGGATCTCGAAGGTCACATTGGGGATGCGCTTGCTCTCGTTCCCCTCCACCACCTTGATCAGCTCGAAGTTCCCCACAGGCGTGTTGTAAAAGACCAGCGTCTGGCAGTCATCCGGGTCGATTTTGACGGTCTGCGTCTGTGTTGCCGGGTCAATGGTGAATCCAGGCAGCGTTTTCACCTCTTTTGCGATGACAGTGCCCACGATCCCGCTGATCCGGATCTCTCCGTTCCGGTCAGTTTCGTACAGGCCCTTGCTGCTGGTATGCCCATGGTTATCGTCCACATAGGAGCCGTCCGCGTAGGTCAACAAGAACTGTACCCCGGCCAGCGGGCTGCCGTCCAGGCTGCTCTTTTTCTGGATGACGAGGGAACCGGCCCTTTCATTCCAGAAGATCATCTCCTGGGGCTTCTTGGACGCCTGGATCGTGATGGTCTGGGGTTCGCCGTCCAGCATAAAGCCCTCCACCGTGGAGATCTCCCGTGCGGTGACGGTGGTACCGGGTTCCAGGTCATTCAGCACGATTTCCCCGGCGCTGCTGGTATAGTACACCCCGTTGTTGGTGCCGATGGGCTTGCCGTAGCCGTCCACGACTTTGAAGCAAACACCCTTCAGCGGCTCATGATCCGTCCCCTTGATGTACTTTTTGATGGTCAAAACCATCTTGGGGTCGTTCTCAAAATCGAGGCTGTTGCCGCCGCCTGTGCCGGTGTTGGCGCCGGGAGTGGTGGTAGTGGTGCCGCCGCTGGTGAAGGAATTGGTCCCCGATTTCAGGATGATGGTCTGCGGGGTGGTGTTGAGGACATGGGTATCGGGCACCTTATATTCAGACACCACCACGGTCGAGCCGGGCATGAGGCCGGTAACAGTCACCGTTCCGTCCGCCCCGGTGGTGTACCTGCCGATCAGGTTCCCATCGCCGTCCTTGACCGAGAAAACTGTGTTGGGGATCGGCTTCCCATTGGTGGAATCCCGTTTCGAGAGGGTCAATGAACACAGGGGCGTGTTATAAAAATAGAGGTGCTGCGTGTCATCGCCGGGATTGATCACCACGGTCTGGCTGCGGGTATTGGGGTCAACGGCAAATCCAGACGGACTGGTGACCTCCGTTGCGATGATGGTGCCGGTGATATTGGACACCACGATCTGGCCCTCGGAATTAGTCCAGTACAGACCGTTGGAGGAGAGCTGGCCGCTCTCAGCGTCCACCACCTTCCCGTCCGCGTAGGTCAATTTGAACTGCGCGCCCTCAAGCGGAGTTTTGTCCAGGCTGGACAGCTTATGGATGACGAGATTTCCCGCCTTGTGGTTGATGAATTGCAGCCGCACACACTGTCCGGCCTTGACAACGGCGGTCTGCGCCACATCGTCCAGCACATATCCGGTTTTTGAGCGGGTCTCCTTGACCACCAGTGTGGTGTTCGGGTCGATGTTCTCCACCAGGAAGGTCCCATCCAACGCAGTCGTAAATTTTCCGTTGGCGTCGCCCACCACGGAGCCGTCCGACTTGGTGACCAAAAATTCAACGCCGCTCAGAGGCTCGCCCTGGTCCCCCACCTTCGTGACCAACAGGGAGCCCTTGGCGCTGTTGCCGAAATGGACCTGGATGACCTCCTGCTCCTCGCCGGAGAGGTAGACCGTCTGGGGCGGCGTATCGATCACATGAGCGCCGTCACTGGACAATTCCTCAATGATGTAAGCGCCCTTTTTCAACCCGGTTGCGGTGAAAGAGCCGTTGGCCGAGGTGCGGAACGTCCCGATCACGGTGCCGCCTGTGCCGGAGGTGTTGCCGGAGAGATAGCGGATCTGGAACACCGCCCCCTCAATGGCCACATTGGGATTCTGGCTGTCGTATTTCCAAACGCAGATGGCGGACAGGGGCTGGTTGCGGAAGCGGAAGGTGTGGCCCTGCCCAGCGGGGACAAATGCCTCCTGGGTGTCGGGGTCCGCCTTGGCGAAGCCCTTCAGCGGCTCCAGCTCCTTGACCCGGAACCAGCCGTCCCGCAGGCCCAGCTCGCCCATCTCCGGGCCGTTCAGCTCAATGCGCCCGTTCTCGTCCGTGTAGAACACGCCCAGGTCGTTGATCTCGCCGGTGGCTGTGCTGTTGCTGGCGTACCAGACCTGGAAGGGGACGTTGGCCAGCGGCTCATAAGTAACCGCATTTTCCTTGACGATCTCAATGACGGGCCGCTTGTGGTTCTTGAAGTAGGCGGTGTGATCCCGGTCCGGGTACAGCGTTACCAGTTGGCTGGGCGCGTCCGGCAGGTAGGGCGAGGGAACCGACTTTTCCGAAATTTCGTACACACCGGGGAGCAGATTCTCCAGCACGGCAAGGCCCGTGCTGTCCGTCTCGATCTCATCCACCGAATGGCCGTCCGCCGCCCGGACGGTAAAAATCGTATGCTCAATCGGGCTGCCATCGTCCGCGTCATTTTTATAGACATACAAATTGGGCCGCTTATGGTTTTCCAGCACAATCGTGCTTTCTTTTCCGGGGAACAGCTCCACATGATGCTCTTTCAGATCCCGGATGTGGTCGTTCACTGTGGCGGTTTCCACCAGGGAATAGACCCCAGGATCGAGGCCCTCCCACAAGATCTCGCCCCGCTCATTGGTCACCCGGTCCAGGTAGTGGGAGCCGTCCTCGATCTTGGCCAGCCGGAAGGAGACGCCCTCCAGAGGAGCGCCGTCCGAGCTGGTTTTCGTGAGGCGCAAAGAGGGCTTCTTGCTGTTGGTGAACACAAATTGGGCGGTCTCGTTGGGCTTCAGCTCAATGATCCGCTGGGCGCTGTCGATGACATAGCCGGGGCAGTCCAGTTCCGTCACCACTGCCGCCCCGGTGGGCAGCTTGGACAGATCGATGGTACCGTCCTCCAGCGAGGTCAACTCCACAGGCCCCCAGCTCCCGTTCACCGCCTCAAACTTAAAGCGGGCGTTGGCGATGGGCTTGGACAGGTCGGCGCTGTCCACCTTGATGAGGTGCATACCGGGCAGCTTGTCATTGAAAAAGACAAGCTCCTGGGTGGCCGTCTGGCCCGCTTTCAGCTCGATCTGCTGGGGCGTGGTGTCCACAATGTGGGTATCATCCGTAGACACCTCTTTAACCAGGTAAGTGCCCGGTTCCAGGTCATAGAGGCTGATCTCCCCGCTCTCCGTGGTGGTAACGGTATCAAACAGCTCCGCGTCCTTGTAAATTTCAAAGGTGACGTTGGGCAGCTTGGCCTTGCTCAGTCGGTCATACTTGATGATCCGCAGGGAGGGCCGGGACAGGTTCACCACCGTCAAAACGGGGTCGTCCTCAATAGCCGGGTCATAGGGATCAATGTGGATTCCGTGGGCGGTGCGGTCCAGCACATGGCCTGCCGGGGCGATCTTCTCCACCGCCTCCACGTACATTTCCGCCTTGATGCCCGTGATGTACGCCTCGCCGGCGTCATTGGTGGTGACGGAGGTGAGGTATTTGCCGTCACCGTAGATGTCAAAGGTGGCGTCGGGCAGGCAGACGCCGTTCTCGTTCTTTTTCACGAGAATGAGCTGGGGTTCCCGGACGTTCTCAAAGGTGAGCAGGACATCCTTTTCGCCTGTCCATTCCACGGTTTCGATGCGCTCATCCTTCAGGTAAGAGGGAGGCGGGGACTGCTCCCAAACCCGGTACGACCCATAGGGCAGCTCATCGCCCTGGAAGGAGATCGTGCCGTCAAAGCCGGTGGTGCCGGTAGTCTTATAGGAGCCGTCAATCTGCTCAAAGACGAACACGGCCCCCTGCAAGCTGCCCTTATTCTGGGCGTCAATTTTCTTGACGGTGAAGCCATGTTCCTCATCGTCCGTCACCGTCAGGTAGGTGGTGCGGCCAGGGGTGAGGGTGACGTTCATGGGCGCGATGATCTGGTAGCCCTCCGGGGCGGAGGTTTCAGACAGCGTAAATTTTTCATCGGCGGGGAGGTCGCGCCAGATGATCTGCCCGCTGCGGTCGCTGGTGCCGGTGACCGTGGTACCCCGGTCACCGGTGAGGGTGAACTCCGCCCCCTCCAGGGGCGCGCCGCCTGGGCCGGTCTTGACGATCTGCAGGCTGGCGGTGTCCGGCTCCTCCGTACCGCTCCACTTGAAGGCGGCCTGGGCGTCCAGGGTGGTGTAGCCGGGGTCGGACACGATGTAGGACTGTTCCGTGGCGGAGGGGTTGTAGGCGAGGTACAGATTATACTGCGCCACGCCGCCCGTGGCCCGGATGGTAAAGCTGCCCTCGGTGGGGACGTTATCCACAGGGATGCAGACCTTAAACGCGCCATAGTATTCCGAGCCGTTGGCGTTCAGATTGGTATTGCGGTTCCGGCTGGTATCCACCTTATAGCAGGTGGCCCCGTTTTCCGACACCGTCTCCAGCGGAGCATTATTCTCCGCCACGAAGATGGTCCCCTGGGGGGCGTCTGTGGAGTACACCTTGGTGGTGCGGTCATCGATCCAGGTGGAGGTGGCGGAGGCCACATACATGGTGCGGGTGTAATATTCCACCCCGTTGATGGTCTCCTTTTTGATTCCGTCCTCATGGTCGGCGGCAGCGCCCTCCAGGCCGTACTCGTTCAGCACCTCCACGCCCCGGATGTCCCTGTCCTCCTCAGCGCGGATGGACAGCCCGGTGTAGAGATTTTTCGTCCAGTGGGTGGAGTGGTCCAGCATGGTCTTGACACTGTCAAAAATGCGGATCTTCTGGGCGTCCGCGGTAGGCTGTACCAGGGAGGCCCGGCCAGCGGTGGAGGAGGTGCCGGGGACGGCCAGTTGGCCGCAGGATGCCCACACCGCCAACTGCGTGGCGTACTTATACTCATCCTCCGTCAGACTGGCGACGCCCCGAACATCGTCCGCGTGAAGCTCCTTGAACTGCTCCAGCGTCCGGTTGGGATAGCCGTTGGCGAACACGCCCATGGTCTGGGGGTTCCGGTCATACTCCCGCAGGGTCAGGGACTTGGAGGGGGACACCCCTTTCAGGCCCCAGTTGACGCAGTAGGCGGTGCCGGTCAGGCCATCGTTGCTGGTGTACTTCCAGTAGCCGCCGCCGATGGACCCGCCCGTGGACTTGTCCAGGTAATTGCCGAAGCCGGCCTGGGTGATCTTGACGCTGCCGCTGCCGCCCAGACTGGCGGCGCTGGCGGGAACGGCCAGCAGGCCGGCCAGCGTGGCGACCGCCAGCAGCAGGGCAAGCAGTCTGGTAAAACGATGATGTTTCATACTGTCTCCTTGTAAAAATTATTTGCGGTGATTGAACAGGTACACCGCATGAAACCTGTGGAAAACAGAAAAAGCGGGGGCGGCCTGCATTGCTGCAAGCCGCCCCCGCTGCGGAGAGAGGATGTTTACTTTGTCGATCCGGGTACAAATAATTCCTTGAGGAAGGCGGTGGCCTCCGGGGCCTGATCCCGCCCGGTCTGGTAGCTTTCGGTGAGCAGGACGCTGTTCCTGCCGGAGAGGTCGTTGGCGGACACGTCCACATGGAGCCACGCTCCGTCCACATAGACGAGGTTCCAGGTGTGGGCCTTGCTACTGATGGTGAAGCAGGGGATGTCCGCCGCGGCGCAGAGGAACTTCATCGCTCTGGCGTAGGAACCGCAGGCTGCTTTCAACTCCACGGCGTGGGCCGCGAAGGTCTGAGTGATGCCGGAGACCTTGCCCTTCTGGTAGGCCAGCAGGGTGCGGATGTAGTCGTTGAAATATTCCACCTTCTCGCTGTCCGAGGCCAGTGTCCCCGCATGGTCGAGGGCAGGCTGGATGAAGTCCAGGGGCGCTTGGTAGTTTTCCGGCATCTCAGCGGACACGGCGTAGTAGTCCAGGTACTGCCAGTAGTCCGTAAAGCCCTGCGGCACATAGTGTTCGTAGCGCAGGACGCCCTCCATGCGCCCGGTCAGCTTCTTCACCGCGCTGTAGTCCTCCTTGCTCACCATGGTGTAGGCGGGGGCGGTATCGCTGGTTCCGTCCACCATGGTCTGGCGGATGGCGTTGTACAGCTCCCGCGTGTAGGGGCCGGTGAACACGTCCGGGTTGGCCTCCTGGGAGAAGTCCTCCCGGCTCCAGTGGCTGGCGGTGATGGAGTAGGGCTGTGGGGCCTCCACCGCCTGGGCTGGGACGGCCAACAGCGCCGCCGTCATCGCCCCGGTCAGGAACAGGGACACAAATTTTTTGCTTTTCATGCTCGTTTCCTCCGTTTCATAAAATGTGGGGTTTGCAAACCGAACCATACCACATGAACCGGGGAAAGTCGAACACAATCGGCACACAGCGGCGGCGATTGCCGAACAGGGTTACTGCTGAACAGCGGTCACGCACCAGCGGTACTCCGGCTGGTTCATCACGCAGGTGTAGAGGGTCACGCGGTTGTCGGTGGTGGGGGCGGTGCCGCTGTTGTCGTTGACGCTGACCTTCTCCACGCTGGTGACGGCATAGGTGCGGGTCCCCAGCAGGGTGGTCAGGGTGATGGTATCGCCAGCCTCCAGAGTGTGGATCTTCCCGAAGTGATTGTTCACCCCTCGGTTATGGCCTGCGAAACAGCAGTTTCCGTCCCAGATGCTGGTGTCGGTAAAGTGGCCCGCACCTTTCTTCAGCGCGGCGCTGTCCGTCCCCTGGTAGACCTTGACTGTCAGGCCGATGGCGGGGATCTTCAGCGTCCCCAAGTGTCCGCCGCTGTAGTAGAGGTCACTGGTGACCTCCGTGTAACCGCTGGTGGTACTGCCCTGGGCGATGTCGGTGGGGCTGCTGGGGATCTGGGTCATGGTGAAGTTACCGCTGGTATCCACCGCAGGGTACTGCCCAGGGACAAAGGAACTGCCCGGAGCGCCGCCTGTTGTGTTGGCCCCGGCGCTCCCTACCTGATTGACCAGTCCGCCGCTGAGAGCGCCGGGGACGAGGTTGGGGGTGAGGTATTCGCCGCTGCCGGGGAGGTAGCTGGTGGGAGAGCCGAAACCGGGAGCCGCCAGGGCGGTGTTCTTGCTCCGGTCCACGTTGGGGTTCTCCCACTCGTAGATGGTATCATCCGATGTCGGCTGACCGAACAGGTAATCCTCCGGGGCGTCGAAGTCATATTCCAATGCGCTGGCCTGGGTGACGCAGAGGGCGCACAGCATAGCGGCCAGCAGAAAACTGCGCAGTTTCATGGTTTTCAAAGGTACATCATCTCCGTTCCTTGAATTTTTTGAATGCGAACCAGCCGCCAGCGCCCAGGGCCAGCACCACAACGCCGATGATCACAGGGCGTTTCAGGCCGGACAGATCCACAGGCTCCTTTTCGGTGTCTGGGGCCTCGGCCCCATCCGGCTGATTACTGTCATTCTTTTCATCAGCTCCAGGGGTCTTGGATTCCTCCGGGGCCTTTTCACTGCCAAAAATGGCGGTGTAGGTGACCACAGCGCAGTTGGCCTTGGACACCTCGCCGGTGTAGTTGGCGGTGACGGTGTAGCCGGTGGCGTACCGGCTGGTGGTAGAGCCGGTATAGCTTGCGGTGGCGGTGTAGCGGGTGACAGGGTTGCCCTCGCCATCCACATCCATGGTTTCGCTCCACTTCACATCACCCAGAGTCAGGGTTTTGCCCTTATCCTCGATGCTCTTGGGGATGAGGGACACATCCGCCTCAGACAGATTGGGATAGCTGCGGCTGGCGGACAGCGAGGTCGTTTTGTTGGCGTAGCCGTCCGTGGTGACCTGGACGCTGGTGTGGTCCAGACGCAGAACGCCAACGTATCCGTCCTCGGTGGTCACCTCCATCTCAGCGTCCAGCCGCTGGAGGATCTGCTCCAGGCTGTTAGTATCGCTGGGCTGGGTGATGGTTTCGGTATGGGTCTGGATGTCCACGCCCACCTCGTCCTTCCGGGTCATGTCCAGCAGATAGTAGCGCCGGCCATTCCGGGTGAAGTCCTCGGTGGGGATGAGGCTGGGGTCGTCAGCCAGCGAAAGCTGGTAGACCTTGTTGATCCGCAGCTCATCGAAGTCGCCGTAGGTGTACTCCTCCACGGAAATGGGGTAATAGCTGGGGGTCTGGCCCGAAGGGGCCTCGGCGGCCAGGGCGGTGGCGCTCCCGGCCATGACCAAGGCGAGGGCGCACAGGATGGTAAAGATGCGTTTCATGGATACTTTCCTCCGTTTTCTATTGATTTTTGACCCGAATAATAGTGTTATCTGGCGATGGTTTGGCTCCGATCCCCCCTTTCTCTGGCCCACCCTCGCTGCTGCAGGTACTCGTTCCAATCCTTGCCCTGGGCAGGCGTCCGGGTGGACACGGTGTAGCCCTTTGCGGCATACTCCTCCCAGAACTTCTCCGTGGCCTCCCGTCCTGGCCCGTCCGCATCCAGGCACAGGACAATGTGATTCAGGTGGGGGTTCTCCCGCAGGTAGGTATCCAGCGGCCCTTGGTACAGTCCGCACAGGGCAACGGCGTTGCTGGTAACCGCCCTATGGAGAGTGCAGAAGCTCATCAGGTCGATGGGGGCCTCGAACACCGCCACCCAATCCAGGGCGGGGTCGCAGGGCAGGCGGAAGGCCACGCTTTTGTCGCTGCCCACCGCATCCCCCTTGAAGCCAGGGCCATCCAGGTCATAGGTACCGCGCTTGCTGGCGAACACCGGCTTGCCGCTGCCGTCCCGGCCCACGAACACGCAGTTGTGGTGCAGTGCGTCCTCATACAGCAGCTTGGAGTCGATGAAGCCCCGGATCACCTGGGGCGCGATGCCCCTCTTTTGAAGATAGGCGAAGACCCGCCGCTGGTCCTGGTTGGGAAGAGGCAGGGAGAACGCGGGCTTTTCCGTCTGCTGGGCCTGTCTGGGGCGCGGGGCGGGAGAATCTCTGGCGCGGCCTCCGTTGAACTCCAGTAGGTAGTTCACGGCATCCCGGAAATCCTTGTTGCAGAACTCCTGGAGGAATGTAATGGCATCCCCGCCTGTGCCGTTGGAGTATCGCTTCCAGGTTCGCCGGTCCTTGATGCGGATGCTGTCCATTTCCCTGGTGGTGTGATAGCGGCCGCCCAGCCTCCGGACACTGTAGCCCAGATGCTCCAGCAGATCCGGCAGGTCGGTCCCCTTGGCGGTCTCCATCTCCTCGTCTGTGAAACGAAAACCTGGGTCTGTGTTTTGTCTCATTTTTGCAGTTCACCTCCTTCTGTGAAAACGAAAAGCGGCCCCCGGAACATCCCGTTCATTGTTGGGATGCTCTGGGGGCCGCTCATCTGTTGTTTGGTTGTTGTAGTGCTGGGGTGGCCTACACGGCCTTTTCCTCACCCGACACGCTGGGTTCATCCTCCTCCTGGGGCTGGGGGCCATCCTGGGGTTGCGGGGCCTTACAGGGGCTGACACCGGCCTGACGCTCGGCCTCGGCCAGCGCTTCCTCGATCAGTCCCAACACGAACTCCCGCTGGGTGAGCTTCTTGCCGGTGCGGGCAGTTTCCCGTTCCAGGTGCGCCTTGATCCGCTGGAAAAGGGTTTCCGAGATCTGGAATGCCATCGTGCGAGTTCCATTGGTTGCCATGATTTGTTTCCCTCCATTTTCTTTCATCTCAAAGTATTCGAGCAGCAGGTCTGTGATGTACTCAGCGGTGGTCTGGCCCGTCCGCTCCCTGGCCTCGGTGATTTTGCGGTGCAGGTCGAGGTCGATGAGCGCACAGAGGTTCTTTTTTTCTGCCATGGTGCTGGTCTCCTTTCGTCTGATTGCAACGAAAGTATACCCAAAAGGCATGGCGAAAGCTATTACCAATACCACCAAGGAACCACAGACAGACTAAGCATAAGCACCAATCTGAACAGTGAGAAAGCAAAAAGGGCCGCCCACGGTCTGCCAGCGAAAAACTGACAGGCTGTGAGCGGCCCATTCTCTTTTTGGAACGCTTGAGAGTTCGAAACGTGTGGAATACCAGAAACTCCCAAAACCAGCGAATTTGCATCTCTGGCACGTTATTTTTATTTTACGCTCCCTTATTTTAGAAGCTCCCTCTTATTGTTCCGGTTTTCTTTCTGTTTTTCTTTTTATAGGCAAAAATCCCGCACCGAAGTGCGGGATTTTTGCTTGCATCTTTTTTGTCAATGCAACTTGGCGCGGAAGGAGGGATTTGAACCCTCGCACGGTTTTACCCGCCTACTCCCTTAGCAGGGGAGCCCCTTCGGCCACTTGGGTACTTCCGCGTGTCGAAAAACATCGAAATGATGAAATTGTAACCTGGCGGAGAGAGTGGGATTCGAACCCACGGCCCTTGCGGGTCACCGGTTTTCAAGACCGGCTCCTTAAACCACTCGGACATCTCTCCTCATTGAAAGCCGTCCAAACACAAGCCTTATTTTAGCACACCGCATTTCATTTGTCAACGCAAAAATTCCGACTCCGTGCACAGAAAGGGACAACACCACAAGAGAACCCCCGGTGGGTAGAACAGCCCGGGGAGGTGACAGGATGGAGAGCATCATCGCGGCGGCGCTGGCTTTAGCGGGAACGCTGGCGGGGAGCTATTTTGCCAACCGCAGGTCCAGTGCCCTTATTGCCTACCGCCTGGAGGCGCTGGAGAAAAAAGTGGAGGCCCACAATAACCTGGTGGAGCGGATGTACCAGGTGGAGGAGCGCACAGAGCTCCAGGAGGAAAAATTGAAGGTGGTCAACCACCGGCTCCAGGACCTGGAGCGAAGCGCTTGACAGACAGGACCCCGCCGCGCAGCGCGGCGGGGTCCTCTTTTTGATTTCCGTTCAGCCATGTCCCGCAAGCGGGCTGATCTGTTCCCGTCGGAGGGGCCCCCTCAGTTCGAGGGCATGATGGAGGCGATGGACATGGCGAAATTGCTGATGGGCATGGTCTGGAGCACCACCCGGCCCGGGCCGGTGACCACGGTATTGAACAGCCCTTCGCCGCCGAACAGCACGTTCTTGATCCCCTTCACCGATTTCACATCCACTGTACAGGTGGCGTCCAGCATGGCCAGGTTGCCGGTATCCACCACGATCTGCTGACCCGGCTGAAGGGTGTATTCCACGGCGGAACCGTCGATCTCTAAGAACGCGGTGCCGTGGCCGCTGAGCTTCTGCAAAATGAAGCCCTCACCGCCGAAGAAGCCCGCCGCCGCCTTTTTCTGAAAGAATATGGACAGATCCACCCCGGACTCCGAGGCCAAAAAGCCCGACTTCTGCACCACAATGGGGTGCTGGGGGTCGATATCCACCGCCCGGATGGAGCCGGGAAAACTGGAGGCAAAGGCGATCATGCCCGGGCCGCCCCGGGCGGTATAGACATTCTGGAACATGGACTCCCCGGAGAACATCCGGCCAAAGGCCTTGCCCAGGCCCCCAGCGCTGGTCTGCATCTCCATGTTGGGCGACATCCACACCATGGACCCCTTTTCGGTAATCATGGACTCGTTGGCCTCCACGTCGCAGATGACCACCGGCATGGGCTCGCCTGTGATATTGTAGCGCATAGGTATCCCTCCTGCTCTTTTTTTTGCGGAGGGACAGAACGCCGCCCTCCCAGGACAGTATACACCCTGGGAGGGCGGCGCGCAATTTAAGATTATTTTAAATGCCAGATATCCCTGTTGTACTGGGCGATGGTCCTGTCGCTGGAGAAGAACCCGCTGCGGGCGGTGTTCACCAGCATCTTCCGGGCCCAGAAGGGTTTGTCTCCGTAGTCGTGGATGGCCCGGTCCCGGGCGGCGATATAGCTCTCCACGTCCAGCAGGGACATGAACCAGTCCTTGCCGGTGATATCGGTCCACAGGGCCTTCAGGGCGTCCCCGTCCCCGTACTGGGTGAGGACCGGGTCAAGCAGGAAGTCCACCAGGGGCTTCACGTCCGGGCGCTGGTAGTAGATGGCGGACTGGTAGCCCAGCTTGGAATCCCGGGCCTTCTGCTCGTACAGCTCGATGATCCAGTTGCTGGACGCGCCGAAGCTGTAGATGTTGTCCGGCCCCACCAGGTCGGCGATCTCCACGTTGGCCCCGTCACGGGTGCCCAGGGTGATGGCCCCATTGGCCATGAATTTCATGTTGCCGGTGCCGCTGGCCTCCTTGGAGGCCAGGGAGATCTGCTCGGAGATGTCGCAGGCGGGGATAAGCTTTTCCGCCCAGGACACATTGTAATTCTCCACCATCACCACCTGGAGCCAGGGACGGACCTGGGGGTCGTTCTCGATGAGCTGGCGCAGGGAGAGAATCAGGTGGATGATGTGCTTGGCCATCACATAGGCGGGGGCCGCCTTGGCGCCGAAGATCACGGTGACGGGCCGCTCCGGAATCCTGCCCGCCTTGATGTCCAGGTACTTGCGGATGACATACAAGGCGTTCATCTGCTGACGCTTATACTCGTGGAGCCGCTTCACCTGGATATCGAACACGGACTCGGGGTCCATCTCAATGCCCTGGGTCCGGCGCAGCTCCTGGGCCAGCGCCCGCTTGTTGTCCGCCTTGATGGCCGTCATTTTGTCCAGCACGGAGGCGTCGTTGTAGAAGTCCATCAGCTTGTTCAGCCGGTTGGGATCGGTGCGCCACTCCCGGCCCACGCACTGGTCCAGCAGGGAGGCCAGCTCGGGATTGCACACCTCCAGCCAGCGCCGCAGGGTGACGCCGTTGGTCTTGTTGTTGAACTTCTCCGGGTAGATGTCGTGGAAATGCTTCAGCTCGGAGCCTTTGAGGATGTCGGTGTGGAGGGCTGCCACGCCGTTGACGGAGTAGCCGTAGTGGATGTCCAGGTGGGCCATGTGGACGGTCTCGCTGACCACAATTTTGCCGTCCTTGCCGGTGTGCTCCTGGGTCTGGATGATGCCCACCGCAGGGTCGGGATGGGCGGCCCGGGCCCGCCGGTCCAGCTCCCGGAGGATGGGCACCAGCTGGGGGGCCACCTTCTCGATGAAGGACAGGGGCCATTTCTCCAGGGCCTCAGCCAGGATGGTGTGGTTGGTGTAGGCGCAGGTCTTGGCCACCTGCTCCACCGCCTCGTCCATGGTGAGGCCTCGGTCCACCAGCAGGCGGACCAGCTCGGGGATGACCATGGAGGGGTGGGTGTCGTTGATCTGGATCACCACGTGCTCGCTGATGGAATGGGGATCAAAGCCCCGCTGCCCCAGCTCCCGCAGCACCAGCTGGGCCCCGGCGGACACCATGAAATACTGCTGGTACACCCGGAGCAGCCGCCCGGCCTCGTCGCTGTCGTCGGGGTAGAGGAAGGAGGTGAGCCGGGCGGGCAGGTCGGTCTTGTCAAAGTCGATGCCCTCGGCGGGGGCGGGGGCGGGATGCTCCACGTCGAACAGGTGGAGGCGGTTGGCAATGCCGGTGTGGGCGCCGGGGACGGCGATGTCGAACAGCTTCGCCTTCACCGGCCCGAAGCCGAAGGGCACCTCGAACTCCGCCCCGGTGGGAATGAGCCAGCTCTCGTCCTCAATCCAGGGGTTGGGATACTCGCTCTGCTTGTTGTGGGAGAGCTTCTGCTCAAACAGGCCGTAGTGGTAGTTGAGGCCCACGCCGTCGCCGGGCAGGCCCAGGGCGGCGATGGAGTCCAGGAAGCAGGCCGCCAGCCGGCCCAGGCCGCCGTTGCCCAGAGAGGGCTCGGGCTCCTGCTCCTCGATGGCGGGCAGGGACTTGCCCCAGCCGGCCAGGGCCTCCTTCACCTGGTCAAAGACGCCCAGGGCCAGCAGATTATTGCTCAGCAGCTTGCCGATGAGAAATTCGGCGGAGAAGTAGTACAGCTTGCGCTCCCCGGCGGGAGCGGGGCGGGCCTGGGACAGCTCCTGGGTGAGCTGGAGGAGCACATGATACAGCTCCTGGTGGCTGCACTGGGCGGGCTCCTTATGATACTTGGCCTGGGCCAGCTCCTCAATCCGTTGTTTCACGTCCATATATGTTCTCCTTTCAAATCCGAAGTGACCGCCCCCCGGGCGGCGGGTCTGAAAACGTTACCAGTCAAGGAACTGGAAGGGGTTTCCCGCTTCCAGCCTCACGGAAAGTATATCCCGCTTTGCCCGTTTCGTCAAAGGTTTTATAGACAAAAATACGGAGTTTTTCCGGCCTGTTTCGGGCACAACTTATGAAAAAGGGAGGGGAAATACCCCCGGTTGTCACATTTTTCCGTTTTCTGCCTGGGGACAGGCTCCCTCCACCGCCAGTGTCCCCCCGCAGGCGCAGCGGTAGCGCTCCGGGTGGTCCACCAGGGGGGAGCGCTTCATCCGGGGGATGCGCCGCCCGCACCGGGCGCACACCACCCAATAGCGCACCGGGCGGTCGTCCTCAATGCCCAGCTTGTCGTAATTGTCCGTCCGCCGGATGTGGTAGCCGTAGGCCTCGTTCATCCGCTGGGCGTAACCCTTCCAGCGGGCCCCGTGGTTGGAGCAGCCCCAGCAGGTGTGGAGCACCTCGTGGGCCAGCACCTGGAGGACGGCCTCCTCCCGGCCCTCCTCCGCCAGCTTGGCGGACAGCTCGATGGTATAGCGGCCCTCCCGGCGGATGCAGCAGCCGAACCGGGTCCGGGCCCGGCGGTTCAGCCGGACCTGGGGGCAGATGTCCCGGGAGACGGGGATTTTGACGGCCCTGGCCTGGGCCACGGCCAGGGCCAGCAGGCCGTCAATGTAGGCTTGGGTCATGTCAGGCAGTTCTCCTTTATAGCTTTACAGGTATTGGCTTCGTCATGGTCAGGGAGCCGGGGGCGGCGGCGCACTCCACCGCCAGCACCTTGACGCCTGCCTGAGCCGCCTCCCGCAGGGCCGCGCCGAATTCCGGGTGGGTGCGGTCGTTGGGGGAGAAGGCGGTCATGCCCGACATCTGGACCACCACGCACACCGCCGCCTCAAAGCCCGCCGCCCGGCAGGCCATAAGCTCCCGCAGGTGCTTCACCCCCCGCTCCGTGGGGGCGTCGGGGAAGAGGGCCAGGCCGTTTTCCTCCAAGGTGCAGCCCTTGACCTCGACAAAGCCCCGCCGGGGCAAAATCCGCTGTGATTCGGAATGGCCAGGGAGGCAGTTCTCATCCCGCTCCCCTGTCCTGCTTGTCCCCACGGCGCCCGCTTCGCCGGGCTGGCAGGGGGACTCCATAGAAGCTGCTCCTGATTCCTCCCAGTAGAAATCAAAACGGGAATTCCCCCAGGTTGTCTCCGGCCGCAGCAGGGTGGGCCTGGGAAAGCCCAAAGCTTCTCCTAGCCCCACCGTCATCCACTCGGCGAACACCTTGTTGGGGGCCTGGGAGTCCATGTTGATGAATAAGGGCGGCAGGCCGGGCCGGACCTTCTCCACCGCCACCAGGTCGTATTTTGTCCTGCGGGCGGGGTTGGAGCTGCCCTCCAAATACACCGTGCAACCGGGAAGCAAAAGCTCTTTACACCGCCCGGTATTCTTCACATGGACAGTTTCCACCCGGCCCTCCAGCTCCACCTGGGCGATAAAGCGGTTGGGCCGGGCCAGAAACCGGGCGGCGTGGATATCCTGATAGATCACTTCTCCCCCTCCGTCTCTTTGGAGGACTCCGCCTCCGCCCGCTCCGGCTGAGGCTGGACCTGCTCCGGCTGGCTCTCCCCGGCGGGGGCAGGTTCCGCCGGGACGGGGGGCTGGTAGGGCAGGAGGATGTCGATGCCGCAGGCCAGCGCCACCCCCACCAGGGTCTCGAACAGCCGGTCGATGGAGTAAATGGCGGGGGTGTCCCCAACGCTGTGGTTGACGGTGACGCACAAAAAAACGATGCAGGCCATGGCGGCGCAGCCGGGTTTTTTGATGGCCAGACACAGTTTGATGATGGGGATGAGCATTGTCGACAACACCGCGTACCGAAGCAGCTCAATATACAGCACGCCCAGGGTGTCCAGGCTGTACACCACCAGCACCCCAACCACACCGCCGATGAGGGTCCCGATCATGCGGTTAACGGACGACTCAATGGTTTTGCCGGCGGAGTTTTGGATGCACACCACGGCGGCAATCATGGAGTAAAAGCCGGAGGCCTCTCGGAAATAGGCAAGCAGGCCGCACAAAAACACCGCCACCACCGTTTTGATGATGCGCATGCCGATCCAGTGGCGGTGCTCCGGGGTGAGGGCTTGGGTATTGAGCTGTTCCATGGTGTACCTCCGTTGTGATGATTTTCAATATCATACCACATCGTGACAGGTCCCGCAACAGGCTTTTGACTTTAAAAGGCCCTTCCACTCCCGGGATTTTTGTGCTAAACTGTCCTTTGAGGTGATTTTATGCACATTCCAAAGGGAGATACCGCCCTGCTGGAGCTGGTCCGGTTTGATCAGGCCCTGGAGGCGGCTTTGGTCCCCTCCCCGGACTACGATATTACCAAATGGCTCTATGTGCCAAATTATTACGGAGAGTATCGTTACATTCTGGGCACACGGGGAGAGCGCCCCTTGATCTGCGTGGGGGTGAACCCCTCCACCGCCGCCCCCGGCGATTTGGACAACACCCTGAAATCGGTGGAGCGGGTGGCTCTTCACAACGGCTACGACAGCTTCATCATGTTCAACGTCTACGCCCAGCGGGCCACCCGCCCGGAGGACATGGAACGGACCTGCAACGCCGCCCTCCACGCTGAGAATATGCGGGCTTTCGACTACGCCCTGTCCCTGGACAGGGCCGGGAGCCCGGCGGTGTGGGCGGCCTGGGGGGCTGTCATTGAGAAGCGGGATTACCTGCCTCAGTGCGTCCGGGACATGATCGCGGTGGGGGAGCGCCGGAACGCCCGGTGGTTTTCTGCTGGGAAGCGGACCCGTGCGGGGCATCCCCACCACCCGTTATATTTACGAAAGGATAGCCCCCTGGACCCCTTTGACGTGGGGGCCTATCTGGACAGTCTGGACTGACCAGGGCGAGCTCTGCAAAGAAAGCTTTGCAAAAAATGGGGTCCCCGCAAAGCCAACGACGCCGCTATTACTGTGGGCATCGTCGCCTGTGTGCTGCTCAGCGCCCCCGACTGGAAAAACCGCCCCGCCTGAACTCAGGCGGGGCATTGGCGTCCTGTGTGGTCGATGGTGTACTCCTGGCCGCAGGTCCCCGGCAGGATGAGCTGGGAGATGGGCACAAAGGTATAGCCCTGCTGCAAAAGAGCCTCGATGATGCCGGGCAGGGCCTCCGGGGTGTGGAGGGCGGCGTTGTGGAACAGGACGATGGACCCGGGCTGGACCTTGGAGGTCACCCGCTTGGTGATGTCGGCGGCGGACAGGTCCTTCCAGTCCAGGCTGTCCACATCCCACTGGATGGGCTCCACGCCCATGGACCGCACGGCGTTAATCACGTGGTCGTCGTACTCCCCGTAGGGACAGCGGAACAGGGTGGGCCGCGTCCCCGTCACCTTTTCGATCTTGTCCCCGCAGGCGTTGAGGTCGGCGATGATCTCATCGGAAGACAGGCTGTTGAAGTGGGCGTGGGTATCGGAGTGGCTCATCACCTCATGGCCCGCGTCGGACAGGGCCTTCACCGACTCGGGGTATTTGTCCACCCACTCCCCCACCACAAAGAAGGTGGCCGTCACGTTGTACTTGCTCAGAATGTCGATGAGCTGCTGGGTGTCCTCGTTGCCCCATGGTGATGTTATTTTGCGGATGTTGGAATAAGTGAGAAATATGCGCAATTATTATACCAATATGAATAGGGCTCCCTTGTACGATTCTTCAGCCCGTAGTATAATAAGCCAAAAGTCGATTGAGGAAGTGAATGAGCAATGGTGCCAGATCAGGATTATGAACTCTTTGAAGCTGCTTCAAATGCCTTCTTAGATGACGAACTGATTAACAAAGGGCTAAGTATTGCACGGAATACAGTAAACACTTTGCTGGAAGCACGAAAGCAGCCTCCTCCTATAGAAGTGCGTGTTTACGGATATGAGGATCAGCAGATCAATGCACTTGCTATGAAAAGCGATAGGGCATACAAAATTGCGCTTTCAACGGCTACATTGACACGATTTTTTCATTGGTACAAAATGTGGTTTCAAGCTCCAAATATGAACGCGTTGTTTCAAAATGAGCAGGATACTGACGATGTACTGATTGAAAGATTATATAAGTATTCTGTAGCATATATTGCATTACATGAATTATTCCACATTATGAATGGACATTGCGATATCCCTAAGAATGAGGAACATTTTGTATCGGAAAAGCCGGATATGTGTGGAGCAGAGCGGTACTTTTTCAATCAGGTTCTTGAGTTTGATGCTGATCGAGCAGCTGTAAGAAGCTGCATGTACCTGTTGTTGACAAAGACAAGCACATATGCTGATTTATTCCGAGAAATGGGCCTGTTTTCCTTTGCTATATATAATGTTTTTTTGAAATTCCAAAATGACTCAAAATTCGGTTTTGATGATTATATAAAGCATGTATTCTATATCAAGAACCATCCGTATGATAGCATTCGGTTTTCATACTCATTTGCCTTTATAGTGGATGGTTTGCTACAAATTTCTCGACAACAGGTAGTCATCGATCATTTTGTCGTCCCAACCGCAGAGAGACTTGTTGCATTTGAAAAACAGGTACTTGGGGTATCTGAAGTCAAAAACTGCCTTTTTGCAGCTTCATTTACATATCAAGGTGCCCAGCATATTATGAATTTGAATAATGCGTGGAACGATGTTGCCGAGCAGTTAAAGCCCTATGCACACATGCCTTTAGCAGAGGGTGAGCATATGTCGTCAATGCGAATATTTTTGGATAACGCTGGTAATTTTTATAAAGCACCAGAGGAAAAGATGGAGGCTGATGATTTGGCTGAGTAGGCACTATTTAGATATTTGTAGTGTTTGAAAATGTCCTGCATCCGCCTAATTTATCAGATGCAGGACATTCCTAAATGGTCTTAGATTATAGCCGTGATTTTTATATGCAGAACGCCGCATACAGCGGCACCGACTTCTGTCCCTCCTCCATGCCAAAATTCTTACCAGACAGCTTGATCGCATAGCTCGGCTGGTATATCTTCCGGTAAGCGTTCAGACTTTTCGCCTGGGTATGCTCCGCCGCTTTGACCTCAATAGGGATAATAGCTCCATCCAACTGCACCAGAAAATCCACTTCATAACCGTGATCTCCTGTCCAATAATAGCAGCTATGACCGCCAGCAATGAGTTGGTTGCAGACATAGTTCTCCGCCATGCCGCCCTTGAAGTCGTCCAGATCATGGGTGGGATACAAGATATCCTCCGGAATGATTTCTTTCTTCGCGCACAGCAGCCCTACATCGGACACATAAGTCTTGAACGCGTCAATGTCCCGATAGTTCTCTAGTGGCTTTTTTGCCTGTTCCGCTCGATATATCCGGCTCACGATCCCGGAGAGGACAAGCCACTCGATGGCGTTCTCAAACTCAGAGGCCCGCCCGCCCTTCTTCACCAGCTTGTACTGGAAGCGGGTATTTTTCTTGG
>CANASS010000039.1 GCA_947364395.1 uncultured bacterium
AGATTGTTGTTTATAATATGTCAGATTAAAACGTTTTGTCTGACACAGAAATTCCAGTTTATTGCCCACACACCAATGATACACCCTTGTTTTTTTACGAAAAATTTGCTATAATACCCTTATTATGGAAGGGAGGGGAGCCATGGAAGCCCCCATCTACCATCTGGACAAGGTGGTAAAGGCCAGGCAGGAGGACATGGAGGACTTCGACGGTCCCCTGGACCTGATTCTCCACCTGCTGAGCAAAAACAAAATCGAGATCCGGGACATTGTGATCTCCGAGTTGCTGGACCAGTACCTGGCCTGGATGGCCCAGCGGGAGGAATTGAATCTGGAGGTTGCCAGCGAGTTCGTTACCATGGCCGCCCACCTGGTGTACATCAAGACCCGGATGCTGCTGTCCATCGACGACGAGGTGGCCATGAGCGAGATGGAAGAGCTGATGGCCGCCCTGGAGGAACACAAATCACAGGAGACCTACGTGAAGATCAAGGACGTGACAGAGGAGCTCAACGGGCGCTATGAGTTCGGCCGGGACTATCTTCCTAAGCAGCCGGAGCCGGTGAAGGCGGAAACCGCTTACCAGTATGTCCATGACAAGGCGGATATCCTCACCGCCATCCGCTCTGTGCTGACTCGGACGGACAACAGGCAGCCCCTCCTGACGGCGGCTTTTGAGGGAATTGTGGGGAGGGAGCCCTACCCGGTGGCGGACAAGGCACGGTCCATTCTGGACAGGCTGATCCAGTTCGGCGTGGCCCGGTTTAAGGCGCTGTTCAAGACCAGCCGGAGCCGGTCTGAGGTGGTGGCCACCTTTCTGGCGATTTTGGAGCTGTGCAAGGCCAACCGCATCCATCTGGCGGGGACGGCGGAGGACTGCACCGTCACCAGCACGGTGGACAACCTGCCGGAAGAGGTAGATGTGACGGTGGAGAGCTATTGAAAACGCCCCCGCCGAGTCGGCCTTTGGCCTGGCGGGGAACGGCGAGGAAGCGGGCGCGGGTTTCGCCCCGGCGAGAGGAGGGATGCCCAAATGGAACTGAAAGAGCTGGAGAGCGCCATCGAGGGCATCCTTTTTGCGGCGGGCGACCCCATGAGCGTGGAGCGGCTGTGCCTCACCCTGGGGCAGGACCGGGAGACGGTGGAAAGCGTGTGCCAGCGGCTGGCGGACAACTACAGCTACGAGCGCCGGGGCATCCGGCTGGTGCGGCTGGAGAACAGCTGGCAGATGTGCTCCGCCCCGGAACAGGCGGACTATGTCCGCAAGGCGCTGGAGAGCCGCAAGCCCGCCAGACTGTCCCAGCCTGCCCTGGAGGTGCTGGCTATTATCGCCTACTTCCAGCCAGTGACCCGAGCCTACATCGAACAGGTCCGGGGGGTGGACAGCTCCTATACCGTGGGCCTCCTGTTGGAGCGGGGGCTTGTCCAGGAGGCTGGCCGTCTGGCGGTGCCGGGGCGGCCCATGCAGTTTCGCACCACCAAAAATTTCCTGCGCGCCTTTGGCCTGGCCTCCCTGGAGGAGCTCCCGGACTTGGCCTCCGCCAGCCAGGAGGACCTTCAGCTCACCATGGAGATGGAGTCCGCCCTGCGCCGCCTCCGGGAGGCGGAGACAGCAGGGGAGTCTGGGCCGGACGGGGAGGAGGAGAGGCCATGACCTTTTGGAAAGTGCTTCTCATCATCCTGCTTGTCCTGTGGCTCATCTCCTTGATCCGAATTGGGGGCAGGGTGAGCTACGGAGAGTCGGGGGTATTTGTATTTCTTCTGCTGGGACCAGTGAAACTGCAACTATTTCCTGCGGCGAAAGAGCCGGAGGGAAATTGGAAGCCGAGGGAGAAAAAAGCAAAGAAAAAGAAGGCGCCCGTGGCGGAAAAGCATAAGAAGGAGCCCAAGGAGGGCCAGCCCGGCACCCTGTCCCGGCTGATGAAGCTTTTGCCTGTGGTGGGACAAGCCTGCGGTGCGCTGAAGCGGAAAATCCGCATCGACGATCTGGATCTGAAGCTGATCTGGGGCGGTTCCGACCCCGCCGCCATCGCCCTGGGCTATGGACAGGCCAACGCTGTGCTGGGAATGATCTGGCCCATTTTTGACCATAATTTTAAGGTGAAACACCACTCGTTCCAAATCGGGCTGGACTATGACCGCCCGGCCCCTGCGGTGGAGGTTCGGGCGGCGGTGACGCTCACGGTGGGCCAGATATTTGCCCTTGGGATACACTACGGCGCAAAAGTGCTGATAGCCTGGGTGAAAAGCGGAAAGACCCATAGAAAAAAACAGGAGGCATTGAGTCATGAGTGAGAACAACCATCCCATCAATGAAGTGCTCCAGACCACCATGAACAAAATCCGGGAGATGGTGGATGCCAACACGGTGGTGGGCCAGCCCATCACCACCCAGGACGGGGTGACCCTGATCCCGGTGTCCCGGCTGTCCTTCGGCTTTGCCACCGGCGGGTCCGACTTTGGCAAGACGCAGAATGTACCCAAGAATTTCGGCGGCGGCGCGGGAGCCGGCGTCAGCGTGTTTCCGGTGGCCTTCCTGGTGGTCAAGGATGGGAGCGTGCGGCTGCTGCCCGTGGCGCCTCCGCCGGGGGACACTGTCAGCCGGGTGGTGGACCTGGTGCCCGAGATGTTTGAGCGGGTCACCGGATATATCGACAAAAAGAGCGCGGAGGGAAGCGGAGAAGAGATTCTGTAGCCCAGCGCTGGATAAGTCCTGACCTGAAAGGCCATACTACTCCCATCTGAGTACTCGGATGGGAGTGACCTTTTGTGAAAAAACGGACTGCCGCCCTGGCCGCCTTGACGGCGCTGGTTCTGCTGTGCCCGCCGGCCCGGGCTGTGAGCACCAACGCCTCCTGCGCCATCCTTATGGACGGGGAGAGCGGCCGGGTGCTCTATGAACAGAACATCCACCAGCCCCGGCTCATCGCCAGCATCACCAAACTGCTTACCGCCCTGGTGGCGGTGGAGGAGGGGGCGGACCTGGACCAGGTGGTGACAGTCAAGGGGGAGTGGCTGGGCAGCGAGGGCTCTTCCATCTACCTGAAGGCGGGGGAGGAGATCACCCTCCGGGGGCTGCTGTACGGCCTGCTGCTCCAGTCGGGCAACGACGCGGCCATGGCCATCGCCTGCCACACGGCGGGGAGCGAGGCGGACTTTGTGGTGCTGATGAACGCTCGGGCGGCGGAGCTGGGGATGAAAAACAGCTCCTTTGCCAACGCCAGTGGGCTCAACGACGACAACCACTATTCCACCGCTTACGACATGGCCCTTCTGGCCCGGGCGTGTTTGGAAAATGAGACGGTGGCTGACATATGCGCCACCAGATCCGTCACCATCGGCACCCGCACCTTCGTCAACCACAACAAGCTGCTGCACCGCTATGAGGGATGCGTGGGGATGAAAACCGGGTTCACGGAAAAGGCGGGCCGGACTCTGGTGTCCGCCGCCACCCGGGCGGGTCAGACGCTAATCTGCGTCACCCTCAACGATGGAAACGACTGGAACGACCACTGCAAGCTGTTGGATTACGGCTTCGAGACCTTTCCACGGCAGGCGCTGTGCCAAAAGGGAGAGGTATTCGGCTCGGTGGCGGTGGAGGGCAGCCTCATCCCCACGGTGGCGGCGGTAACGGCGGAGGAGGCGGGTTATCCCTTGAGAACGGGAGAGAGCCTGACCATGGAAATGGAGCTGGACCGCTCCATCCGGGCCCCCTATGAGGCGGGGGCTGTCGTTGGAGCGGTTCTGTGGAAAAAAGACGGCGAAATTGTGGTCCGGGTGCCGCTGGCGGCTCAGAGCGGGGCCGGACTGGACCTGCGGGAGCCGCTGAGCTGGTGGCGGCGGCTGTGGGGCGCGGCATAACGAGAGAAAAGAGGTGGCGGCGGTGGAGGAACGGCTTCAAAAGCTGCTGTCGGCGGCGGGGGTGTGCTCCCGCCGTCAGGCTGAGGCGTACATACAGGCGGGCCGGGTGACGGTCAACGGGAAAGCGGCCCGGCTGGGGGACAAGGCCGACCTGGTCCGGGACAGGGTGGAGGTGGACGGTGCGCCGCTGTCCGCCGGAGAGCGGCGCACCTATATCATGCTGAACAAGCCCCGGGGATATGTCACCACCCTGTCCGACGAAAAGGGGCGCAGGACCGTGTCCGGACTGGTGGCGGCCTGTCCCGCCCGGGTGTGGCCGGTGGGGCGGCTGGACATGGACTCGGAAGGGCTGCTGCTGCTCACCGACGACGGGGCGCTGACCCAGCGGCTCACCCATCCCTCCCATGAAGTGGAAAAAGAGTACCATGTGTGGGTACGCGGGGATGTGGACCGGGCCCTGCCCATCCTGTCCGCCCCGGTGGTGGATGGCGGGGAGACCCTCACCGCCGACCGGGTGGAGCGGACAGGGGAGAACACCATCACCGTGGTCATCCACCAGGGAAAGAATAGGCAGGTGCGCCGTATGTGCGCCGCCGCCGGGCTGAAGGTGGAATGCCTCCGGCGGGTGCGGGAGGGGAAGGTGCTCCTGGGCGGGCTGAGGCCGGGAAACTGGCGCTCCCTCACGCCGGAGGAAATCGCCTTTTTGCAGGATTGAGGAGGAAAACCTTCAAAACCCCCTTGCTTTTTCACAGGGAAAACGGTATGATACCTCTATTGGACATGAATACCATGTTCCATAGAGGAAAGAAAGAGAGTAGGGTCGATACGAGATGAGCCGTGATATTCTGACCATCATTCAGAGCAGGATGAGCACGTTTTCCAAGGGCCAAAAGCTGATTGGCCGCTATATCCTGGACAATTACGACAAAGCGGCCTTTATGACGGCGGCGCGTTTGGGGCAGGCGGTCCACATCAGCGAGTCCACTGTGGTCCGCTTCGCCGCTGAGCTGGGCTATGACGGCTATCCCGCCATGCAGAAGGCCATGCAGGAGATGATTCGAGGAAAGCTCACCACCGTGCAGCGCATTGAAGTTTCCTATGACCGGCTGGGCTCCCAGGATGTGCTGGACAAGGTGGTGCAGTCGGATATTGAAAAGCTGCGCATGACCCTCAGCGAGCTGAACCGGCAGGACTTTGAGGGGGCGGTGGACGCCATCGTGTCCGCCCGGCGCATCTATATCCTGGGCGTGCGCTCATCGGCGGCCCTGTCCGACTTTCTCACCTTCTACTTCAAACTGATTTTCGACAACGTGACCCAGGTTCAGACCAGCTTGGCCAGCGAGATGTTTGAGCAGATGCTTCGGGTGGGGGAGGGGGACGTGGTCATCGGCATCAGCTTTCCCCGGTACTCCACCCGGTCGGTGCGGGCGATGGAGTTTGCCCGGGACCAGGGGGCCACGGTGGTGGCCGTCACCGACAGCGAGATGTCGCCGCTGTACGACACCTCCAACTACCGCCTGCTGGCCAAAAGCGACATGGCCTCCTTTGCCGATTCCCTGGTGGCGCCCCTGTCCATCATCAACGCCCTGATTGTGGCGGTGGGCCGGAAGCGGTCCGCCGAGGTCACGGCCACCTTTGAGCGGCTGGAGCAGATCTGGGACGAGTATCAGGTGTATGAAAAGGTGGAGTATGGGGACAAATAGAGTCATTGTTGCCGGAGGCGGCGCGGCGGGCATGATGGCCGCCATCACTGCCGCCCGGGCCGGGGCGGATGTGCTTCTGCTGGAGCCCAATGATAAGGTGGGGCGGAAGCTGTACATCACCGGCAAGGGCCGGTGCAACGTCACCAACAACTGTGGCCGAGACGAGCTGACGGCGGCTGTTCCACGTAATGGAAAGTTCCTTTACAGTGCCTTTGACCGCTTTGGTCCAGCAGGTACCATGGCCTTTTTTGAGGGCCTGGGGGTCAAGCTGAAAACGGAGCGAGGCAGCCGGGTTTTTCCCGTCTCCGACAGAGCTGCGGACATTGTGGACGCGCTGTTTTTTGAGCTGCGCCGCCAAAGGGTGGAGATCCGGCAGGACCGGGTTACGGGACTTGCTGTCCGGGAGGGACAGCTTTCCGTTGTGCGCACGGAGAAAAGCGGGGAGCTCAAAGACTGTAAAGTGCTTATCCTTGCCACTGGCGGGGCCTCCTACCCCCGCACCGGCTCCACTGGAGACGGGTACAGGCTGGCCAGGGAGGCCGGGCACGCCATTGTCCCCATTCGGGGCTCTTTGGTGCCGCTGGAGTCGGAGGACCCCTGCTGTGCCAGACTCCAGGGCCTTTCCCTGCGCAACGTGGAGCTGCGGGTGAGGAACGAGAGGGGAAAAACGGTGTTTCGGGAGCAGGGCGAGCTGCTGTTTACCCACTTCGGCCTGTCTGGACCGCTGGTGCTGTCCGCCTCCGCGCACATGGACTTTGCCAAATCAAGGTACGCTGCCCACATCGACCTGAAGCCCGCCCTGGATGAGCAAAGGCTGGATGCCCGGCTGCTGCGGGACTTTGAGGAACGGGCCAACCAGGACTACGCCAACGCTCTGGGCGGGCTGGTTCCCCGTTCTATGGTGCCGGTGCTGGTGGAGCGCACCGGCGTCCCGGCGGAGGCCAAGGTTCACGACATCCGCAGAGAGCAGAGGCGGAAGCTGCTGGAGACGCTGAAAGATTTCAGGGTGCTCCTGTCCGGACCCCGCCCGGTGGAGGAGGCGGTGGTCACCTCCGGCGGGGTGGCGGTGGGCGAGGTGAACCCCAAGACTATGGAGTCTAAAAAGGCCGGGGGCCTGTTCATCGCCGGGGAGCTTCTGGATGTGGACGGCTACACCGGCGGGTTTAATTTGCAGATTGCCTGGTCCACCGGCCATGCCGCAGGGCTGGCTGCGGCGGAGCGGGCCATTCATGTGTAAAGAGAGGGGCTTTTCCATGCGTTATCGCAGTATTGCCATTGACGGGCCCGCCGGCGCGGGCAAATCCACTTTGGCCAAGCGCCTGGCCCAGGAGCTCGGCTTTTTGTATGTGGACACCGGGGCCATCTACCGCACGGTGGGGCTGGCCGCCCACCGCCGGGGCATTGACCCGGCAGACGGCGGAATGGTGGCGGAGATTTTGCCGCAGCTGTCCATTACTATGGGATATGATGGGGCGGACGGCCTTCAGCATATGTTTTTAGACGGCGAGGATGTCACGGAGGCCATCCGGGAACACCAGATTTCCGCCTACGCCTCCAAGGTGGCGGCTCATCCGGCGGTACGGGACTTTTTGATGGAGATGCAGCGCAAAGCCGCTCGGGAGCACGATGTTATTATGGATGGACGGGACATCGGCACGGTGGTGCTGCCCGGCGCTGATTTAAAAATCTTTCTCACCGCAGCCCCCGAGGCCCGGGCCCAGCGCCGGTACAAGGAACTGCTGGAGCGGGGCCAGCAAGCCGACTTCCAGCAGGTCCTGCGGGAGGTGGTGGAGCGGGACCGCCAGGACTCCCAGCGGGAGACCGCGCCCCTGTGCCAGGGGGCGGACGCCGTGCTGGCGGACACCACCGGGCTGGACCTGGAGGGAAGCTTCCAGCTGTTGCTGGGCATCATCCGGCAGCGTCTGGGGATGGAGGAGGAAGGTCATGCGAAATAAGGTCTATTCGGTGCTCTATCCCATCATCTGGGTGTTTATGCGGATATTCCACCCCTGGAACGCGGTGGGCGGTGACAACATCCCCGAGGGCGCGGCGGTGATCTGCGGCAACCACACCACTTTGGGTGATCCGCTGTATGTGGTGTGCGCCATGGGGGGGAAGCGGCAGACCCATGTGATGGCAAAGGCGGAGATTATGAAATGGCCGGTGGTGGGTTTCCTGCTGAAAAAAGCGGGCGTGATCGGCGTCAACCGGGGCAAATCAGACATGGGCGCGGTAAAGGAGTGCCTTCGGGCGCTGAAAAACGGGGAGAAGCTCCTTATGTTCCCGGAGGGCACACGGGTGAAGGACGGGGAGGACTCGGAGGCCCATACCGGCGCGGCTATGTTTGCCACCCGTACAGGGACGCCGCTGGTTCCAGTTTACATCCAGCCCAAAAAGCGCCGCTTCCGCAAGACCACTGTGGTGTTCGGAACGCCATACTACCCGGAATTTGAGGGGCGCAAGCCCTCCGCCGGCGACTATCAGCGCATCGCCGACGACCTGCTGGCCCGGGTGAGGGCGCTGGGGGAGAAGGCGGGATGACCGTCAGGGTGGCCAAGAGCGCCGGATTTTGTTACGGCGTGCGCCGGGCAGTGGATATGGCGGAAAAGGCCGCCGCCCAGGGCCCGGTGTATTTGCTGGGCCACATCACCCACAACGACCATGTGATCCGGCGGCTGGAGGGGATGGGGGCGGTGACCATATCTGCCCCGGAGGAAGCGCCGGAGGGCTCCACTGTGCTCATCCGAGCCCACGGGGAGCCGGACGGTGTCTGCCGGACGCTGGAGGCCAGGGGGTGCCGCGTGCTGGACGCCACCTGTCCCAACGTGGCCCGCATCCATGATATCGTCCGGGAGGCGGAGGGCATGGGCCGCGTCCCTGTCATTGTGGGAGAGGCCGACCACCCGGAAATTCTGGGAATTTTAGGGTGCACCCGGCGTGGAATTGTGGTTTCCGGCTGGGATCAACTGGAACAAATCATGAAAAAAGTGCCGGATTTCCCCGACACGCCCCTGTCATTTGTGTCCCAAACCACGGCAATTTTGTCTGAGTGGGAAAAAATCGTGGAAAACGCAAAAAAAGTGTGTACAAACGCGGAATTTTTTGATACAATATGTAATGCTACGTCCAAGCGGCAGTCAGAAGCCCTGGAACTGGCTGCTCAATGCGATGCCATGATCGTGATAGGCGACCCGAAAAGCTCCAACACCAGAAGGCTGACCCAGCTGTGCGCTGGGGCGTGTTCGGTGGTGATACAGACGGAGCGGGGGACAGACATTGACCGGGAACAGTTTGGCCGGATCTGTACGCTTGGGATCACTGCCGGCGCATCCACGCCGGAGTGGATAATAAAGGAGGTCAGCAACAAAATGAGCGACGAAATTATGGAGATTGAACAGTCCTTCGCGGAGATGCTGGAGGAGTCGTTCAAAATTTTGAATACGGGGGATCGGGTCACTGGCACAGTCGCGGCTATCACGCCCACTGAGGTGCAGGTGGAGCTGGGCGTCAAGTACCCCGGCACCATCCCCCTGTCCGAGCTGAGCGACGATCCCGACGTGAAGGTGGAGGACATCGCCAAGGTGGGCCAGGAGATCGAGGCCATCGTCATGCTGGTCAGCGACCGGGACTGTGTGGTCAAACTGTCCAAGAAGCGCCTGGACGCCGATAAGAACTGGGAGATCGTGGAGAACGCCGTGGAGAGCAAGGACGTTCTGGAGGGCATCATCACCGAGGAGAACAAGGGCGGCCTGGTGGCCAGCGTCAAGGGCATCCGGGTGTTTATCCCCGCCTCCCAGTCCGGCAAGCCCCGGGGCGCCGACCTGTCCGAGATGGTCAAGACCCGGGTGCAGCTGCGCATCACCGAGGTGAACCGGGCCCGCCGCCGCGTGGTGGGCTCCATCCGCGCCGTGGCCTCCGAGGCCCGCGCCGCCGCCGCCGCTGAGATCTGGAACAATATTGAGGTTGGCAAGCGCTACAGCGGCACCGTCAAGAGCCTCACTTCTTACGGCGCTTTCGTGGACATCGGCGGGGTGGACGGCATGGTCCACATCTCCGAGCTGTCCTGGTCCCGCATCAAGACTCCCTCTGAGGTGGTGTCTGTGGGCGATCCCATCGAAGTGTACGTCATCTCCTTCGACCCGGAGAAGAAGAAAATCTCCCTGGGCGTGAAGGACCACAGCCAGGAGCCCTGGACCGTCTTTACCGGGAAGTATTCCGTGGGTGACGTTGCCCCCGTGCGGGTGGTCAAGCTGATGACCTTCGGCGCCTTTGCCGAGATCGTCCCCGGCGTGGACGGCCTGATCCATATCTCCCAGCTGGCCGACCACCGGGTGGAGAAGCCCGGCGACGTGGTGAGCGAGGGCGAAACCGTGGACGCCAAGATCACCGCCATCGACGAGGAGAACAAGAAGGTCTCTCTGTCCATCCGCGCCCTGCTGGAGTCCGCCCCGGCGGACGACGAGGGTGAGGAGCCCGTGGAGGAGTAATTTCCCATTTCATTCCATGAAAGGCTGCCGCAAACGCGGCAGCCTTTTTCGATCGAGGTGAAAAACCATGAAACCTGACGTTGTTATTGTGCCCTGCGGCGGCTACTCAGAGGAAGAGGTTTTTCCGGCGCTGGAGCAGGCGCTGGCTCCTCTGGGGGGGCTAGACTGGGTAGCCCCGGGGATGAAGATCGCCGTTAAAGTGAACCTGGTTTCCTCCGCCAAGCCGGAGCAAGCGGTCACCACCCATCCCGGTCTGGTGTGCGCCCTGGTGAAGCTGCTGGCGTCGCGGGGCGCGGACGTGGTGGTGGGGGACAGCCCCGGCGGGCTGTACAACGCCGCCCATTTGAACCGGGTGTACGCCGCCGCCGGCATGAAGGTGGTGGAGCATTGGGGCGGGCGGCTGAACCAGGACTTTACAGAGCGGGAGGCCAGCTTTCCCCAGGGAAAGGTGTGCCGCCAGTTTCAGTATACCGCTTGGCTGGACGGGGCGGATGCCATCATTGACTTCTGCAAGCTGAAAACCCACGGCATGATGGCCATGACCTGCGGGGCGAAAAACATGTTCGGGGCCATTCCCGGCACGGTGAAAACGGAGTGTCATTTCCGCTACCAGGACCCCAGGGACTTTGCCAGGATGATCGTGGATCTGGCTGAGTATTTCAAGCCCCGGCTTATCATCGTGGATGCGGTGGAGTGCATGGAGGGCAATGGTCCCACTGGGGGTACGCCCCGGCATATGGGGGCTGTGCTGGCGGGGGAGAACCCTCACAAGGTGGACCTGGTGTGCGCCGGGCTCATCGGGCTGAAGCGGGAGGAGGTGCCCACCCTGGAGGCGGCGCTGGAACGGGGCCTGATTCCCCCTTCGGCAGGGGAACTGACGGTGGCGGGGGACCCCGGGGCCTTCGCTGTCTCGGATTTCCAGCTGATCGGCACCAGCAACAGCCACCTGTTCCGGGGAGACGGGACCAGTCTGCTCAGGCGGCTTAAAGGGGCGGCAATGGAGCGGCTGCTGGCCCAGAGGCCCCAGCTTGACCCCTCTAAATGCGTGGGATGTGGCTTGTGCCGGAACGTATGTCCGGCACGGGCAATCACCATGGCAGGGAACAGGCCGAGGATCGACCGCAAAGCGTGCATCCGCTGTTTCTGCTGTCAGGAGTTCTGCCCGGAGAGCGCCATGAAAGTGCGGCGGACCGCTGTAGCGCGGCTGCTGGACAGATGAAAAAGGAGAGATGGACATGTGCGAGATCATATTACACAGGCCCAGCCTAGGCGAGCTGAGCTTTCGCCAGCGTCTGCTGAAGGACCCTGAAACGATGGCGTACAACCATGCCTACGGCGGGACGATCGACTTTCCCCGGGAGCGCTGGTCGGACTGGTACGCCCGCTGGGTGGAGGATGAGACGGGGGAACGGTTTTACCGCTGCCTTCTATGCCCGGAGACAGGAGAGTTTGTGGGAGAGGCGGCATACCATTTTGACAGTGAGTTCGGCGGATGTGTCTGCGATGTGTTGGTGTCCGCAGAGGAGCGGGGACAGGGATTTGGACGGCAGGGGCTGGCCTTGCTGTGCGCCGCCGCCAAGGAAAACGGTGTGAAGCGGCTGATGGACAACATCGCTGTGGACAACCCGTCTGTGGAGCTGTTCCGGCGGATGGGTTTTCGGGAGCGCCTTCGAACGGAAGAATATGTTTTAATGGAAAAAGAGCTGTAAAAAACCGGGCGGCTGGCCAGCCGCCCGGTTCCTGCTGTGCCGCCGGAACGGACAGGAGGACATATGACGTTTTACGTCTGCCCTGGGAGCGTTCAGGACATCTCGGCCCACACAAAAAACTTGAGCAGACGGGCCACAAAGCCGGGTGCGCCTTGACAGGCGGCGTCAATCGCGGTATGGGCTTCCATCAGCGCCGCGTCCTTCAGGCCCTCCAAGGGGACCAGGATGGTTTGAGCGCCCTCAGCGTCCACCCCGATGGCCAGCTGCTGGGCCGCTGCCGCGCCGCCCACGGCCACTCTTGAGGCCACTGACGCGCCCCCTGCGGCATATACCCCCAGGGATACGCCGCCCACCGCCAGCCAGCCCAAGGCCACGCCGCCCCAGGCCAGCAGGCCCACAGCGACTGCGCCGATGGAAACCGCGCCCAGGGATACGGCCCCCAAGGCCAGCAGCAATCCGACGCTGACCGCGCCCAGGGTGAACAGCCCGAAGGTCACGCCGCCAAAGGCCACTATCCCGGTAGCGATGCTGCCGATGGCGATAATGCCTCTGGCCCAGCTGTTGCGGCCCAAATTGATGTGCACCAGGGGCATACCAAACAGGGTTCGCTTGCTCTTGTACTCGTAGTGCCAGCGTTCGGGGTGTCCATCGTAGTAATTGTTGACGATGGTGGCGGCGGGCGGGGGAGAGGCCTCCTTACCCGTCGCCAGATAATCCAGGGAGACCTTGAAGTAGTCCGCCAGGGACAGCAGGTTGTCCATATCTGGGCGGGACGCGCCCGCCTCCCATTTCTGCACCGCCTGCCGGGTGACCCCCAGGAGATTTGCCAGCTCCTCCTGGGACAGCCCCGCCTGCCGGCGAAGTTCAAATAAACGTTCTCGAAAATCCATATGTCGATACCTCCCAAAAAAGACTGTCCGGCGCCTTGGACCAGGGCTATCATAGCAAAAACTGGCGGACATGGCAACCAAAAAGAGGATACAATCTGACAACTACAGGTTGCGGACGCTATATTTGCTCCAAAACAGGGGAGAGGCTTGCTTTTTCCACCCGTCCATAGTACAATGAAGCTACATTATAATATATGAGGTGATTCCAATGGACAACAAGGCCATTTTAGCCACTGTAGACCACACCCTGCTCACGCAGACTGCCACCTGGGCGGAGATCAAGCAGATCTGCGACGACGGGGCGGCCTACGGCTGCGCCAGCGTGTGCATCCCGGCCAGCTATGTGAAGCAGGCGGCGGATTACCTGGGGGACAGGCTCCCGGTGTGCACCGTCATCGGCTTCCCCAACGGCTACTCAACTACCGCCGTCAAGGTGTTCGAAACCCAAGACGCCATTGCCAGCGGTGCGAAAGAGATCGACATGGTCATCAACATCGGCTGGGCCAAGGACGGCCGGTGGGACGATCTGCTGGCTGAGATCAAGGCGGTGAAGGCGGCCTGCGGCGGTCTGGTGCTGAAGGTCATCATTGAGACCTGTCTGCTCACGCAGGAGGAGAAGGTGAAGCTGTGCCGGATCGTGTCCGACAGCGGCGCGGACTATATCAAAACCTCCACCGGCTTCTCCACCGCCGGAGCCACCAGGGAGGACGTGGCGCTGTTCAAGGCCAATGTGGCCCCCCACGTGAAGATCAAGGCCGCCGGGGGCATCTCCAGCCTTCAGGACGCGGCGGATTTCCTGGCCTTGGGAGCGGACCGGCTGGGCACCAGCCGTATCGTCAAGCTGGTGAAAGGACAGCAGGCTCAGGGGTACTGAGCCGTGCAATTTGTCGGGATTTGTGAAAAATCCGTGTACAATGCAAATAATCCTTGTGTTTTGCCCGCAGACGCGATATAATGGGCTCGTCCGTTGGATGGAGCGCAGATATTGCGTCTCTGCCCGCGCGGGCATGGAGCCCGGTCGGCCCAGCCGCCTGGGACAGACGATAAGAAAGGATGAGAATTGCAATGAAAAAGCTCTTTGCAATGCTGCTGGCCATGGCTATGATGGTGAGCCTGTTCGCCTGCAGCAGCGGAACCCCCGATCCCACGCAGGCTGCCAGCGAGCCTCCCGCCTCCCAGAATACGGAGGAGAGCGCCGAGCCCACCACCGCTCCCACCGAGGAGCCCGGCCCCGCCGCTGAAAACCCCGACGACATCCCCGACACCATGACCTCTTCCGATAGCAAGTACCAGGTGGCCTTTATCACCGACGTGGGCCAGCTGAAGGACAAGTCCTTCAACCAGGGCACTTTTGACGGCGTGAAGCTGTACGCCGCCGCCAACGGCAAGAGCTACAAGTACTATCAGCCCGCCAATGGCGACGCCGCCACTGACGACGACCGCTACGACGCCATGAAGGCCGCTGTTGAGGGCGGCGCCGAGGTGGTGGTGTGCGCCGGCTTCATGCAGGAGGCCGCCCTGAAGAAGGCCGCCGCCGAATTCCCCGACGTGCCCTTCGTGTTCATCGACGGCTATCCCATCGGCCTGGACAACGTGGCGGGCATCTCCTTCCAGGAGGAGCAGAGCGGCTACCTGGCTGGCTACGCCGTGGTCAAGGAAGGCTTTGAGAAGCTGGGCTTCACCGGTGGCGGCGGCGGCACCAATCCCGCCTGCTGCCGTTTCGGCTACGGCTTCGTGCAGGGCGCCAATGACGCCGCCAAGGAGCTGGGCAAGACCGTGGATATGAACTACTCCTGGCAGTACGGCGCCACCTTCCAGGCCTCTCCTGAGCTTCAGACCATGATGAACGGCTGGTATTCCAACGGCACTGAGATCGTGTTTGCCTGCGGCGGTTCTATGTTCAACTCCGTGGTCGCTGCCGCCGCCGCCAACGACGGCCTGGTGGTGGGCGTGGACGTGGACCAGTCTGCCCAGTCCGACACCGTGGTGACCTCCGCCATGAAGGGTCTGGCCGCTTCCGTGCAGTGGGCCGTGGCTAAGGTATACGACGGTTCCTTCGACCAGATTGGCGGCAAGGGCACCTCTCTGGGCGCCAAGGACGACGCTGTGGGCCTGCCCACCGGCACTTGGTCCCTGGAGACCTACACCATCGAGGAGTATGAGGCTCAGCTGGCCGACATGGCTTCCGGCAAGCTGACGGTGGACAGCATGCTCAGCGAGGATGACTTCGCTAAGCTGACCACCACCGAGTGGTCCAACGTGAACCTCAACGTCATCGAGTAATTAGGTTTCGTTAGGGCGGCGCGGACGCGCCACTGTCATTCGCAAAACTTTGAGTCCCGCCGTTGGAGCGTAGATGGAGACCATCTGCCTTGAACGGCGGGGCGCTTTTATGTGGAGTTAAACAATTGTTAGATAAAAGGAGCACACAGATGTCAAATCAGTTTATAGAGATTGAGAGAAAGTTTTTGCTTGAATCGTTTCCGGTCAAATTTCCGCTGAAGAAGCAGCTCACTACCTACCAAGCCTACCTGTCCACCGAACCGGAGGTGAGAATCCGGCGCTCTGAGGCGGATGGAAGGGATGTGGCACACTTTCTTACGATCAAATCCAATGGAACGCTGGTGCGCAAGGAGGTCGAAATGAGCATCCGCGCAGAGGACTTCTACGCTTTGACGGATATGGTGCCATACAGCTTTATCAAGAAGGAGTACCGCGTCTACGAGCTTCCCAATGGGTTGCAGTTAGAGTGCTCACTGGTTGACGAGGGTTCAAGCTTCGCGTTCATGTATGCGGAGGTGGAGTTCCCCAGTGTGGAAGAAGCGGAGGGCTTTGCGCCGTGCTTTGACTATGTGGGAGAAATCACCCAGTGCGCCGACTACAAAATGAAAAACTATTGGAAACGGACGCGGTTGAAAGGGAGGATGTAGCTTAAAACGGTCAGATCCCTCTCTCATCTGTACATTACGATGAAAAAGGCGGTGTTACGATCTAAATGTTTTACCCGATGGGCGCCAACCAGGACGCAGCTGTGTATGAGTCAGATAAAGATTTTCAGACTTCTGGCGCCGGGTCTGGACCGCCATGCAGCCCCAGCATCCCCGCTCTCTGCGCCTTTTCGCGGCGATTACCCGTAATCCGTCCTTGGACCGCTGGCGGGAGCGCAGGGCGGAAAAGCGGGGTGGGGGACTGGATGTACTGTTGCATGAGCTGGAGGACTGTCTACCTGCGGTGGAGTCGGTAGAGGATGCTGTGGAATCCCATGAGCTGGCCCGGGCCACGGGTCGATGGCTGGACGGCCTGGCCACCCTGGAGCGGGTGCGTTCCTGCGGCGGTATTGGTGCGGTCAGCGTGTGGATTTGGTGGCAAGGCAGACCGGATGCTCTTTCAATGCCATGACCAAACGGCTCAGGCGCCTTCGGGAAGGCCTTCGCCACGTCTTGGAACAGGAGGAAATTTCGATATGAGTCAGGTAAGTAAATGGCTTTTTGATGCGTTAGGCGAGATCGGCGAACAAGAAGTCCCTGTGCTCCGGCGGGGCCCTGACCGCCTGTGCCAGCGTCCAGGGGAATACCCTAAAATAGTGCGATATCCAGCGGTCCGGCCAGCTCAGTGACACGGCCTACTGAAGGACGTGAGGGCCGGGACCAGGATCTGGGGGATGCCTTAGACCTGGAGGCGTTTCTTCATCCAGAGTGTCCAGACCTTTTTGACCGAAGAGTGAGGCCATCTATAAAATGTCCTGGCCGAAACGCAGAAGAAGTGTGAAAAAGTTGGTTCAGGCCATTAAGAAAAGCGGCAAAATTGATTCAGCCAAATCAGGCCAGTAACGGTGGAGGAGTGGTGCTGGCTCTGGCACGAGAATTACTGTGAGCCCACCGTCAAAGACAGGACAACGGAATACTATCGTAGCTACATTGAGCACCACATCGCGCCGGACATCGGCAAGATCAAGTTCGAAAAGCTCACCACCTTGGATCCCCAAAAGTTTTACAATAAGACAAAAAAGAGCGGCAGGGTGGAGAAATATGAGGGCATGGAGGACAGGAGCCTGAGCGCCCGAACGGTGCGTGGCCTTCACGTCATGCTCCGCACGGCCCTGGATCAGGTGGTGAAGGAGCGCCTGATCCCCTACAACCCGGCTATCGGCTGTCGTCTGCCGCCCAAGGTGAAAAAGGAGATAAAGATTCTTCCAGCGAAACAGATTGGCGGCTACCTCAGCGCGGCGGAGGAGCACGGTGCTCTGCCCATGTTCTACCTGGAGATGACCACAGGACTGAGAAGGGGAGAGATAACAGCCTTCCTCTGGACGGATCTTGACGTGGAAGACCGCACTCTAACGGTGTCAATGTCGGCGGGGCTGTTGCAAGGGAGAGGTACGTGTCATGGAGCCGAAAACCGCCAATTCGGTGCGGACGATCTGCCTGCCGAAGGAGACGGTAGACCTGCTGCTCCAGGAGGAAAACCTGTATATGTTCCCCTCGCTGGTGACGGGGGGATGTACGGCCCGGACTGCATAGGGCGGCTGCATAACCCTGGACACTACACCCACGTCACCGGAGATAAGCGGAGAGAAGCCGCAGAGCCATTGACCAAGCCATCTCACCAATATGGAAAATGAATAAAATCAATAAAAATCCTCCAATTTTTCCTGAAAACGGAGGATTTTAGCTCCTCGACCAGTTTCAAATTCAAACGTTTAATATTATCAAAAGTGACCCGTTCCGAGTTTTCTTTTTAGTTAAAGGTAATCAAAATGTGGTCATTAAAAATTGTCACCGAGTTTACAAAGCTGTCAATGAGCCTTCGGCGTTCTTCCAGCTTGGATACGTTTAGGACGCGAAAACGACAAATCCAGTAAACCATGTCCTCACGGGCTAGTATTGGGCGTTTCATTTCCTCCTGGATGATTTGAATTTCAATATCCCTTTTCCTGGCTTCCAACTTGTCAGCACTAGCGATAAGATGTAAGAAAATGGCGAGGAAAAATGTAATTTTGTGGTGGCGAAGAGGGAAAAAGATAGACTTCCAATAGGATGGGAATCGTCCGGAAAGGGAGTCAGAAAATAAAAGGAGCACAGTGGATGGGATATACGAAGCGATAGGCAGAAGGGACTGAGCTATGTGGAGCTGGGGAAGAAATACCACATGGGTCAGAGGAGAGCAAAGCGGTACGCGGAATCGCCGGAGAAATCGGAGTACACGCTGAGCGAACCGAAGCCAACGAAGATGGATTTGTTCAAGGCGGTGGTGGGCGAATGGTTGGAGGAGGCGCTGTACTCAGCAAAGCGGATTCTGGAAAAGCTACGGGAGATGGGATTTGACGGAGGGTACAGCATCGTCAAGGTGTATGTGAGCAGCCGGAAGATGGAGTTGAACGAGAAAGCAGCGGTGCGGTTTGAAACGATGTCAAGGAAGCAGGAGAATTTTACGCTGAACCTACGGTTTGAGGACTTCGTGGGATTCTATGGGTTCAAGCCCATCCTGTGCCAGCCGCACCGTGGGCAGATGAAAGGGGAAGGCAGAGAGGACAGTACAGTTTAACTTCATGGTGGGGATCAAATACAACAGCCCGGCTTAACCGGGTTTATCCACCCGTATTCCGGGATGAGGGACGGTATGCATGCGCATCGTGAATGACGTCTCTCGTCCTGGAAACACTATGGCCAGGCCGGTTTCAGGCGGTCAGGCGGTTCTGAAACATGAACTGGAGCTGAGCCAGAACCATGTCCCAATTTCGACATCTGGCGGTCCAGTGCTCGACAATTTTCCTGCTGGCCAAGTAGAGCATTTTTTGCAGGGAATCATCGTTGGTGAAGCTGGGCATGTTCCTGGTAATCTGGCGGAACTGGCGGTTGAGGCCCTCAATGATATTGGTCATGTATATGATTTTCCGAATCTCAGAAGCTGTACCAATAGGCTAAAATCTTTTCAACAGAGTACGAAAAGCAGCAATGGTACAAACTGCCTGAGCAGAACAGACAGATATTTC
>CANASS010000040.1 GCA_947364395.1 uncultured bacterium
AACCTCAAGGCACAGCAAAAAACCCCTCAAACCGTTGCGGTTCAAGGGGTTTCGGTTGGTGGACGATACAGGACTCGAACCTGTGACCTCCCGCACGTCAAGCGGATGCTCATACCAGCTGAGCTAATCGTCCAGATATTGTCTGATTCCGCCTTGCGTGCGGAACAAGGTACATTATAGCGGCCAAGCTCCCGCTTGTCAAGAGTTTTTTTCCGTGATATACTTCATTAAAAAAGCAAAGGAGTTCCACTATGAAACACGCCCTGATTACCGGAGGCTCCCGGGGTATTGGAGCCGCTGCCGCCCGCCTGTTCGCCCGCCGGGGGTGGGGCGTGGCGGTCGGGTTTCATCATGGAGAGAGGGAGGCCCGGGCGCTGGCGCAGGAGCTGAGCGTTCTGGGTGTTCCCGCCCTGGCCGTGGGGGCCGACGTAGCCGATGCGGGGCAGGTGGGAAGAATGGTTGACAATGTGTTAGAAAATTTTTGTCAACTTGACATTTTGGTGTGTTCCGCCGGGATATCTCACCTGGGCCTTATCAGTCAAATCGACGAAGATCAGTGGCGGCGTTTGTTTGCCGTCAATGTGGACGGCGTCCACCACTGCTGCCGCGCCGTGCTCCCCCACATGCTGGAGCGCAAATCCGGGTCCATCGTCACCGTGTCCTCCATGTGGGGGCAGGTGGGGGCCTCCTGTGAGGCGGCCTACTCCGCCACCAAGGGGGCGGTCATTGCCTATACCAAGGCCCTTGCCAAGGAGCTTGGTCCTTCCAATATCCGGGTAAACTGTGTGGCCCCCGGCGTCATTGACACAGAAATGAACGCCCGCCTTTCGGCGGAGGATCTGGCCGCCCTGGCAGAGGAGACCCCCCTGGGCCGCGTTGGAACGCCGGAGGAGGCCGCTGCCGCCATTACTTTTCTGGCCTCCGACGAGGCGTCCTTTCTCACGGGCCAGGTGGTGGCCCCCAACGGCGGACTGGTGATTTGAATACAAATATCCGTCACAATATCATATAACGGCTTTTCTCGTACAACGGTCCTTGTCAGTTTTTACAGTTGACAACTCGGAATCTCAAGTATATAATTGTCAACAATCTGGGGGGCGCAATCGTGCCCCCTTCGATATTAAAGAGGACCGACGCGCATATCACATAGTCAGGAGGAAACCAGAATGAAGAAGAAGAATCTTGCGGCCCTGCTTATGGCGGGCGCCATGTGCTTCAGCCTGCTGGCCGGCTGTTCCAACAACGGAGGCGAGGCCAGCACCGCTCCCTCCGATGCGGGCACTCAAGAGAGCGCCCCCGCCGGAAACGACAACCAGGGCGGCACCGACGTGGTCACCATCAAGGTGGGCGGCATCGGCCCCATCACCGGCGACAACGCCCAGTACGGCACCGCTACCCAGTGGGGCGCGGAGATCGCCGTGGAGGAGATCAACGCCCTGGGCGGCCCCGTCAGGCTCGAGTTCAAGTACGAGGACGACACCGGCGTGTCCGACACCGCCGTGTCCGCCTACAACGCCCTGAAAGACTGGGCCAAGGACGCGCCCCTGGTGATCTACGGCACCACCACCACCGCTCCCTGCGTGGCTGTGGCCGCCGAGACCTTTGCGGACCGCTACTTCCAGCTCACCCCCTCCGCCTCCTCACCCGACGTAGTGGCGGGCAAGGACAACGTGTTCCAGATGTGCTTCACCGACCCCTACCTGGGCACCGCCGGGGCTGAGTACCTGAACAGCAAGGGCCTGGGCACCAAGTACGGCGTCATCTACAACAACGGCGACGCATACTCCACCGGCATTGCCGACGCCTTCATCGCCAGGGCCGGGGAGCTGGGCATGGAGCTGGTGGCCACCCAGACCTATCCCGACGATAAGACCACCGACTACACCGTGCAGCTCAACGCCTGCAAGGACGCCGGGGCCGACGTGGTGTTCCTGCCCATCTACTACACCCCCGCCTCCCTGATCCTGGCTCAGGCCAAGCAGATGAGCTACGCCCCCCTGTTCATCGGCGGCGACGGTATGGACGGCATGCTGGACATGGAGGGCTTCAACAAGTCCCTGGCCGAGGGCCTGCTGCTCATGACTCCTTTCAGCGCCGGAGCTGAGGACGAGCGCACCCAGTCCTTCGTGAAGAAGTACCAGGAAGCCCACGGCATCCTGCCCAACCAGTTTGCGGCGGACGGCTATGACTGCATGTACGCCATCTATGAGGCCTGCTGCCAGCTGGACGGCATCGCCGGTATGGACAGCGCCGCGCTGTGCGACGCCCTGTCCGCCAAGTTCGGCGGCGGCGAGTTCTCCGTGGACGGCCTCACCGGCAAGGGCATGACCTGGAAGGACACCGGCGAGATCGACAAGTCCCCGCTGATTTTCAAAGTGGAGAACGGCGCCTACGTGGACGCGCAGTAATCATTGACCCGGAGAGGGCCGCCGGTCCGGCGGCCCTCTTTCCGCTATAGAGAGGTGAGAGAATGTCGTTTTTGAACAACGTGATCACCGGCGTCAGCCTGGGCAGCATCTACGCCATCATCGCCCTGGGCTACACCATGGTGTACGGCATTGCCAAGATGCTGAACTTTGCCCACGGCGACATCATCATGGTGGGCGCTTACATGTGCTTCTTCGCCGTAGGCAGCTTCAGCCTTCCCCCTGCGGCGGGGGTGCTGCTGGCGGTGGCGGTGTGCACGGTGCTGGGCATCGCCATCGAGCGGCTGGCCTACAAGCCCCTGCGGTCCGCGCCCTCCCTGGCGGTGCTCATCACCGCCATCGGCGTCAGCTACCTGCTCCAAAACAGCGCCCAGCTCCTGTGGGGCGCGGACACCAAGACCTTCCGCCCCCTGGTGGAGGGCAGCCTGGTGCTGGTCCCGGACCAGCTGTCCATCTCCTATGTGGCAGTTCTGTCCATCGTCTGCTGCGTGGTGGTGATGATCGCCCTGACCCTGTTCACCGGCCAGACCAAGATGGGCAAGGCCATGCGGGCCTGCTCCGAGGACAAGGCCGCCGCCCAGCTCATGGGCATCGACGTGAACGCCACCATCTCCATGACCTTCGCCATCGGCTCCGCCCTGGCCGCCGTGGCCGGGGTGCTGATGTGCTCCGCCTACCCGGTGCTGTCCCCCACCACCGGCTCCATGCCCGGCATCCGTGCCTTCACCGCCGCCGTGTTCGGCGGCATCGGCTCCGTCCCCGGGGCCCTGCTGGGCGGCGTTCTGCTGGGCGTCGTCGAGACCTTCGCCAAGGCGTACATCTCCACCGCCCTGTCCGACGCGGTGGTGTTCGCGGTGCTCATCATCGTGCTGCTGGTGAAGCCCGCCGGGCTCATGGGCAAGTATGTGCCCGAGAAAGTGTGAGGCGGACATGAAAAAGAAACTCAACAAGAACTCTCTCAACGGGTTCATCAACTATGGCATCGTCATCGCCGCCTTCGCCGTCATCCAGGTTCTGCTGGGCATGGGCAGGCTGTCCAACTCCCTCCAAAGCCTGCTGGTGCCCGCCTGCTGCTACATCGTCATGGCGGTGTCCCTGAACCTGACCGTGGGCATTTTGGGCGAGCTGTCCCTGGGCCACGCCGGGTTCATGAGCCTGGGGGCCTTCTCCGGCATCACCGCCTCCATCCTGCTGCAAAACGCCATCCCCATGGCCCCCGCCCGTCTGGCCGTGTCCATGGCGGCGGGCGCGGTGGCGGGGGCCATGGGCGGCGTGATCGTGGGCGTGCCGGTGCTCCGCCTCCAGGGGGACTATCTGGCCATCGTCACCCTGGCCTTCGGGCAGATCATCAAAAACATCATCATGGTGCTGTATGTGGGGGTGGACGAGACCGGCTTCCACATCGCCGCCAGCAAGGACCGGTTCAATCTGGCGGAGGGCGGCGTGGCCATCATCAAGGGCCCCATGGGGGCGGTGGGCGTGACCAAGCTTGCCTCCTTCACCGCCGGGTTTGTGCTCATCCTCATCACGCTGGCGGTGGTGCAGAATCTGGTCAACAGCCGTTCCGGGCGGGCCATCATGGCCCTGCGGGACAACCGCATCGCCGCCGAGAGCGTGGGCATCAACACCACCAAGTACAAGCTCATGGCCTTTGTCACCTCCGCCGCCCTGGCGGGGGCCGCCGGGGCGCTGTGGGGGCTGAATTATTCCTCTACCGTGGCCTCCAAGTTTGACTTCAACACCTCTATCCTGGTGCTGGTGTTCGTGGTGCTGGGCGGTTTGGGCTCCATCCGGGGGTCCATCATCGCCGCCGCCCTGCTCTACGTTCTGCCGGAGATGCTCCGGGGCCTGGGCCTGGACGATTTCCGCATGCTCATCTACGCCATCGTGCTGATCCTGGTCATGCTGGCCACCAACAACGACAAGCTGAAGGCCCTGATGGGCCGGGTCATCCCCAAACGGAAGGGGGCCGTCAACAATGGCTGAGAAGAAACAGTTCCAAAAGGGCAGAATGGTGCCCGTGCCCAGCGTGTCCATCATCCCGGAACGGGACCTGGGCACAACCCCCATTTTGGAGTGCAGCCATCTGGGTATTGATTTCGGCGGCCTCACCGCCGTCAACGAGTTCAACATCACCGTGGGCCGTACGGAGATCGCCGGGCTCATCGGCCCCAACGGGGCGGGGAAGACCACCGTGTTCAACCTGCTCACCAAGGTGTACCAGCCCACCCGGGGCACCATCCTGCTGGACGGCCTGGACACCCACGGCAAGACCCCCTCTCAGATCAGCCGCATGGGCATCGCCCGCACCTTCCAGAACATCCGGCTGTTCAACAACCTGTCCGTGGAGGACAACGTGAAAATCGGCCTCCACAACCAGGAGAAATACTCCATGCTGTCCGGCGTCCTGCGCCTGCCCAAATACTGGCGGCAGGAGAAGGCCGCCCATGAGCGGGCCTTGGAGCTGCTGTCCATCTTCGACATGCAGGACATGGCGGGCTATCAGGCGGGCAGCCTGCCCTACGGGGCCCAGCGGCGGCTGGAGATCGTCCGGGCTCTGGCCACCAACCCGTCCCTGCTTCTGCTGGACGAGCCCGCGGCGGGGATGAACCCCTCGGAGACCGCCGAGCTGATGGAGAACATCGTGAAGATCCGGGACATGTTCCAGATCGCCATCATGCTCATCGAGCACGATATGAGCCTGGTCATGGGCATCTGTGAGGGCATCTGCGTGCTCAACTTCGGCCAGATCATCGCCAAGGGCACCGCGGAGGAGATCCAGTCCAACCCCACGGTCATCGAAGCCTATCTGGGCAAGCAGCAGTAAGGGGGGCGGCGGAAAATGCTGAACGTCAACGATATCAACGTATATTACGGCGCCATCCACGCCATCAAGGGCGTGTCCTTCCAGGTGAACGACGGGGAGGTGGTCACCCTCATCGGGGCCAACGGCGCGGGCAAGTCCACCATTCTGAACACGGTGTGCGGCCTGCTCCACTCCCGCACCGGCTCCATCGAATTCCTGGGGCAGGGCCTGGGGGGCATCCCGGCCCACAAGCTGGTGGAACGGGGGCTGGCCCACGTGCCCGAGGGGCGGCGCATCTTCCAGCACATGTCGGTGGAGGAGAACCTGGAGATGGGGGCCTACACCCAGTCCCGGGCCAGTATCGAGCCCAATCTGGAGCGGGTCTACGAGCAGTTTCCCCGGCTGAAGGAGCGCCGGAAGCAGGTGGCGGGCACTCTGTCCGGCGGCGAGCAGCAGATGCTGGCCATGGGCCGGGGGCTCATGTCCAACCCCAAGCTGCTGATGCTGGACGAGCCCTCCATGGGGCTGGCCCCCATTCTGGTGGAGCAGATCTTTGACATCATCAAGCGGCTCCACCAGGGGGGCACCACCATCCTGCTGGTGGAGCAGAACGCCCGGATGGCCCTCAGCGTGGCCGACCGGGGCTATGTGCTGGAGACGGGCAAGATCGTGGCCACCGGCACGGGGAATGAGCTGCTTCAGGACGAGGCGGTGAAAAAAGCCTATCTGGGCGGCTGACCCGCCCTGGGTTCAGAGGCGGTCTCCGGGGGAGGCCGCCTCTTTTGAGAAGGAGGGAGCTTCTGTGAAGCTGGCAATTTTCGCCTACAGCCGCCGGGGCTGCGGCACCGCCCTGCGGGTGCGGGATGGGCTGTGCCGCCCGGGGGACCAGTGCCGCTGCTTCGCCCCGGCCAAGTACGCCGGGGAAGGCTTTGAGGCCGTCCAGTCCCCCTGCGCCCAGTTCACCGGGCCGCTGTTCGCCTGGGCGGACGCCCTGGTGTTCGTGGGAGCGGCGGGCATCGCCGTGCGGTCCGTCGCGCCTTACGTGCGGGACAAGCGCACCGATCCGGCGGTGCTCAGCGTGGACGAGCTGGGGAAATTCGTCATCCCCCTGCTGTCCGGCCACATCGGCGGGGCCAACGCCCTGGCGGAGGAGCTGGCCCGGGCTCTGAACGCCGTCCCGGTGGTCACCACCGCCACCGATGTCAACGGGAAGTTTTCCGTGGACGCATGGGCGGCCCGGCAGGGGCTGTACATCTCGGACATGGGGGCGGCAAAGGCGGTGTCCGCCGCCATTCTGGAGGGGCCGGTGCCCCTGTGCTGTGACTTTCCCATAGAGGGGGAGCTGCCCCAGGGCACGGCGGCGGGGGACAGCGGCCAGGTGGGCATCTGCATTTCCTGGGAAAAGAAGGAGCCCTTTGCCAGGACCCTCCTGCTGGCGCCCCCGGTGCTTCACCTGGGGCTGGGGTGCCGCCGCGGGACCCCGGTGGAGGCCGTTCAGGCGGCGGTGGACGGGGTGCTGGAGGCCCGGAACATCCACCCCAGGGCCGTCAAATGCGCCGCCTCCATCGACTTGAAGCGGGACGAGGCGGGGGTGCTGGAGTTCTGCGCCCGGCGGGGCTGGCCGGTCTCCTTTTACAGCGCCGGGGAGCTGGCGGCGCTGGAGGGCGCGTTCACTCCGTCGGAACGGGTGCTCCGGGTCACCGGGGTGGACAACGTGTGCGAACGGGCCGCCATGATGGGGGCCCGGCGGCTGGTGGTCCCCAAAACCGCCTGCGGCGGAGTCACCGTGGCCCTGGCGGAGGAGGACTGGACCGCGAAATTCTAGGGCGGGCCGTTAGGGCAAATGCCCCTTGACACTGGGAAAGCAATGTGATATTTTAAAATACAGACCGTTGGTTTGTTTTGGGAAGGGGGCGTTCCTGTGGGCCGGAACAAATACCCGGAAGTGACCGTGCAGAGAATTTTAGATACGGCGGAGCGGCTGTTCATTGAAAAGGGTTACGAGCGGGCCTCTCTCCAGGATATCATCGACGCCACAGGGCTGTCCAAGGGGGCCATTTACCACCATTTTGCCTCTAAGGAGGACATTTTTTACTCGGTGTGCGACCGCATCGGCCAGCGCAATGCCGAGGTGCTGTCCCAGCTCCGGGACGCCCCTGGGATGAACGGCCTGGAAAAGCTGCGGGCTATGTTCAAAGTGTCCCTCCAGCCGGAGCGTCAGGCAAAAATGTTTTGTATGATGCCCTATCTCATGGACAACTCCAAATTTCTGGCCACGGAAATGCGGAGCATTTTCACGGAGGTGGTGCCGGAATTTGTGGAACCCCTGATCCGCCAGGGAATAGCGGACGGTTCCATCCGCGCCGGCCAGCCCCGGGCGCTGGCTGAGGCCATGATCCTGCTGTCCGATGGATGGATCAACCCCATCGTCCAACCCACCACCCCAGAGGAAATTAGGGACCGGTGCGCCGTGTATAACCAGCTCTTCTGCTCTTTCGGTATCGACGGGCTCATTGACCAGGAGATCGTGGATACCTTGATGGGGTATGCGAAAATGGCCCAGCATCTGCCTTTGGGCGGGGGAGAGAGCGGCTGAAAAGAAACTGCCCTGTGAGGGCGGATTCTTTTTGAAAACATAAAAACCGACGGTCGGTTTATAAAGGAGGAAAACACATGAGTTCAAATCAAAAACCCCTGTTCAGCCGGGACTTCACCCTGGTGGTGATCGGGCAGATCATCTCCCTGTTCGGCAACGCCATCCTGCGCTTTGCCCTGCCCCTGTACCTGCTGCGGCAGACCGGGTCTCCCGCCCTGCTGGGGGCGGTGGGAGCGGCGGCCTTCATCCCCGCTGTGCTGTGCTCCCCCATTGGCGGCGTGGTGGCGGATCGGGTGAACAAGCGGAATATCATGGTGGCGCTGGATTTCTCCACGGCGGGGCTGGTTCTGGCCTTCACCCTGCTGCTGGGGCGGGCGTCCCTGGTTCCTTTGATGGTGGCCTGCCTCATGCTGCTGTACGGCATCGCGGGGGCTTACCAGCCCGCCGTTCAGGCCAGCATCCCCCTGCTGGTGGGGGAGGGGCAGCTCACCAGCGGCAACGCCGTCATCAACATGGTCGGCACCCTGTCCGGCCTGCTGGGACCGGTGGCGGGCGGCGTGCTGTTCGGGGCCTTTGGCATCCGGCCCATTTTGTGGGTGAGCGTGGGCTGTTTCTTCCTGTCCGCCGTGATGGAGCTGTTTATCCGCATACCTCACAGCCCCCGGGCCGCTGCGGGGGGCGTGCTGGCCACGGCGGGGCGGGACCTGGGGGAGAGCTGGCGGTTTATCCGACGGGAGAAGCCGGTGTTCCTGTCCGTCATGACGGTGCTGGCTCTTTTTAACCTGGTGCTGTCCGCCGCGCTGATTGTGGGCATCCCGGTGGCGGTGGTCCAGGTGCTGGGCATGAGCGACCTGCGCCTGGGCGTTACGCAGGCGGCTATGGGGCTGGGCGGGCTTTTTGGCGGTGTGCTGGCAGCCCTCCTGGGAGAACGCCTCCGGCTCCGCCGGGGCAGCGCCCTGCTGCTGGCGGCCAGCCTGACGGCGGTGGGGATGGGGGCGGCCCTGCTGCCCGGGGCGGATGCCTCCGCCGCGTGGTGGATGGTGACGGCCATGAGCTTTGCCATCATGGTGCTGTCCACCCTGCTGGTGGTCGTCCTCAGCGCCGCGGTCCAGCGGCAGACGCCCCCGGACCTGCTGGGCAAGGTGATGGCCTTCATCATGGCGGTGACCAACTGCGCGTCCCCCCTGGGCCAGGCGGTCTACGGGGCGCTGTTTGAGTGCTGTCCGCCTTGGGCGGTGCTGCTGGGGGCGGCGGGGGCCGCGGCGGCCACGGCGGTTTGCTCCCGGGGCGCGTTCCAGGCGCTGGAGAACGGCAATGCGCCGCCTGTGAAGCCTGCGTAGAGGAAATCGTGCGGCCTATGGTGAAAAGCTCTTGCAATCCGTCGGGATATAGGGTATAATACATTGACTTAATTTCTATACAAAACCTGAAATTTTCGATATTGGAGGACGATACCAATGGCAATGATTACAGCAGGCGAGTTCCGCAACGGAAAAACCTTTGAGATGGACGGCAAGGTGATGCAGGTCGTGGAATTCCAGCACGTGAAGCCCGGCAAGGGCGCCGCTTTCGTGCGCACCAAGATGAGAAATGTGGTCACCGGCGCCGTCACCGAGACCTCCTTCAACCCCACCGCCAAGTTTGAAGAGGCTTTCGTGGACCGCAAGGACATGGAGTACAGCTACAACGACGGCGACCTGTACTACTTCATGGACCCGGAGTCCTACGAACTGGTGCCCATCAACAAGGACGTGCTGGGGGACAGCTTCAAGTTTGTCAAGGAGAACATGGTGTGCAAGATCATGTCCTACAAGGGCAGCGTGTTCGGCGTGGAGCCCCCCAACTTTGTGGAGCTGGAGGTCACCGAGTCCGACCCCGGCGTCAAGGGCGACACCGCCACCAACGTAACCAAGCCCGCCATTCTGGAGACCGGCGCGGAGATCAAGGTGCCCCTGTTTATCAACCCCGGCGATAAGATCCGCATCGACACCCGCACCGGGGAGTATCTGGAGCGGTGCAAGGGCTAATGCCTCCGGCGGCTTCCTGGTTCTTTGAACAGAAGCAAGGAAGCAAAAGGGAACGTTTAAACTTTGGGTTGATTGTGCCGCTGGAAGGAGACTATTATGACCATTTCTGAGAAGGTGGCCTATATTCAGGGCTTGTTCGACGGCCTGAAGCTGGACACGGAAAAGTCCGGCGAGGCCCGCATCCTCTCCGAGGTTCTGGATGTGCTCCGGGAGGTGGGCCAGCAGCTGGACGGCATGGACGCCGCCATGGACCAGTTCGACCAGGAGCTGGACATCCTGGAGGATACCGTGTCCGAGCTGGAGGAGGCCGTGTTCGAGGACGAGGAAGAGGACCGGGAGGACGGCTTCGATGGGGAGGACGAGGAGGATTTCTTTGAGATCCCCTGTCCCACCTGCGGGGAGGACCTGGTGGTGGACGACGAGGCCCTGGCCGCCGGGGTGGTGGACTGCCCCGTGTGCGGCGGCAAGTTCGCCCTGTCCTTTGAGGACGAGGACGACGGCTCCGAGGAGGACTAAGCGAGTTGAGAAGAGCCCCCTGGCCGCTGGCCAGGGGGCTTTTTGCGCCTATTCCGCCGTTGGCGGCAGCTGGCGGTATATGGTTCCGTTCTCCGGGGTCTTGTCCCGGATGGCGAAGAGCTGCTCCACCGTGACAAAGTGATAGCCCTGGGCCATCAGGGCGTCCACCACCTGGAGGGCGGTTTCCACGCTGGAGGGATAGATGTCGTGGAGCAGAATGATGTCCCCGTCCTCCACGTCGTCCAGGATCACGGAGACCTGCCGCTGGGTGTTTCGGTCGGACCAATCCTCCGGGTCCACCGACCACAGCACGATGGGTGCGTCGGCCCGGGCCTGGTTGGCGTCGCTGATCAGGCCGTAGGGCGGGCGGAGCATAAAGGACTCCCGGCCCAGCAGGGCGGTGAGGGTGTCCTTCAAGCTGTCCACCTCATCGTACAGTCCGGCGGCGTTGAGCCCGTCCAGGCACTTGTGGTGGTAGGTGTGCAGGCCGATCTGGTGTCCCTCTCCCTCCATGCGCTGGAGCAGGAGCTCGTTGCCTTCCACGTTCTCCCCGATGACGAAAAAGGTGGCGTGGACCCCCCGCCGGGCCAGCCCGTCCAAGAGGACGGTGGTGGTGGACGGCCTGGGGCCGTCGTCAAAGGTAAGGGCCACATAGGGCCCGGCGGGGATGCGGGCCGCGCCCAAGACCTCCTGGTCCGAATTTTGGGCCGGAGGGCGGGAGACCGCCGCCAGGGCCAGGGTCAGAAGGGCCAGCGCCCCCGCCCTCAACCGTTTGTTCCACTTCGGCAAGTCCTCGCCGCCTTTCTTACGTAGCTGTGGTCAGTATGCGCGAAAGGACTTTTTTTATGCGCTGGCGGCAAAAGGCGGGCTGCGGGACCCGTGATAACGTTTTGAAAATTTTTAATTTTTGGAAGTGTTTCCGGCGTCAAAGGCCCGTCTGAAGCTGGGCTCCGGTGTAGTAGTGGGTCAGGATATCCCGCCAGCCCGCGCCCTCCCTGGCCATGGCGTTGGCCCCGTACTGGCTCATCCCCACACCGTGGCCGTAGCCGGTGACGGAGAAGGTGAATACCCCTTCCTGCTCCTTCACGTCAAAGCAGGCCGAGCGCAGGGCGAACAGGCTTCGCGCCGCGCCGCCGGACAGAGCGATCCCGCCCAGATCCACCGAGGCTACCCGGCCCGAGGCAGTGCGGGTGAGGTTTTGGAACCAGCCGGAGGGCTCCCCGGACAGGTCGCAGTCCAGCCCCGCTTCGGCTGCCATCTTTTTCACCTGCTCCGCCGTCAGGGTCACGGTGGAGCGGTAGTTGGGAACCTCCTCCCCCTCGGGGCTGTCCACCGATACCAGGTAGGGCAGGGCCTTTCCCCATACCGCCGCCGCGTCCTCCGTGGCCCCCGACGCCGAGGAGAAAAACACCGCCTGGATGGGCCCGCCCTCATAGGTCAGCACCTGGCCGTCGGTGTCCGCCACGGCGGCGGCGATTTTTGCCGTGTAGGCGGAGGCGGTCCCCTCCCCCCAGCGCTGGGCCGCGTCCTCCTTGGAGAGATAGGCTTGACAGCAGGTGGAGTCCGCGCAGATGTCCGCCCCGTCCTCCTCATGGCTCTTGGCCCGCAGCTTCCACAGGCTGTAGGTCCGGGCGCACACCGCCTGGGCCCGCAGGGCCTCCGGCTCAAAGGAGGCGGGCATCTCCGCCGCCACCACCCCCCACAGGTAATCCCCCATAGTGGTCTGGCTCACCTGCCCGTCCCGGCCCAGCAGGTTCAGCGTCTGGGAGGCGTCCCACTCCCCCGGCGGGGGCGCGGAGGCCGGCACCGGGGTGGGCGCCGCAGGCAGGGTGAGCAGCCCCGCGCTGGGCGGCGCATCCGCCCCGGCGGGGGGCTCCCCCAGGGCGGTCAGGGGCAGCAAAAGCAGGGCGGCGCTCAGCGCCAGCCCTGTCAGGAAGGGCGCACGCAGCGCCCGCCACGCGTCCAGATTTCGCAAGTCAAACACCTCAATTATTCAAAATTCGGGAGAGTATGCGGTAGAACCTCTGGTTTTTCAGGGAGTCTCACGACAAAATTGCATTGACGAAATTGGAAAATTGCGTTATAATAACCTTTACAGCCATTGGAAAAAAGCGGAGGTTCAACCGTTGCGGACACCTAGAGGAGGCGGGAAAAGTTGAACATGAACATCATTGACAACCTGATCGAGGCGCGGAGGAAGGCCACGGAGCAGTACAACAGCTCGGTGGATTTCATTCAAGGGATATGCGGGGAGTTTAAGCGTTATACCCAGATCTCACCCAAATATTACGAAAAATACGACGTGAAGCGGGGCCTGCGCAATCACGACGGCACCGGCGTTATGGCCGGGGTCACCCTTATCGGCAGCGTGAAGGGCTACATTGTGGAGGACGGCGAGAAGATCCCCTCCCCCGGCCAGCTGTATTACCGGGGCATCGACGTGGAGGAGCTCATCAGCGGCTTCACCGCCGCCGGCCGCTTCGGCTTTGAGGAGACGGCGTACCTATTGATGTTCGGCGGCCTGCCTACCAAGGACGAGCTTGCGCAGTTCCGAAACATCCTGGCCTACTACCGGGAGCTCCCCCCCAACTTCACCGAGGACATGATCCTCACCGCCCCCAGCCACGACGTGATGAACAAGCTGGCCCGGTCGGTGCTGGCCCTGTACTCCTACGACCCCGACCCGGACAACAACACCCTGCCCATCGAGATGCTCCAGGCCATCCGGCTCATCGCCCGGTTCCCTGTCATCGTGGCCCACGCCTTCGCCGCCAAGCAGCACTACTTCGACCGGGGCTCCCTGTACCTGCACCGGCCTCAGTCCGATCTGTCCGTGGCGGAGAATTTCCTCTACTCCGTGCGCCATGACAACCAGTTCACCCCGGAGGAGGCCCACTTGCTGGACCTGTGCCTGGTGCTCCACATGGAGCACGGCGGCGGCAACAACTCCGCCTTCGCCTGCCGGGTGCTCTCCTCCTCCGGCACTGACATCTATTCCGCCATCGCCGCGGCGGTGGGCTCCCTGAAGGGCCCCAAGCACGGCGGCGCCAACACGCGGGTCATGTCCATGTTCGACGAGATCGAGGCCAACGTGAAGGACTGGAAGGACGATCAGGAGGTGTCCAGCTACCTCACCAAGATTCTGAAAAAGGAGGCGGGAGACGGGTCGGGCCTGATCTACGGCATGGGCCACGCCATCTACACCCTGTCCGACCCCCGGGCGGTCATCCTCAAGCAGTTTGCCAGAAAGATGGCGGCAGAAAAGGGGATGCTGGAGGAGTTTGAGCTGTTTGAGAGGGTGGAACGGCTCACCCCCGACCTGTTCCACGCCGTTACCGGCCAGGACAAGTCCATGTGCGCAAACGTGGACATGTACTCCGGCCTGGTGTACAAGATGATGGGGATTCCCCCGGAGCTGTACACCCCGCTGTTTGCCATCGCCCGCATTGTGGGCTGGTGTGCCCACCGGGTGGAGGAGGTCTACAACCCCTTTGGCCGGATCATCCGTCCCGCCTACAAGGCGGTCATGCCCAAGCGCTCCTTTGTGCCGCTGGAGGATAGGGGATAAAAAAGCCGCCCCCCCTGGGGCGGCGGAAATTGACAAAAAACGGCGCGTGATGTTATAATATTATTTAAGAAGGGTTCTGCTGCATATAGGCGGTTAGCCACTCCCTGGGAAAGGGGGTGATGCTGATGGGAGACGGACGCTGGGCGCAAGTCCTGCGTGTCGTATTTTGGTTTATCATCGTGCTTATGCTGATGATTGCCACAGCCCAAAAAGCGTGTTAGCCGCCCGGACAGCCCCGGACGGCTAACATTTTAGTTTAGCAGTCAGGGCTAACCGCTTGTGGCAGAGCCCTTCGACTTCAGTATAGACCACCGCCCGTGTTTTGTCAAGGACAATTCCCTTGAAAACAAAAACTCCGCTCCAGGGAGCGGCGGAAATTGACAAAAAACGGCGCGTGATGTTATAATATTATTTAAGAAGGGTTCTGCTGCATATAGGCGGTTAGCCACTCCCTGGGAAAGGGGGTGATGCTGATGGGAGACGGACGCTGGGCGCAAGTCCTGCGTGTCGTATTTTGGTTTATCATCGTGCTTATGCTGATGATTGCCACAGCCCAAAAAGCGTGTTAGCCGCCCGGAATGCGCCCGGACGGCTAACATAAGTTACCGTTAGATAAGGGCTGACCGCTTGTGGCAGAACCCTTCGACTTCAGTATAGACCACCGCCTATGTTTTGTCAAGGGCAATTCCCTAAAAAAACAAAAACGCCGCCCCCTGGGGCGGCGGAAATTGACAAAAAACGGCGCGTGATGTTATAATATTATTTAAGAAGGGTTCTGCTGCATATAGGCGGTTAGCCACTCCCTGGGAAAGGGGGTGATGCTGATGGGAGACGGACGCTGGGCGCAAGTCCTGCGTGTCGTATTTTGGTTTATCATCGTGCTCATGCTGATGATTGCCACAGCCCAAAAAGCGTGTTAGCCGCCCGGACGGCCCCGGACGGCTAACCTAATTTAGCCATACGCCAGGGCTAACCGCTTGTGGCAGAGCCCTTCCACTTCAGTATAAACCACCGCCCGTGTTTTGTCAAGGACAATTCCTTTGGAAAGCAGAACTCCCGCCCTGTCCGGCGTCACGCCGGAGGGGGCGGGTTTTCTTCCTCTTCAACATATTCCATGATCTCCTCCACGGGGCAGCGGAGGATTTTGCAAAGCTGGTTAAGGGTATAGGTGCTGATATTTTCATTTTTTCGCAGGCGGTCCAGCTGGCCTGCGCTGAATTTGTGCTCCTTGAGCAGACGATATTGGGAAACGCCCCGGCGCTTCATTGTCGTCCAGAGCCTGTCATATACGATCACAGCCGCACCGCCTTTCCGCTCAGCTGTCCTTATCGTATATAATGCCCCGTCCATTGACAATGACCCGTATTCGGGCTATAATCTCTGATATGATTCCTTCTGAGTGAAACGGGGGCTTATCCATGGAGCTGTTAAAGGGGCCGGACCCTCAAAGGCGGGATTTGGCATACCGTCTGCTGAACGGCTTTGTTGAGGTAGAGGGCGGTGCGGTTCAGAGGTCCGGCGGGAACGATCAAATCGAGTTCCTTGTGGAAAAAATATACCAGCATCGTGTCAGGCTGGCCAACCGGGTCAATTTGGACTTTGAGGATCATGACCTGGAAGAAATGATTGCCACGTATGAAAAGCTGAACCGCCTGTGTGCTGGTTTGATGTACAATCAGGGCTGGTATGACGCAAGCCGGGGGCTGTAAAAAGCGGCCCCCGCCTGACGGCCCAGGCGGGAGCGTTTTGTTTTCCTCTTGCAATATCGTTTCGATTCTGGTATAATCGACATGGAAAAACAAAAATGCGGCAGCTCCCGGGTGTTAGCGCACCCGAGAGCCTGCGCGGGTGCCAGAACCACCCACACAGCGGCCATCCGGCCGCACCGCTCCTCTATTATACGACAAGCCGTCCTCTTTCGCAAGGGGGATTTTGCCGTTTGCTTGTTGTCGCCCTTTTTAGGGAAGCGGGTGAGCATGAAGAGCAGAGCTCATTCACGCTGTGTGGGGTCAAACCTGCACAGCGTTTTTGTTTTCCCCCGGTCTGACGGCCCCTGGGGGCGGAAGCCCCCGGGGGAGGCTGTGGAGGGAAACGGATAAACGGACGGGAAGGAGGTCGGGGTGCCGGATTTTACCGCGCTGTACATCGTAACCGTGTGCGGGTCCGGCTTTTTGGCTTTGGCGATCGCGGTCATCGCGTCAATCATGCGCTGGTGGGAGGAGAAGCAGACTGTCCGGCTGGCGAAGAAGGCGGAGATTGGGGAGGGTGTGACCCTGCTCCAGGGCATCCGGGCGTGCTTTGGCGAGGATGGGGTTTGGGGTATATCGTCATATGGATTGGTCTCCGTTCATGTGGGTGATCCGAGGCTGATTTTCGTGGTCCAGGTGATTCGGGGGCCAGGGAAAGCGTACCGGCTGATCCCTCATATATCGGACCATCACCACCAGTGGGCCGACATCGACGAGAGGGACGTGGCCTTTGGCATTATGGTCGAGGCGGTCAAGGAGCAGGAAACGATGATACAGATGTAAAGGGCGGCGGCGCGTAAGCGCCGCCGCTCCGTATTTACGGGACGTTTTTGGGTTTTGGCCTGTACTGTTCTTGGCCGCTTCCAACGAACTTAATCAGATTGATGATTTCTTCCGCCGTCCATCCGGCGCTTTCCAAACCTTCAATCAGTCTGTAAATTTCCTGCGTATTCATGATTGCCTACCTCTTTAGACGCGCTTCCAAACCGCCCCGCCGGGCACGTCGGTGACCTCGATGCCCTGGGCCTTCAGCTCGTCCCGGATGCGGTCGGCCTCGGCGAAGTTTTTGGCTTTTTTGGCCTCTGCCCGCTGGAGCACCAGCCCGTCGATGGCCGGGTCTCCCTCGCCCTGGACGGTGAAGCCTCCGGCGCTGGCGGTGGACTTGGCCTGGGCGGCCTCCTTTTCCCGCAGAGCCGCCGCCTTTTCCAGCAGGGACAGGGACAGCACCTGGTCGAAGCTGGCCAGGACGGCCCGCTTGGTCACGTCGTTCACCGGGGCCTTGAGCACGTCGTACAGGCAGGTAATGCCCATGGAGGTGTTCAAATCACTGCCCACCTGGGTGAGGAATTTTTCCTTAAACTGCTTTGCCGCCTCCTCGTCCACCGGGCCGTCCGTCCCGGTGAGGGCAGCCACCCGCTTGATGAGCTTGTTATAGGCCCCGGCGGCGTTGTCCAGGTTTTCCCAGGAGAACACCAGCCCCTTGCGGTAGTGGCTCTGGAGGCAGAAGAAGCGGTAGGCCAGGGGGTCGTACCCCTTTTCCTCCAGCAGGGAGACGGTGAGAAACTCCCCCTTGGACTTGGACATCTTGCCGCTGTTGGTGTTCAGATGGTGGACGTGGAACCACTGGGCGCACCAGGGGTGGCCCAGGTAGGCTTCGGACTGGGCGATCTCGTTTGTGTGGTGGGGAAAGGCGTTGTCCACCCCGCCGCAGTGGAGGTCCAGATACTCCCCGTTGAACTTCATGGAGATGCAGGAGCACTCGATGTGCCAGCCTGGGTAGCCCACCCCCCAGGGGGAGTCCCATTTCAGGGCCTGATCCTCGAACTTGGACTTGGTGAACCAGAGGACGAAATCGTTTTTATTGCGCTTGTTCTGGTCCTCCTCCACCCCTTCCCGGACGCCCACCGCCAGGTCCTCCTCGTCGTGGTCGTTGAACACGTAGTAGTGGTCCAGGGCGGAGGTGTCGAAGTAGACGTTGCCCCCGGCCACGTAGGCGGAGCCCTTGTCGATGAGGGCGGACACCACCTTGATGAACTCGTCAATGAGCCCGGTGGCGGGCTGGACCACCTCGGGGGTTTTGATGTTCAGCTTGGCGCAGTCGTTGAAGAAGGCGTCGGTGTAGAATTTGGCGATGTCCATCACGGACTTGTTCTCCCGCTTGGCCCCCTTGAGCATCTTGTCCTCGCCGGTGTCGGCGTCGGAGGCCAGGTGGCCCACGTCGGTGATGTTCATCACCCGGTTCACGTCGTAGCCCTCGTAGCGCAGGAACTTTTCCAACACGTCCTCCATGATGTAGGAGCGCAGGTTGCCGATGTGGGCGAAGTGGTAGACG
>CANASS010000041.1 GCA_947364395.1 uncultured bacterium
TTACCTCATATATATGAAAAAGTCTGCCCCTCGGCAGACTTTTTCGACAGGCTGAGGGGCGGAGGGATTTCCCTCCGCCCCTTCAATCTTAAAAATCAATTCATAGACATGCCGCCGCTTTTGTGCTATGATGGGATGCACAGACAAAATACCCCGGATTCCGACATGACTTTATGGAGGTGCGCCCTATGCGGATAAAACGGTATGCCGCCCTGTTCCTGGCGGCGGCGCTGGCCCTGTCCCTGGCCGGATGCGGCATGAATGAGGACAAAAACAAGGACAAGGATGGCGGCATGACCATTGCCCCCGCCCAACTTACCGGAGAGGAACAAAAGCTGGCCGACCTGCTGGCCCTGGGCATGGAGTCCCACCACATCTTCTCTTTCCAGGCCAAGGGCGCCAAATCCCTCCACTTCAACGTCTATGAGCTGGTGGACGGCGAGTGGAGCCCTCTCCCCGGCGGCGGAGGCGGCGGGCTGTCCGAGGAGAGCGGCCGCATCGCCCTGACCTTTGGTAAAATGACTGAAGGGGTCCGGCTGGCCTATCAGACGGAGCAGGACAATATCTCCACCTCCTTCCAGATCACCCCGGCGGACGACGTGTCCAACATGGCCTTTGCCACCTCCACCTTGGACACCGCCCCCACCGTCATCGAGCTGGATCAGGAAATCCCCTTGGTTATCCAAATCGCCACATCTCAAAACGAACTTCGTATGTATAAAGTGGACTACTTCGGGATGCCCCGGGAGCTGGCCAAGACAGGCTATGAGCACATCTACGCCATCACCGTCACATTCAGCGTCCAGGACTTTGGAACGGCTCCCTCCGCGCCCTCCGCCCCGCCGTCGGCGGAGCCTTCCCCCGCGGAATAAGAAAAACCGCCCCCCGGTTTCCGCCGGGGGGCGTTCTTCATACTTCCAGCCAGCTTTTCAATTCGGCCAGGTCCTGGGCGATATGTACGTACGGGAACCGCTCAAAGGCCGGGGCCTTTGTGGTGCCGTTGAGCACCGCGCAGAACTGACAGCGCCCCGCCTGGGCGGTGGCGGCGTCGATGACCGTGTCGCCGCAGAACAGCACGTCCTCCGCTTCCAGGCCCAGCCGCTCCAGCGCCATCCGCAGTCCCTCCGGGTTCGGCTTGGAGTGCTGCACCTCGTCGCCGCCGATCACCAGGTCCAGCAGGTCCAGCCGGTCCTGGTGCTCAAAAATGCGCCGGATGGTGTCTCCGGGCTTGGTGGACACGATGGCGGTGCGCACGCCCGCGCTTTTCAGCGCCTCCAGCAAATCCGCCGCGCCGGGGAAGAGGGTGGTGCCTTCGATCATCAGCGTCCGTCCGGCCCCCTGGGCCTTCACCCCCACCGTCTCCTGGAAGGTGCAGAAAAAGGTCTCCTGCCGCTCCGGGTCGTGGTCGCCGGTGATAAGGGAGTACCCGTCCGCCAGGGTCAGGCCGATGGTGGGCCGGACTTGGTCCACCGTGGGGGGGTCCAGCCCCAGGGCGGCGAAGCCCAGGCGGTAGCCCTCGGCAATCGCCGGGGTGGAGTCTCCCAGGGTGTAGTCAAAGTCGAAAAATACCCCTTGATACTTCATGATATGACCTCGGTTATTTTAGTTGGCCTCCTTAAGGAACCTCTGAACAAATGCGTCTGCGGCGCTTTGTGGATCTTTTTCGCCACAACTTCGTTGTGATTTCTTGAAATAAACACAATTATTCCTGCGAAATCCCGCCTTCGTCGGCGCGAGCTCCGCATCACTCGCTTCCGGCTGACGCCGAAAGCTCGCTCACTACGCTGCGCCTCCTCTCCCCGCAAAGCCAAAGGACGGCTTTGCGGGGCCCCCAACAGCAAAAAATCTCTCGCAAATCGCTCTTGCCGATTTATTCAGAGGTTCCTTAAGGCCGTTCAAGGAATCATACCACAGCCGGGGGCAGTTTTCAACTCTTAATATATTTAACTATTTGCCTGCTCCAGCAGGTTGGCCGCGCCGTAGCGCAGACAGCGGTACAGCCGCTGCCGTCCCCGCTTCAGGGTCCGGGACACGGTGGACTTGTTCACCCCGAACTGCTGGGCGATGGCCTCCATGCTCATGCCTTTGCCGTAGTAGAGCATCATGTACTCTCGCTGGCGCTGGGTGATATCCTGGCGCAGGGCGTGGGTCAGGTTGCGCTTGAGGCGGTTCATCTGCTCCTTGTTGTCCTGGGCCATCAGCTCGGTGTATACCGCCAAATCCACCATGCCGAAGGTGTTGTCGTAAGAAACGGTCTGCATCGGTCAAGTCCTCCTTTTACGCCGCGGTGATGTGACGGCCCCGGCCTGCCGGGGAGCGTGCTTTTCGTAATAGTGCTCCAGATGGCGGGCCACCGCCCGCACGTCCCGGTACATGGAGCGCAGGGGACGGGCCCGCCCCTCCAGCTGGCGCCGCCGCTCCTCGTCCGCGGACTCCCTGCCCGCCTGTTCCAGCTCCACGATGCGCCGGCGCAGGTCCGCCGCAGTCTGGGTGTATTCCAGAGATAGTTCGTATAAGGTCATATGCCGTCTTTCGTGCTCCTTTTCTCAAACAATGTCGGGGCGGTCCTGGGGCGTGCCCCGCCCCGCCCGGCGCAGATGGGCGGCGAAATACGCCCTGGCGTACCGCCCCAGGCAGTATTCGCACACCGCCCGGCCCTCCAGCGCAAAGTATGGGTCGCCAGGGTAAAGCTCCCCCCGGCACAGATGGCATTGCTCCGCCGGAGCAGCCTGAAAATTTCCTTCTGCCGTTTTCTTCCATCCTCTCATTATTTTTTTGCCTTTTTTAAAAAAGCTGTTGACAAATTAACCTCCCGCTGTTATAATAACCATCGTTGTGAACGCGGAAGCTGCTACGCTGGTGTAGCTCAGCTGGTAGAGCAGCTGATTTGTAATCAGCAGGTCGGGGGTTCGAATCCGTCCACCAGCTCCACCTTTTTCCGCCAACTGCATACGGAGGAGTACCCAAGTGGCCAAAGGGGACAGACTGTAAATCTGCTGGCTTTGCCTTCGATGGTTCGAATCCATCCTCCTCCACCATGCCGGAGCAAAGTCCGCTCCGCCTGAGTCTCCTACCCTCTGGGTGGGAGACTTTTGCTATCCTCCCTTGCTCCCCCCTTTTCCACGAAAACCGAAGGGCGTTTTCGCAGGGGTTCCCCGCTGCGTTGATATCTCTGTTTCATTCGTCGAACCTCCTTTTTATAATTGAAACTGTTGTTTCATTTGACTCTCTAAAGATACCACGTCTGTTTCCATAAGTCAAGGGCGAAGAGGAAGATTTTTTTTGCCGATTTTGGAAAAGGTCCCTGAAAAATGGACAGCATAGCATTGAAGTGTTGCACGCTGGTACTTCTCCGGCCTGGATTTGCAAAGGTTTTGCACTTTGCCCGTTGACGTGGGGCCGCGGCGGGAGTATGATGAAAAAAAGGAGTTGGGGAGGCAGCCATGGAGAAGAAAACCACCTATGGACTGCTGGGGCTGGCTGCGGCGGGCGCAGGCGCCGCCGGGGGCTGGACTGCCCTGGGCAGTTATCTCTATAATCAATTCATGATTCCCCTGGCCCGGGAGCTGGACGAGCCGGAGGTCAACGACTATCAGGCCCAGGGCCGGGCCTGGGCCCGGAGCCGGGCGGGCTTCCGGGAGGCCGTCATCCGGTCCGCCGACGGGCTGGCCCTGTGGGCGGCGGTGGCGCCCGGTGCGCCGGAGAGCCGCCGGTGGGCCGTCTGCCTCCACGGCTACCGGGACACCTACGAGTCCATAGGGGCCATTGCCCGGTGGTACAATGACCGGGGCTGGAACGTGCTCATGCCCGACCAGAGGGGCCACGGCAGCAGCGAGGGCGGCTATGTGGGCTGGGGCTATGACGAGCGGCTGGATGTGGTGGGCTGGGCCACCTACATCGCCCGGAAGGACCCGGAGGCGGAGATTCTCCTCCACGGGGTGTCCATGGGGGCGGCCAGCGTGCTCATGGCCGCCGGAGGGGCCATGCCCCGCCAGGTGCGGGGGGTGGTCTCCGACTGCGCCTACACTTCCATTGAGGCGGAGATGCGCTACCTCCTGGGCCGCTGGCGGAAGATATCCGGCGGCGTGCCCCTGCCCGGAGGGCTGCTGTTTTCCGCCCTGCGCAAGACCGCCCTGCGGCGGGCGGGCTATGACCTGCGGGACGCCGCCCCCATTCAGGCGGTGGCACGCTCAAGGACCCCCACGCTGTTCATCCACGGCGTGGACGACGATTTCGTGCCCGCCTCCATGATGGGCAGGCTGTACCAGGCCGCCCGGTGCCCCAAGCGTTTCCTGTGGATGCCCGGCGCGGACCACGCCGCCTCGGTGGGCTCGAACCCGGAGCTGTACTGGGCCACCGTGTCCGGCTTCGTCGAGGACTATTTTCCGGGAAAAAGCGGATAATTGGAAATGCAAAATTCCCGGTTTGGCCTGTCAAGCCGGGAATTTTTGACGATTATGAGAAATATATGGAAAACTGAACATTTTTAGTTGACATTCAAAAGGAAAACACATATAGTATTTAGGCTGGAATGTAACACCGCTGCGTTTCAGCCAATCCAATTATAACAGTGGGGAATCTGTGTGGACAATGACAAAAAACTATATGACAAGGAGTTTGACCTGCAATACGCCTATGACGGCTGCGACCTGGGGGCCACGTGCACCCCGGACCGGACGGTGTTTAAATTGTGGAGCCCGGAGGCTTCCGGCGTAGAGCTGTTTTTATATCAACAGGACGACACCGGGCCATGGTTCGGCCACTGGCGGCTGGAGCCGGAGGACCGGGGGGTGTGGACGTGCGTGATAGAGAGAGACCTCCACGGTGTCTACTATGACTACGAGGTGACGGTGGAGGGAAATACCGCCCGCACCGCCGATCCCTACGCCGCAGCCTGCGGCCGGAACGGCAGGCGGAGCATGGCGGTGGACCTGTCCCGCACCGACCCGGAGGGCTTCGGCGAGGACGCGGCGCCCCCGCTGCCCCCGGAAAACATCATCTATGAGCTTCACGTGAAAGACTTCTCCCACGACCCGGACAGCGGCGTGCCCGAGGAGTACCGGGGCAGGTTCAAGGCCTTTTCCTGGCGGGATGAAAAGGGCTGCCGCCCCCTGTGCGTGGAGCACCTGCGGGAGCTGGGCGTGACCCATGTGCAGCTCCTGCCCATCTACGACTTTGGTTCGGTGGACGAGACCGGGGACCACAGCCAGTTCAACTGGGGCTACGACCCCATGAACTACAACGTGCCCGAGGGCAGCTACTCCACCGACCCGGCGGACGGGACGGTGCGCATCCGGGAGTGCAAGGAGATGATCCAGGCCCTCCATGAAAACGGCCTGCGGGTGGTGATGGACGTGGTGTATAACCACACCTACTCCGCCGACTCCTGGCTGGAGCGGACGGCGCCGGGGTACTACTACCGGCGTTGGGAGGACGGCTCGCTGTCCAACGGCTCTGGGTGCGGCAACGACATCGCGGCGGGCCGGGCCATGGTGGACAACTACATCCTCCATTCCGTCTTGTACTGGGCCCGGGAATACCACATCGACGGTTTCCGCTTCGACCTGATGGGCCTGCTGACGGTGGAGCTGATGAACCGCATCCAGCGGGCGCTGGACGCGGTGTTTGGAGCGGGGGAGAAGCTGATCTACGGCGAGCCCTGGCGGGCGGGGGACTCCCCCATGGAGCCGGACACAGCCCCGGCCATGAAGGGGAACGCTCCCCGGCTGGACCCCCGGATTGGGATGTTCTGCGACACCACCCGGGACGCCATCAAAGGCGACTGCTTCCACGGGGAGCAGCCCGGCTTTGTCAACGGCAGCGTGGGGCTGGGGGAGACCATCCTGTGCGCCGTGTCCGGCTGGACGGGGGGCGTGGGGGATTTCAAGCCCCGGGCCTGTTCCCAGATCATCAACTATGTGTCCGCCCACGACAATTACACCCTGTGGGATAAACTGGCCCTGTGCTCTCCCGGCCACGGGGGGACCGTCTCCTACCAGGACTCCCGGGCGGACCTGCTGGCCCAGAACAGGCTGGCCGCCTTTATCTGCTTCACCTGTCAGGGGAACCTGTTCTTCCAGGCGGGGGAGGAGTTCGCCCGCACCAAGCTGGGGGACCACAACAGCTACAAGTCTTCGCCGGAGGTGAACAGGCTGGACTGGCACCGGGCCTGGACCTTTGGGGAGCTGACCGGCTACTACCGCCAGCTGATCCGCCTGCGCAAGTCCCTGCCCGGGCTGTGCGACAAGAGCCCGGAGGCGGGCAAACGCATTGTGGAGCCCAACGTGTACCGGGAGGGCGTGGTGTCCTTCCAGGTGGAGGGGGGCGGCCCCCGGGGCCAGCGGCTGTTTGTGATCTACAACGCCACCGGGCATGATTACGCCGTCCAGCTGCCCTCCGGGCGGTGGACCATCCGGGCGGACGGGGTCAGCGCCGACCAGTACAAACCCCTGATTTCTCTGGGGAACTGGGTGACGGTGGCCCCCTGCAGCGGGATGCTGCTGCAAAACTGAACGCGGATGCTGAAAAAGGACGTCCCGGCTGTGCCGGGGCGTCCTTTTTCATGGTCCTTTACAGGGGGCCGCTGATCCGCCCGCTCCCGTCAAACACAATAACCCATCCTTCCCAGGTTGAAAAGCTCCCCGCAAAGCCGGCCTTCAGCTTCGCGGGGAGCCAATTCAGCGCCTGACGGCGTATATTCCGCTGGCCGTGGCCAACGCCTCCTCCGGACATTCCGGCAGGAACACTTCCGCGCTCATCTGGGCGGAGGTGAACCCGATCCGCAGTGTCCGGACCCGCACCCGGATTTCCCTGTCCAGGGGGACAGGCCGGGCGTAGTTCACCGTCATGGTGACGGTGGGGGTGGGGAGGCCGCCGGACTGGGCGGTGCAGGCGACTCCCATGCAGGTGTCCACCAGGGAGGCGGTGACGCCTCCGTGGACGATGCCCATGGGGTTGGACATGGACTGGTCCGTGCGGCAGGAGAACAGCAGGCAGCCGCCAGGAGCGTCCTCCTCCAGCAGCAGAACGTCCCGGCCAACCTGGGGCCAGGCCCGGGCGGGGGACTGGGCCCGCTGCTGGATGGTCTGCCTTACGCTTTGGAGAAGGTCCCCGCTATGTGCCGGTTCAGTCATGGCGTGCGCCGCCCCCTTCCTTTTTCCCACCCCGCAGAGAGCGCACCAGCTCCTCGCTGGGGGTGACATACACTGTGCGGTAGGTGTTGTAAATCACATAGCCCGGCTTGGCCCCGGCGGGCTTTTTCACCACCTTGACGGGTGTGAAGTCCACCGGCACCTGGCCCGACTCCCGGCCTTGGGAGAACCAGGCCGCCAGGGTGGCCGCCTCGGTAAGGGAGCGCTGGTCCGGCTCGGCGCCGCCGGTTTTGAGGATCACGTGGGAGCCGTGGAGTTTTTGGGCGTGGAGCCACAGATCCCGCTTATCCGCGTCCTTCAGGGTGAGGCGGTCGTTCTGGCTGTTGTTTTTGCCCACCAGAATGGTCAGCCCGGCGCTGGACCTGAATTCCATGGGCTTGGCGTGAACAACCTTCACCCGGCCCTTGGCGGTCATCTTCTTTTTGTGCTGCTTCAAGTAGCCGTTGTCCATCAGCTCCTGGCGGATCTCCTGAAGGTCCCGGTCTCCCTCGGACAGGGTTATCATTTGCAGTACGCTGTCCAGGTAGTCCAGCTCCACCCGGTTTTTCTCCAGCTGGATGGCCAGCATTTCCTCCGCCTTCTGGGCCTTTTTATAGTCTTTGTAGTACTTGGCGGCGTTTTGCTGGGGGGTGAGCAGGGGGTCCAGAGGGATGTCCACGTCCTTGGCCTCCGAATCGTAATAGTTCTGAGCCCGCAGGACGGTCTGGCCCCGGTTCATCTGGTGGAAGTTGGTGGTGATGATGTCGCCGAACTGGCGAAGCTGTTCCCGGCCGGCGGTCTTGGCCAGGTCGCCCTCCTGGTTGGCGATTTTCTTGGCCGTCCGGTTCCGGGCCTGGGTGACGGAGCGGATGAAGTCCTGGCCCCGCTGCTTGACTCGCTCCTGGGCCTCCTTCTGCTCGTAGAAGTCGTCCAGAAGGGCGGAGAAAGCGGGGTAGCGCTTCAGCTCCACCTTGGGGCCGTATTGGAGCACCGGCATAAAGGTGAAGTCGATGGGCTTTCCGTCCCGGATCAAAACGGTGGGGGTGTAATCCCCGGCCCGCACCCGCTCCATGAGCAGGCGGAACCGCTCCGCCAGCCCCTCCCTGGTTCCCCCGCCCTGGAATACCAGCTCCCGGGCGATGAGGGGGGACAGGCCGTTGAAGGAGTCCAGCAGCCACTTGTCCTGGCCGTCTCCCTCCGGGGCGCTGGCCAGGATATGGGCCTCCAGCTCCGGCGGGGCCATGGCGGCGGGGTCCAGCCGCCCGGTGGGCTCGGGAAGCTGATAGTACAGCCCCGGCATGACGGGCCGCTTGACGGACAGGTCTCCGTCCGCCCGGCGCATACAGTCGGTGATCCGCCCCGCGCCGTCCAGCATGATGAGGTTGGACTTGCGACCGATGCACTCCAGCACCAGCCGGCGCTCCACCCGGTCCCCCAGCTCGTCCAGAGTCTCGAAGCGGAAGTCCAGCAGACGCTCCATGGAGGGCTGGGCCAGCTCCAGCAGCCGGGCCCCGGTGAAGTGCTTGCGCAGCAGCATACAGAACATAGGAGGGGTTTCCGGGTTCTCCCGGGGAACTTTTGTCAGCTGGGCCCTGGGGTGGGCGGGGCTGGCGGAGAGGAGCAGGCGCACGTTGTCCCGGCCCGCCCGCATGTGGAGCACCGCCTCGTCCCGGGCGGGCTGGTACAGCTTATCCACCTTGCCGCCCACCAGCTTGTCCCGCAGCTCCCCGGCCAAAGCGGTCATAAAAATTGCGTCAAATGGCATAGTTCATAATTCCTTCCAACCAGATTTCGGGGACCCCACGAAAGCGCCCTCCGGCTTTCGTGGGAGAGGAGGCACAGCGAAACGGAGGAGCTTGCCCCGGGGGGGAAGCGACTGAGTGCAGCTTGTGCCGACGAGTCAAATGGCATGGTTCGCCTCCTCCATCATGGCGTCGAACAGCTCGTTGAGCCGGTCCGTCTTTCCTTGCAGGTACAGCCAGCCGAACAGGGATTCCAGCGCCGTGGCGGCGTGGTACTCCCCCACGCTGGCCCCCCTGGGGACCGCGGCGGTGTGGCTGTTGCGGCCCCGGCGATAGACCCCCTGCTCTTCCTCGGTGAGCAGGGGCAGGATGGCATGGACCAGCTTGGACTGGGCGGGGGCGGCCACGTATTTCACCGTAGCCTTATGCAGTCCCGCGTTGGTGGCTTTGCCGTGGAGGCACAGCCAGGAGCGGACCATCAGCTCGTACACCCCGTCGCCCAGATGGGCCAGCCCCAGGGCGCTGATGTGTTCCATCGTGTCCTGTCCGGCGGACAGGTGAAAGTAATCCATGAGGAATTCTCCAATCTCGGGAAATGTCCCTGAAATTATATCACAACGGCGGGGAATTGCAAGGGGAAAGGGCGGCTGTCGTCAGACAGCCGCCCTTTGAACCTTATCTTCGGATCAGAACGCCTTTCATATACGGCGTTTCGTTGTGGGTCTGATATATGGCGGCCTTTTCCTCCTCGGTGCAGCCCAGCAGCAGCTTGATTTCAGAATCCCGCTTCATCAGGTCCACAATGCACATGACGGCGTCCAGTTTTCGTTCTCCAGTACCCAGCCATACGTCGATGCCCCCGCCGTCCATGGAGGCGGTGCCCTTCAGGTATCCGTAGTCCACCGGGTAGATAAAATTGGGGAACCTGGGGTGGGCGCTTCCTTTCGGCCTGTCAATGACGATCTCAGAGTCAGCGGTCAGCTGATCCAGAGCGTCCCAGAAATCCATGTCATAGGCTTCCATGCGGCTCCTCCTATTCGCTCCGCAGCGCCTCCACCGGGTCCTTTTTGGCCGCGCCCCTGGCGGGAACCAGACCGGCAAACACGGTGAGCACCACGCTGATGGCCACCAGAACGGCCCCGCCCACAGGGGGCAGCACGGCGGTGAGGTCGTCCAGCCCCGTCAGGCTGTGGATGACGGCGTTGATGGGGAAGGTGGCCAGCACGCTGACCAGGATGCCCAGCACACCCGCCGCCAGCCCCACAATCAGGGTCTCGGCGTTGAACACCCGGGACACGTCCCGCTTGGAGGCGCCCACGGCCCGGAGTATGCCGATCTCCTTGGTGCGCTCCAGCACGGAGATGTTGGTGATGATGCCGATCATGATGGAGGACACCACCAGGGAGATGGACACGAAGGCGATGAGCAGGTAGCTGATGCCGCTGATGATGCCGGTGATGGAGCTCATGAGCAGGGCCACGTAGTCGGTGTAGGTGATCTCGTCCTCCTCGTTTTCCACCCCGGCGTTATACTCCTTGATGAGGTCGGCGATCTGGTCCTTCTGGGCGAAGGTGGTGGCGTAAATGCTGATGGAGGAGGGGGAGTCCAGCCGCACATAGCCCAGCAGGTCCAGGTTGTCCTCATAGGTGGAGGAGGAGCGGGTGGGGGGCATATAGTTGTCGTAGAGGTAGACGAACTGCTCCGGCGTGAGGGGGCTGGGCGCGCCCATGGCGGGGTTTCCGCCCATGCCGGCCATCCCGCCGCCCATGGAGGGGTCCATCCCGGCGGGCAGGGAGGCCTCCGGCTCCGCCGGGGTCTCTTCCTCAGAGGCGGCGCCCTGCTCCAGCACGGCGTCCAGCATGGCCGCCAGCTGGTCGGCGGACAGCGCCCCCAGGCGGGCCTCCACCCCGGCGGCGTACTGCTCCCGCACGCCCTGGGCCACGGCCTCCTCTGTGCGCTCAAAAAGCTCCTCGTCGCTCATGTCGGCGATGTAGCCCCGGACGGTGTCCCCGTCCACCCCCATCTCTCCGGCGTACTGCTGGACGATCATTTCTTCGATGGACTGGCGGGTCATGCCTTCCATCTGCTGGTCCACCACCGCGTCCACGTACTCCTGGGAGGGCTGGCCCATCACGTCCACATAGGCGGCGGCCTTCTCTTGGGCGGTGAGCGCGGCCAGGTGCCCGGCGACCGCCTCGGCCTTTTCCTCATCGGTGGGCTCCACGTCGGTGTCCTTGGGGAAGGGCAGGTTGACGATCACGTCGGTCTCCGGGTCGTCCAGCTGCTTTTGCAGGATTTCGGTGTCCCCAGTGGTCTCGATGGCGAACCGGGTGAGGGCGCTGGTGTAGCCGATGCCGCCGGACAGCATCCCGCCGCCCCCCTCCAGGGGCCGGGCGATGCCCGCCACCTTCAGGGGCACTCCAATATCCTCGCTGTTGTAGAGGAAGTCCATCCCCGTCCGGGTGGCGGACATGTCGGTATAGGTGTCCGAGGCCGGGTCGTGTTGGTAGTATTCCGCCGGGAGAATCAGCTTGAAGCCCAGGGCGCACAGCTCCTCATAGGTCCAGCTCATCTCGCCGAGCTCAACCGTCTCCCCCTTGGACATGGCCACCATGGCCTCCTCCATGTCGTCGTGGGGCATGAGCCCCAGGGCGTACAGCATCAGGTCGGAGATCTCGTTGTTCCCGTCCACAAACAGGATCACCTCGTCGTGTCCCTGGGGCCAGTCGCCGTAAAGCAGCTCGTAGTCCGCCTTGACCTGGGGGGCGATGAGCTCGCCGTCCTCCCCGGGGAGCAGCTCCTCCCACACGTCCATCTGGGAGTACATGGAGCCCATCTGCTCAAAGTAGGTGGAGTAGTCCCCGCCGTACATGGCGGACATGGCGTCCTGCATCAGGGTCATCACGTCGCACTTGATGATGTCGCCGTTTTCGTCCTGGGTGTAAATGTCGAAGTCGAAGTCATAGCTGTAGTGAACGTTGGCCATATCCCTGATGCCTCCGCCCCCGTTGTCCAGGTACTCTTTAAACGCCTGGAGGTTGTTGGTCTCCACCTCGGCGTTGAGCATGGAATCCATCATATCGTACATGACGGTGGAGGCGTACACCCGGTCTGGGTCCTGGCCTTGGGCCGCCTCGCCGGTGAGCTGGTCCCGCCGGGCCCCCATGAGGGAGGCCATCATGGCGGTCATGTCGGTGCTCTCCGCCTGGATGGTGAGGGGATAGCTGGACAAGGTGTCCTCCTGGACCTGATTGATATAGTCGTTGATGCCGGCGGACAGGGCCAGGATCAGGGCGATGCCGATGATGCCGATGGACCCGGCGAAGGCGGTGAGCACCGTCCGGCCCATTTTGGTGCGCAGGTTGGTCAGGGACAGGGACAGGGCGGTGAGGAAGGACATGGAGGGCTTTTTGTCCGCCTTGGCCAGCTTCCCGGTGAGGACGGGGGCCTGTTCCTCGGTGTGGTAGGGGTTGGAGTCCCCCGTTACCCTGCCGTCCTTGAGGGTGATGATGCGGGTGGAGTACTGCTGGGCCAGCTCCGGGTTGTGGGTGACCATGATGACCAGCCGGTCCTGGGCCACCTCCTTCAAAAGCTCCATCACCTGAACGGAGGTCTCGGAGTCCAGCGCCCCGGTGGGCTCGTCGGCCAGCAGGATGTCCGGGTCGTTGATGAGGGCCCGGGCGATGGCCACCCGCTGCATCTGCCCGCCGGACATCTGGGAGGGCACCTTGTTCAGCTGGTCCCCCAGCCCCACCCGCTCCAGGGCCTCCACCGCCCGGCGGCGGCGCTCCGCTTTGGACACCCCCGCCAGGGTGAGGGCCAGCTCCACGTTGGACAGCACCGTCTGATGGGAGATCAGGTTGTAGCTTTGGAACACGAAGCCGATGGAGTGGTTACGGTAGGCGTCCCAGTCCCCGTCCTTGTAGTCCTTGGTGGACCGCCCGTTGATGATGAGGTCCCCGCTGCTGTAGCGGTCCAGCCCGCCGATGATGTTCAAAGTGGTGGTTTTGCCGCAGCCCGAGGGGCCCAGGATGGACACAAACTCGTTTTCCCGGAACTCCAGGTCCACCCCCCGCAGGGCGTCGATGGTGTTCCCGCCCAATGTGTACTGCTTGGTGATGTTGGATAGCTTTAACATAGATCTTATTCTCCTTTGGTTTGTTCAAACAGGTAGTCCAGCATTTGGTTGGCCGCCAGATAACCCCGGACCAGCTCCTCCTTGGCGTCGCTGGGCAGGGCGTTCAGCAGGTCCAAATAGCGGTCCAGCAGCTTTTGAATCCGCTCCACCGCCCCCCGGCCCTTGGGCGTGAGGGAGAGAATCACCACCCGCCGGTCGGGGCAGCTCCGGGTTCGGGTGAGGTAGCCCTCCCGCTCCATCTTCTTGCATAGGGAGGAGGCGTTGGCCTGGTCAATGACGGCCAGGTCGCTGATGTCCCCCACCGCCGCATCCTGCTGATATAGATGGAACAGTACACAGGTCTGGAGAATGGTAATCCCCTCCGACTGCACCACCGGGTCCAGCAGCCGGGAGGTTTTGGCTTTCAAGGTCTGGAACATGGTGAGAACGGAAAACCGCTCGTCTTCATTCATGGAATCACCTCCAAATATATTTGCTTCACATATATTAGCCAGCAGCGGTTCCATTGTCAAGGAAAAATATATGTTGTTCACATATTGTTTACAGGGGCGGCCAGGGCCATAATGTGAATTAAACGGTCATAAATATGTATTGAAGATTTTCTTTACTTGTGGTACAATGTATCAATATCGCTTTCCACTCCGGGCCGGTCTGCGGCGGGGGCGCGAAAGAAGTAGAAAAACATGGATAAATGAGAAATACTTCATGGGAAAGGGCGAGTTTATGGACGGAAAAGTTGAATTGAGTCTGACAGAATACCTCGGTTACCGGGAGACGGGCCGGGAGAATCTGGGCGCGGAGCTGCCTGTGGAGGTATACCGTCTGCTGGAATATTCTTTCAGGGAGGAACTGGAAGAGCGGTTTGGGAAAACGGCCCAGATTGAGATTTTCCGGGGGGCCGGATACCGGTCCGGCATCTTTTTCGCCCAGAACTATCTGGACCTGACGCTGGGCATGTCCGATTTCATCGCTCAGCTTCAGAGAAAGCTGGAGGAGATGAAGATCGGCGTGCTGCGCGTGGAGGAGGTGGAGGAGGACACAGGCAGGATCGTGTTCACCATCTCGGAGGACGCGGACTGCTCCGGCCTGCCCGCCCTGGGGGAGACGGTGTGCAACTATGACGAGGGATTTTTGTCGGGCGTGCTCACCGTCTACACGAAGAAGCCCTATACCGCCATAGAAATAAACTGCTGGGCCACCGGGGACCGGGTGTGCCGGTTCCGGGCGGAAGTACAACATAACGAAGGGTAAGTGACCACATGGAGCTGGAAAATAACGGCATGAGCCTCCCGCAGGAGCAGCCGCAGGAGGTCCCCCAGGAATGGGGCGTCGAGGAGAGCTGCCGGCAGCTCACCGGCTATCTGGAGAGCATTTTGAAGGACCCCGCCCAGGCCCGGCTGGACACGGCCCGGCTGTGCCAGCCCTGCCGCGGGCTGGGGGAGGCGCTGGGCTCTTTCCACACCCTGGCGGAGGAGCTGGCGGACTACTCCGTCAGGCTGTCCAAGGGCGATCTGTCCCAGGCTGTGCCGGAGAGCGGAAGCGGCCTGTACAGCGGACTGAAAAACCTGCATGCCAACCTGAAGCACCTCACTTGGCAGGCGGGGCAGGTGACCAAGGGGGACTACTCCCAGCACGTGTCCCACCTGGGGGAATTCTCAAACGTATTCAACGACATGATCCAGCAGCTGCGGGAGCGGGAAGCCCAGCTGAAGCAGGAGGTCATGCGGGCCCAGCGGCGGGCGGAGATCATCGACAGCTACACTGAGATGCTGGTGGAGATGCTGGACCAGCGGAACGAGTGGATGCTGGTGGTGGACCAAACCACCAGGGAGATCATCCACTGCAACAAGCACAGCCGGGACGGCGGAGAGGGCGGCGCGTTCTGCGACACCTGCGACCACCGCCTGCCCATCCAGCCCAAGCTGCTGGAGTGGGAGGGCACAGAGCGCTATCAGGTCTGGGAGATCGAGGGGGAGAAAAGCGGGTGCTACCGCGTCATCTCCTTCCCCATCGAGTGGAAGGGAAGGTCCTGCTGCATCCACATCGTGATGGACGTTACCAGCGAGAAGATGCGGGCCCGGCACCTCAATGACGAGATCTATCAGGATGGAGACACCGGCGTGCGCAACCGCCAATTCCTGGACGAATTCATGGGTCAGGTGCTCCGGGAGCGCCGGGACGCGACCCTGTGTTACCTGGACCTGGAGGGCGTGGGGGACATCAATACCTTCTACGGCCGTAAGGTGGGCGACGCCTACATCCAGAATTTTGTGGAGATCGTTCGGAAGAACTTCCGCAGCGGCGATACCTTCGCCCGGGTTAAGGACGACAAGTTCTGCCTCATACTCACCGGTAATGTGAAGCACCTTATCGAGCGGAAGCTGCGGGAGATACTCACCGCCTTCCAGCGGGACGACGAGCGGGTGTTCAGCCACCGCTGCAACTTCAGGTACAGCATTGTGGAGGTGGAGGGAGAGATCAATGTGAGAACCCTGGAGAAGCTGCTGGAGGAGGCGGAGTCCGCCATCAACCGCCAGAAGCGGAAAAAACAGAAGAAGCAGAAAAAGAGCAGCATGATGGACTTCGAGGACTGGTAAGATGAAGAGAAAACGGCGGGACATCCACATCGGATGTCCCGCCGTTTTGGGTTATGTACACAGGGTTTTATGTTCTGCCCGGGCGGGGGGTCAGCACCTTTTTCAGCGCGGAAAGCAGGGCCTCGCGGGTGAGGGGTTTGAAGAGCACCGCCTGGGCGCCGATGCCGTACACCTCCTGAAGCATGTCGTCGTTGCCCAGGGAGGTAATCATGATGATCCTGGCCTCGTCATGCTCGTACATCAGCACCTGGGCCGCCTCCAGCCCGTCAATGCCCGGCATGATGATGTCCATGGTAACCACGTCTGGCTTGACCTCGTCATAGCGGGCGATGGCCTCCTCGCCGTTTTCACAGTGGGCGGCCACCTCGTACTCGGTGTTCTCCAGCAGCTTTTCGATCTGGAGCGCCATCATGCGGGAGTCATCCACCACCATGATTCTCTTTTTCATAAAGCTGTCCCTTCTTTCATTCGTTCCTTTATTTTCAGAAATAGGCGGCGGGCGGCTACATCACCACGATTTCCCCGCACACCATTTTGGCGATGCACTGGCGGTTTTCCTGGCGCAGGCGGACGATCTCGTCTCCAATGCAGATTTCCGTACCGGCGTAGGCCACGCCGCACTCCAGCCGGCCGTCCTCCTCGTGACCGCGCAGCTCCTCCTTGGTTTCCTCAAGGTCCTCCTCCAGCTGCTGGAGGCGGAGCTCCGCCGTGTTCAGCTTCACCTTGGCCTTGCTGATAAGGCTGGCCTTCACCGGGCTGTCCAGCTGACATTCCAGCTTTTCCAGGTCCATCTCCAGCTCCTTCAGCTCCTTGCGCACCAGCTCCCGTTCAAAGCTGGTGCAGGGCAGGCCGCCCAGGGTGATGGAGGTGCGGCACTCCGACTTGGAACCTACGCTGCTGGCGCTGACCTTCTGCGCCGCCCACACCCGGCCGCCCATGATGCTCCCCCGGCCGGAGCGTACCAGCACCTCGCCGTCGCAGTAGATGCTGCCGTTGATGATGGCGTCGGTCTGGAGGTTCTCCCGGACGAAGATGGTGGCGTTTTCGATATATTTGGAGAAGATGCACCGCTGGGCCCGGACGGTGGTGGTGCCGTCTCCCAGGATGCCCTTGACCACGGTGAGGTCGCCGCCGGCCTCCACCGTGCTGCCGGCCTCCACCACGCCGCCCACCCAGATGCTGCCCATGGCCCGGACGGTGAAGCCGGTGAGTACGTCGCCCTTGATGTTCACGTCGCCCAGGAATTTGATGTTGCCGGTGGAGAAGTCCACATTGCCGTCGATGTCCAATACCGGCTTGACCTGGAAGCTGCGGCCGGTGAACTCCACGTGGCCGGCGGACAGGGCGATGAGGGCGTCCCCGTCCTCGCTGATGTCGGTGTTGCGGCCCTTGGGCAGGGGGACGGACTTGCCGCTTTTGGCGGGGATCTCCTGGTCCAGCACCGTGCGGCCCGGCTCGCCCTCGGTGGGGCGGATCAGCCGGCAGATCTCCTGGCCCTCCTTCACGTTGTGGATGAGGTTCAAGGCGGTGTAGTCCACCTGGTCGTACTCGTCTACCACCAGCACCCGTTCCACCACCCGGGGGAAATTGTCCACGATATTGCCGTTTTTCCCGTCGAAAGCGGGCTTGCCCTGGGCGATAAGGAACAGGCTGAAGTAGCGGTGCTCGTCATGGGACAGCCGGTCCACCAGGCGCTGGTCCACCCCGTAGGCAATGCCCTGCTCCTCCATGGTGCGCAGAAGGATGTCCCGGGTCAGTTCCCTGCCGTTCTCAGTGGGGGGGAACACCAGGACCCAGGCGTACAGCTTGTCGGAGGAGATGAAGAACCAGGGCATGGCGTCCAGCCCCTGGGGCATGGGCTCTTCCCTGACCTCCTCCTCTGAGTCCTTCTTCCCCTTTTTTCGCTGCTTCTGGCCGTTTTTGGTGGCTCTGAGCCGGAAATTGGACACATTTTTCAGGGCGCCCTCCAGGCGGCTCTTCTCCTTGCGAATCAGCTCGGGGGGGAGATTGCCGTCCTCGTCCATGCACAGCCAGGGCGTGGGCAGGTGTCCCACCTCCCTGCGCCGCATACCGTAGAGCTGAAGCATCGGATGCTCCCCCGGGAGCTTGATGATGGAGGGGTCCTGTGCCGGGAACGGAGAGGACTCCGGGGACTCCGCCTCCAACTGCGCCGGTCCAGGGCGCTGTTCTCCCTCCTCCGGCTGATTTTCCGGCTTCTGGCCGAACAGGATGGACGTAAGCTTCTCTTTGAGCGACATGCTGGAGCCTCCCTTCCAAGTCATAATACATGGTATGATTATTATATCAGGGCCTGTTCCTGTTGGCAAGCCGAAGTTATCGAAACCCGCCCGAAATTCGGTCTGTTGACAAAGTAGCAAAAACAAAAGAAATATGGTAAAATAAGAGGGA
>CANASS010000042.1 GCA_947364395.1 uncultured bacterium
TTTGTCCAGATATGACGAGGTGCTGTATGAGTGAATTTACCATGGACAGGCTGAGAGAAAACCTGGAAGCCCTTAAGATGAAAAACACCCTGGAAATCCTGGACAACTACCTGGAACGGGCGGTGGCGGACAAGCTCAACATTGTGGAGGTTTTGGATCACATTTTCTCAGAAGAAGCCAAATCCAAGCGGAGACGGGCCTATGAGAAGCAGATCCAGATGTCTGGCTTTCCCATTAAGAAAACCCTGGACGACTTCGATTTCTCTTTCCAACCCTCCATCGACAAGCGCCAGATCGATGAGTTGGCTACCATGCGCTTCCTGGAAAACGGGGAGAATGTAGTATTCCTCGGCCCGCCCGGCGTGGGCAAGACCCATCTGGCCTCCGCCCTGGGCCTGGTGGCAGCACAGCACCGTTTCTCTACCTACTACATCAACTGCCACCAGCTCATTGAACAGCTCAAGAAGGCCCACTTTGAGAACCGTCTGCCGGATAAGCTCAAGGTTCTGTCCAAGTACAGGATGCTCATCATTGACGAAATCGGCTACCTCCCCATGGACATCCAGGGTGCAAACCTGTTCTTCCAGCTCATTGCCAGACGGTATGAGAAAACGTCCACTGTCTTTACCTCCAACAAGACCTTCTCCCAGTGGAATGAGGTCTTTGCCGACGTCACCATCGCCTCCGCTATCCTGGATTGTGTCCTGCATCACTGCACCGTTATCAACATCAAGGGTGAGTCTTACCGCCTGAAAGAACGCAAGGAATTTATGCGTCAAAAACAGCAAATCGTGAACACTCTTTTTGAGCAAGGAAACGCTTAGTTTTCTTACCCCCCGCCGAAAAACGACAAAATTTCTTCGGCGTTTTCTTACAATTTCAAATTGGCGTTGACAGTGTCACGGGCAGAATCATCCGCAAGTAAAGTCTCTGGAAAGTCGGTGGAAAATTCGTACTGTTTAACGCGGTGCTGTTTCTGGATGTGATCGCGCCTTTTTCGCTTTAGAGATGCTAGAAGATATGCTGTAAAGCAGTTTTACAGGGCGAACGCTTCGTTTTGACCATCGTTTCGTTGTTCCACGGGACAGCCTCCTTTGCCTGATTTTTTAGGAAAGTCAGACGAAGGGGCGGCCCACGGCAGTGGACGCGGAGCCGTATAGGAACAAAGAAACAGCCGGGCTCGTACCGAGGTACAATACCGGCTGTTAGTCTGGCATTGGGAGATCCGTCTCTATCTGGGCCTGTGCGTGCTTGCCGGCTTTCTCCCCCTGATCCCCCTGCTGTGCGGCGCACTGTGGATGATCTACCCCTCGGTGGTATGCGTTGGCTTCAGCGCGGTTCTTCTGTCCACCCTGGTCCTCTTCCGGGGCGCGGCGCTGCGGGCGGAGATCATCCGGCGCGGGCACCTGTAAAATACGGCGGCAGACGGCTCCATCAAGGCGAAACGGCTTCCGTTTCGCGGCAGCGCAGCAGAGGCTGCAAATACGGAGATCTTCTATACATAAGCAGAGGGCCCAGAGACTGGTACAATCTCTGGGCCCTGCGCTATGATTCAGCGGCTCAACAATTCACGAATCCAGCCACAGACACATCGTTGGAACTGCCGTTTACTACGCAGACATAGTAGACGCCATGAGCAGTAATGGAAAAATCATGGTTCACAGACCCGCTTGCAGCGAGTACATAACGAAAAGCACCATTGGAATCAACAATGCCAACCTGCACATCGGAAGACGCAGGTGAGATTGCGACAGTGACGTTGATTTTTTCACCAGCCTCCATGCTGCACGCTTTCGTGGCGGCAGCTTTTGCGCCGAAAGGAACATCCCAGCTGATGGTTTTCACGTCGCTGGCATCGCTGACCAAATCCATACGAACCGCTGTCGAAAGATCGAGCGTGGAGGTATATTCCGTCACTTGTTCAGCGTCCGAGGTATCGACAACGGTGACCATGCCGGTATCCTCACATTTATATGCTTTGATGATATCGTTCTGTTCGACCCTAAAGCTAAGCGCACTAAGCGCAAAGTCATCTGTTCCGTTGTCGTTGTCAACAGACGCGGCCAGTGCGGTAGTGGCCAAGCACCCCACGACGAGGGCAATGGCGAGCACCAGCCCCAGCAGGGAGCGGGTCTTTTTATTAGAGTTCAACATAATCGAAATTCTCCTTTTGAGTTTGTATCGGCATGAGGCAAATGAAACATACAGTTTCGGCCCTGCATACTGAGAGGCGGGAGCGTAATCGATCAGAAGGCGGCCATATTCTTTGCGTTGGTCACGGTCAAGGGAGCTGACGACCTGCTCATCGCAGGAGGTTTCCAGCCAGCGGCTAAAATCCCGATTCAACAGGTAAACGATGGGATTGAACCAGTGAGCACACCGCACCATCAGGAACAGCAGCTTCTTCCACAGATCTTTTCGCCGGAAGTGGGTCAGCTCATGCGCCAGGATGAACCGGGCGTTGCCGTCCGGCAGATGCTCCGAGGGCAGTAAAATCGTTGGGCGGAAAAATCCGACCAGCATGGGGCTTTGCGCCAAGGGCGAGGCCAGCAAACGAACATCGCCGCCAATTCCAGCGAGACGGGCTTCTTCCACGGCAATCTGTTGAAGGCGGCTGTTTACCTTGTTGCCCGCCTGCTCAATCAGGCGGCGGTAGCGCAGAAGTCTCCAGACATTCCAGAGGACAAGGCTGACGGCCACCCAAAGCCACAAAACCGCGGCCCGTTCAAGCACCGTCCCCCAGTCGATCCCGGCAGTTGGTAACGGCTGTGGAGTTAACATATCCACGCCAGCCGGAGAACCCGGCAGGAACGCTGGTTCAACACCGCCGCCAAACGAAATGACAGGCGGCGAGACGCTGTAAGGAACTGGGATAAACTCCCACAACTTGTAGACGGGCAGAACAAACAGCAGAGATACCGCTACGATCCCATGATAGCGCCAGCTTTGGCTTAAATGATTGCCACTGACTGCCGCCAGCAGTTTCAGCAGGATATAGCCGACACTACCTGTAACGCTGAGTATAACGGCGGCAGGAAACAAATTTACAGCCATCTCATGTCTCCTCGTCCAGCCACGCCCTCAGCTCCTCGCGGTCCTTCGCGGAGAGCGGCGTATCGCCGCAGAGCGCGGCAAAGAACTTGGTCACCGACCCCTGGTACATGGTATCCAGCAACTCCTGGGCGATGCTTTGCTGATATGCCGCCCGTGTCTGGATCGGGTGGTAATAGGGGACCCGCCCCCTGCGAACGGAACCCACCAGCCCCTTTTGACTGAGCCGCGACAAAAACGTGGCCAGCGTGGGGGCTTTCCAGACCTTGCCCCGTTGCTCGGCAAAATGCCCTATCAGTTCAGCCGCCGACATGGGCGCTTCGGAGTTCCACAGCACCTCCATGATCTCAGCTTCTGTTTCAGACATTTTTTTGGATCGATCCATATAGTCACCCTCCTGTCCCAGTGCGTCCACTGTGGATGATCCAATCCTACTACAAAGGCATAGAAATGTCAACCATTATTTTTACGTCATTGTAAAAATATAGACGACCCGTGCAGCCAATAACTGCACGGGTCAATGTCATCTGCCGGCCCTGTCTGCGGCCCACCTGCGGAGCGCCGTCCGCCCTCGTCCTGCCGCCGCAGCCATTCCCGGCCGCGCTATGTCTCCGTCAAAAACTGCCGCGCAGCCGCTCCATCACCCGGCGGTAGGCATCTTCCACTCCGCCCAGGTCCCGGCGGAAGCGGTCCTTGTCCAGCTTTTCCCGTGTTTTGGCGTCCCACAGGCGGCAGGTATCGGGACTGATCTCATCCGCCAGCACGATGGTCCCATCGGGCAGACGGCCGAACTCCACTTTGAAGTCTACCAGAATGACGCCCCTGTCCGCCCAAATCTCCCTGAGCAGCCGGTTGATTTGAAAAGCATAGCCCCGGATCAGGGCCAGCTCCGCCCGTGTGGCCAGCTTCAATGCCGCCGCGTGGTCATCATTGAGCAGCGGGTCACCCAGTTCGTCATTTTTGTAGGAAAATTCCAGAGTCGGCTCATCAAAGGCCGTCCCTTCCTCCACACCGTATCGCTTGGAGAAGGAGCCCGCCGCCAAATTTCGCACAATGACCTCCAGCGGCACAATGGAGACCCGCTTCACCAACGTTTCCCGAGGGCCCAGCTCCCGGACAAAGTGAGTGGGGACCCCCTGTCTTTCCAGCCGCGCCATCAGCAGATTGCTCATTTGGTTATTGATGACTCCCTTTCCCTGGATGGTCCCCTTTTTCGCTCCATTGAACGCGGTGGCGTCGTCTTTATAGGACACGATGAGCAGTTCGGGATCTTGGGTCGCATAGACCCTTTTTGCCTTTCCCTCATAAAGTAATGTCTGCTTTTCCATTCTCTTTCCTCCATGTATCTCAAATTTCGGAATCGGCCTTGCGTTTCCGCTCCATCGACGCTGCCACGAACTCCCGAAACAGCGGGTGGGCCCGGTTGGGCCGGGACTTCAGCTCCGGGTGGAACTGCCCCGCCGCGAACCAGGGGTGATCCGGCAGCTCGATAACCTCCACCAGCCGCCCGTCCGGGGACAGGCCGGACAAAACCAGTCCCGCCTGTTCCAGCCGCTCCCGGTAGTCGTTGTTGAACTCGTAGCGGTGGCGGTGGCGCTCGCTGATCTCCCGCGTGCCGTAGACAGCCGCGGCCAGGGAGCCCTCCTTTAACCGGCAGGGGTAGCTTCCCAGCCGCATGGTGCCGCCCTTGGCCGTCACCCCCACCTGATTGGGCATCAGGTCGATGACGGGGTGGGGCGTTTGGGGGTCCAGCTCGGCGGAGTGGGCGCCCGCCAGCCCGCACACATTTCGGGCGAACTCCACCACCGCCAGCTGCATCCCCAGGCAGATACCCAGGAAGGGGACCTTGTTTTCCCGGGCGTGTCGGATGGCCTCGATTTTGCCCTCCACGCCCCGGCCCCCGAAGCCGCCGGGCACCAAAATTCCATGAACACCCGACAGCAGGCGGTCTGCCGTACCCGCCGTGACCTCCTCGGAATTGACCCAGCGGATGTCCACCGAGACGCCATTTTCGATACCCCCGTGGGTCAGCGCCTCCGCCACCGACAGATATGCGTCGTGGAGCCCCACGTACTTGCCTACCAGGGCGATGGTGACGGCTCCCGCGGGATGCTTGGCCCGGTGGACCATGGCGGTCCACTCGGTGAGGTCCGGCGCGTGGCAGATCAGCCCCAGCCGCCGCACCACCACGTCCGCCAACCCCTCCCGCTCCAGCATCAGGGGCACCTCGTACAGCAGGTCCGCCGTCAGGTTGGGGATGGCGTGGTCCGCCGGAATATTGCAAAACAAGGAGATCTTATCCAGAATGTCCCGGGGGATGGGGGAATCGCTGCGGCACATGATCACATCGGGCTGAATGCCCAGGCTGAGCAGCTCCTTGGCGGAGTGCTGGGTGGGCTTGGACTTCAGCTCCCCGGAGCCGGGGATGGACACGATGAGGGACACATGGATGAACATCACGTTCTGCCGCCCCCGCTCGGCAGCCACCTGCCGGATGGCCTCCAAAAAGGGCTGACTCTCGATGTCGCCCACGGTGCCGCCGATCTCCACAATGGCCGCGTCGGCGTCCTCTCCCTCCAGGGAGTAGATGTGCCGCTTGATCTCGTCGGTGATATGGGGGATGATCTGCACCGTGCCCCCTAAATAGTCCCCCTCCCGCTCCCGGTTGAGGACGTTCCAGTAGACCCGCCCGGCGGACACCGAGGAGTTCACGGTGAGGTTTTCGTCGATGAACCGCTCGTAGTGGCCCAAATCCAGGTCGGTCTCCGCCCCGTCGTCGGTGACGAACACCTCCCCATGCTGGTAGGGGGACATGGTGCCCGGGTCCACATTGAGGTAGGGGTCCAGCTTCTGCACCCGCACCCGCAGCCCCCGCTGCTTCAAAAGTCGGCCCAGGGACGCCGCCGTGATGCCCTTGCCCAGCCCGGACACCACCCCGCCAGTGACAAAAATATACTTTGTCATACAAATTCACTCCCACTCCACCGTAGCCGGAGGTTTATTGGTAATGTCATAGGTAATGCGGCTGATTCCTTCCACCTCGTTGATGATCCGGGTGGATACCCTGTCCAGCAGCGGATAGGGTATCCGTGCCCAGCTGGCCGTCATGAAGTCAGAGGTGGTCACCGCCCGAAGCGCCAGGGTGTAATCATAGGTACGCCTGTCCCCCATCACCCCTACCGAGCGGGTATTGGTCAAAACCGCAAAATACTGGCTGAGATTTTTGTCCTCACCGGCCCGGGCCACTTCATCCCGGAAGATAAAATCGGCCCGGCGCAAAGTATCCGCTTTCTCCTTTGTCACCTCACCGATGATGCGGATGGCCAGCCCAGGACCGGGGAAGGGCTGGCGGGATACCAGGTACTCGGGCAGGTTCAGCTCCCGGCCCAACCGACGCACCTCATCCTTAAAAAGCATCCGCAGAGGCTCCACAATCTCATCAAACTCCACATGGCCGGGCAGACCACCCACATTGTGGTGGCTCTTGATAACGGCGGCACTTCCCGCGCCTGACTCGATCACATCAGGGTAGATGGTGCCTTGGGCCAGGAACTTCACCTTCCCCAGCTTTTGGGCCTCTTCCTCGAAAACCCGGATAAACTCATCTCCCACAATTTTCCGCTTTCGCTCCGGATCCTCCACCCCGGCCAGCCTGGACAGGAAGCGTTCTTCGGCGTCCACCCGGACAAAATCTATGTCCCAGGGAGCGAAAGACCGTTCCACTTCATCCGCTTCCTTTTGGCGCATAAGGCCGTGATCCACAAAGACACAGGTGAGCTGTGGTCCCACCGCCTCCGCCAGCAGGGCGGCGGCCACCGATGAATCCACACCGCCGGACAGGGCCAGCAGGACGTTTCCCGTGCCAATTTTCTCACGCAGCCCCGCGATAACGGCGTTTTTATAGTTCCCCATGGTCCAGCTGCCCTTGGCCCGGCAGATATCAAACAAGAAGTTACGGATCATATCTATGCCGTGCTCCGTATGACCAACCTCCGGGTGAAACTGTACCCCATAAAACCCTCGGCGCTCATCGGCAATGGCGGCGCTGGGGCAGGTGTCGGTATGGGCGGTCGAGACAAAGCCCTCTGGAACCTGGTCTATGTAGTCGCTGTGGCTCATCCAGGACACGCTCTGGACGGGCAGCCGCTGGAACAGTTTGCAGGAGACATCGTAATAAGTGCGGGACTCCCCGTACTCCCGGGCCGTGTCCTCCTGGGCGGAGATCACCCGTCCCCCCAGGGACTGTGCCATAAGCTGGCATCCGTAGCAGATCCCCAAAATGGGCACACCCCAAGTAAAAATCGCCGGGTCTACACACGGGGCGCCGTCCAGATAGACAGACCCTGGACCGCCGGTAAAGATAATACCGATGGGGTCCATGGCCCTCATCTGGGCAAGTGGGGTGGTCCAGGGCTTGATCTCGCAGTAGACATCACACTCCCGCACACGCCGGGCAATGAGCTGGCCATACTGGCCGCCAAAATCAAGAATCAAAATGGTCTGCATCGTCACACCCCGCTGTCTCCATAGTTTGCCAGCACCCGGGCGGAGGGGTCGTCCACATCGCAGCCCTCCCAGTCCCTGTTGGGCATCCAGAAATCCGCCACCATCCGGCTCTGGCCTGGGTAATAGTTCTCGAAGAGCTCCCGGTAGAGCAGGGACTCCTTGGTGAAGGGACGGGCATGATCGTACTTCCGCCGCCGCTCGTCGAATTCCCCGTCGGTGTACCGCCCCCCGGCGTACTCCTTCAGGTCGTCCACCAGGGAGTGGCCCACCGCGTCGGAGAAGGCCGCCTTTTCCCGCCACAGGATACCCTCGGGGAGCCAGTCTCCTTCAAAAGCTTTGCGCAGGAGATATTTGCCCATGCCGTATTTGTTCAGCTTTTTCTCCGGATCGATGGACATGACATACTCCACAAAGTCCAGGTCGCCGAAGGGCACCCGGGCCTCCAGGGAGTTCACCGAGATACACCGGTCCGCCCGGAGCACATCGTACATATGCAGCTCCCGGAGCCGCTTCTCCGCCTCCTCCTGGAAGGCCCGTGGGTTGGGGGCGTAGTCGGTGTACTTGTAGCCGAACAGCTCATCGGAGATCTCCCCGGTGAGGATCACCCGGATATCCGTCCGCTCATGGATGGCCCTGCATACCAGGTACATCCCAACGCTGGCCCGGATGGTGGTGATGTCATAGGTGCCCAGCAGCTCCACCACCGTCTCCAGGCTGTCCAGCACATCCTGACGGGTGATGATGACCTCCGTGTGGTCGCTGCCGATGTAGTCCGCCACCTGGCGGGCGTATTTCAGGTCGATGGCGTCGGTGTCCATGCCGATGGCGAAGGTGCGGATCGGGGCACGGCTCCGCCTGGCGGCGATGGCGCACACCAGGGATGAGTCCAGCCCGCCGGACAGGAGAAAGCCCACCTTGGCGTCGGCGACCAGCCGCTTTTCCACTCCGGCGATGAGCTTTTCCCGGATGCTGGCGCAGATAGCGTCCATGCCGTCCCGGCAGACGCGCTCCACCTGGGCAATGTCCCGGTAGCACACAAATCTGCCGTCCTTGTAATAGTGTCCCGGCGGGAACGGCAGGATGTGCTCCACGATCCCCACCAGGTTCTTTGGCTCACTGGCAAAGACGGCGGATCCGCTGCGGTCATGCCCGTAATAGAGGGGCCGGATGCCGATGGGGTCCCGTGCGGCGATGAACTCCCCCGCCGCGCCGTCATAGATGACGCAGGCAAACTCCGCGTCCAACATGGCAAACATAGCCGTGCCATACTCCCGGTACAGGGGGAGCAGGATCTCGCAGTCGGACCCGCTCCGAAACGCATAGCCTTTCCCCTCCAGTATCTTCCTGAGCCGCTCAAAGCCATAGATCTCGCCGTTGCACACACAGCAGCTGCCCTCCTGCTCAAAGGGCTGCATCCCCTCGGGGGTGAGGCCCATGATGGACAGCCGGTGGAAGCCCAACAGGCCGTCTCCGGCCCGGAGCACCCGGCTGTCGTCCGGGCCGCGGCTGACGGTGCGGCCAAAGCCCCGCTGAAAGGCGCCAAGATCGGCCACAGGGCCGCAATAACCGATGATCGAGCACATATGTCTCCTCTTTCCGCCCTCCCGGCTCCCGCCGGAGCCATGGGCCTTTTATTGTTCCCTGGGTCACAGGGGCATGGGGTACTTTCCCGTAAAGCACCCGTCGCAGAAGCCGCAGGCGGCGTCCGGGGCAATGCGCTTCAGCGCGTCCAGGCTCAAAAAGCCCAGGCTGTCCGCCCCGGTCCGCGCCCTGATCTCTTCCACCGAACAGCGGCAGGCGATCAGCTCCTCCTTGTCTGGGATATCCGTGCCAAAATAGCAGGGAGCTGTAAAGGGCGGCGCGGAGGAACGCAGATGCACCTCCGCAGCCCCCGCCTCCCGCAGCAGGGACACGATCTGCCGGGAGGTGGTGCCCCGGACAATAGAATCGTCCACCATCACCACCCGTTTCCCCTCCACGCAGCTTCTCAGCGCCCCCAGCTTGATGCGCACCGCCTGCTCCCGGCGGCCCTGGCCGGGGGTGATGAAGGTACGGCCGATATAGCGGTTTTTCACCAGCCCCACCCCGTAGGGGATGCCGGACGCTTCCGCATAGCCCAGGGCGGCGTCCAGCCCGGAGTCGGGCACACCGATCACAACATCGGCCTCCGCCGGGTGCTCTTGGGCCAGGAACCGCCCCGCCCGAAGCCGGGCCTGATGGACGCTCTGGCCGCAGATGGCGGAGTCGGGCCGGGCAAAGTAGATGTACTCAAAAATGCACAGGTGTCCGCCGCCCGCCGATGGAGGCTGGACAGTGCGCACCTGCCCGTCCTCCACCGCCACGATCTCGCCGGGCCCCAGTTCCCGCTCGAACCGGGCCCCCACCGCGTCCAGAGCGCAGCTCTCGGAGGCGAACACCACGACCTCTCCCCGGCGGCCCATGCACAGGGGCCGGAAGCCCCAAGGGTCCCGGGCGGCCACCAGCTTCCGGGGCGACATGACGATGAGGGACCAGGCCCCCCGCAGCCCTGCCAGCGCCCGGCGCACCGCCTCCTCCACCGAGGGACAGCGCAGCCGGGCCTGGGCGATGGCGTAGGCGATGAGCTCGGAGTCGCTGGTGGTCTGGAAGATGGCCCCCTGGTACTCGAATCGTGCGCGCAGCTGGTCCGCGTGGGGCAGATTGCCGTTGTGGGCCAGGGCCAGGGTGCCCTTGACGTACCTCAGCGTCAGAGGCTGGGCGTTCTCCCGGCGGGTCCCGCCCGTGGTGGAATAGCGCACATGGCCCACCGCCATGGTCCCGTTCAGCCGGTCCAGGACCGCCTTGTGGAACACCTCACCCACCAGTCCCGCGTCCTTGTGATAGGACAGCTCCCGGTCGTTGATGGCGGCGATGCCGCAGGCCTCCTGCCCCCGGTGCTGGAGGGCGTACAGGCCATAATAGGCGGTGCGGGCGCAGTCTCCGGCTGGGTCATAGACGCCGAACACGCCGCACTCCTCATGAAGCTCCATGGTAACACTCCCTTGTGTCAACGCCCTCAGGGCAAGGGAACCAGCCCTTGCCCTGGGGTATTCTTTATTCCTCTCCCTGGAGGGCGTCGTAGCCCCGCTCATTGGTACGGACCTTGACAGCCTGCTCCACGCCGTAGACGAAGATCTTTCCGTCCCCGATATGGCCGGTGTACAGCGCCTTCCGGGCGGCGTCCACCACCTGGGCCACCGGGACCTTGGACACCACCATGTCCACCTGGAGCTTGGGCAGCAGGTTCATGGACAGGGGAACGCCCCGGTAATACTCCGTGCGGCCCTTTTGGATGCCGCAGCCCAGCACCTGGGTGACGGTCATGCCGGTGACGCCGATGTCGTTCATGGCGGACTTGAGCTGCTCAAACTTGGCCTGAGAGCACACCACCGTCACCTTGGACAGCTTCACGTCGGACGCGGGCATGGGCTGGGACATGACCTGGACGGGCACCGTCTCGTCCACGCTCTTGCCGCTCCTGGCCGCCACCGGCTCGGGGAAGGCGTTGGCCCCGGGCATTGCCGTCAGGGTGGTGGTGGGCATGAAGTCGGCGTAGGCGGAGGGCAGGCCGTGCTCGGTGGAATCCAGTCCGGCGATCTCCTCCTCGGCGGACACCCGCAGGCCGTTGGTGTGCTTGATGAGCTGGAACACAATGGTCATGGTCACTACGGTGTAGGCGGCGATGGCCAGCACCCCCAGGCACTGCACCCCCAGCTGGCGGAAGCCGCCGCCGTAGAGCAGCCCGCCGTCAGTGGCCAGCAGGCCGGTGAGTACCGTGCCCGTCAGGCCGCAGCCGCCGTGGACCGCCACCGCGCCCACCGGGTCGTCGATGTGGAGCCTGGTGTCCACCACCTCCACAATAAGTACCACCAGGATGCCGGTGACCAAGCCCACCACGGCGGAGCCCAGGGCGTCCAGGCTGGCGCAGCCCGCGGTGATGCCCACCAGCCCCGCCAGGGGGGCATTCAGGCACATGCCCACGTCCGGCTTGCCGTTTTTGATCCAGGTGAACAGCATACAGGCCACCGTGGCCACGGCGGGGGCAATGGTGGTGCTGCCCAGGATCTGGGCCAGCTGGGCGGTATCCGACGCCGCCGCGCCGTTGAAGCCATACCAGCAGAACCACAGGATGAAGGTGCCCATGGCGGCCAGGGGGATGTTGTGGCCCAGGATGGCCCGGGACCTGCCCTTCCCGTCATACTTGCCGATGCGGGCCCCCAGCAGGACGGCCCCGATCAGCCCGGAGATGCCCCCCACCATGTGGATGACGGCGGACCCGGCGAAGTCGATGAAGCCCATACGTGCCAGCCAGCCCTGGGCGTTCCACACCCAGCCCGCCTCGATGGGGTAGACCACGGCGGAGATCACGGCGGAGTAGATGCAGTAGCTGGAAAACTTGGTGCGCTCCGCCATGGCCCCGGACACGATGGTGGCGGCGGTGGCGCAGAACACCAGCTGGAAAAAGAAGTTGGACCAGTCAAAGGCGTAGAAGTCGGTGAACATCTGATATTCCGGCCGGCCGATGAGTCCGAAGAAGTAATTCCCGCTGTTCATGATGCCATAGCCCAGAGCCATGAACACCACTGTGCCGATGCAGAAGTCCATCAGGTTTTTCATGATGATGTTCCCCGCGTTCTTGGCCCGGGTGAAGCCAGCCTCCACGGCGGCAAACCCGCACTGCATGAAGAACACCAAAATAGCGCCCACCAGATACCATACTGACATATCCATTGCAATTCCTCCCTCAAGATCAGGTCAGGCCCCACCCGCTGTGTTTTTCGGGCATGGCCTCTCCCGTGAAACAGGAAAGGCGCCGGGAGCGATGAAGCTCTCCGGCGCCTTTGCCTGATGGGGGGAGTATAGCTCCATTTTTGCAAGATGTCAACTAACAAAATTCATTTTTGGCAGGAATCACAAATGTTTTTACCCACAAAACGAAAATATAAGCGGTTTGTCCTGCGAATTTTTTAGGCGCTCAGTTCAAATTGCTGTAGCCCATCAGGTACTCGTCCGCCTCCCGCGCGACGGCCCGGCCCTCGGCGATGGCCCACACCACCAAGGACTGCCCCCGTCGCATATCCCCGGCGGCAAACACCTTGGGCACTCCAGTGGCGTGGCTGTCCGGGGCGGTGGACACATTGGACCGCCCGTTCCGGCTCAGGCCGAAGGCGTCGGCGGCATAGTCCTCGGGGCCCAGGAAGCCCGCCGCGATGAGCAAAAGCTGGCAGGGCAGCTCTTCCTCCGAGTCAGGGACCTGGGCCATGAAGCGCCGCCCGTCCTCCTCCTTCGGCTCCAGGCGGACGGTGACGACGGCGGACAGCGCCCCGGCCTCATCGGTCCGGCACTCCTTCACCGTGGTCTGATATCGCCGGGGGTCGGCCCCGAACAGGGCGGCGGCCTCCTCCTGGCCGTAATCGGTCTTGCACACCCGGGGCCACTGGGGCCAGGGGTTATCCCCGGCCCGCGCCGCCGGGAGCCGGGGCATCATCTCCAGCTGGATGACGGACCGGCACCCTTGGCGGATGGCGGCGCCCACACAGTCATTGCCGGTGTCGCCGCCCCCTACGATGACCACGTCCTTCCCGGCGGCGTCGATGGGAGGGGCGCCGTCCAGCAGGGCCTTTGCGGCGGCGGTGAGGTAGTCCACGGCGAAATACGCGCCCGGGATCCCCTCTGCCGGAGGCAGGGGGCGGGGGTTTTTCGCCCCACAGCACAGGACGACCGCGTCGTACTCCTCCAAAAGCGCCTGGGCGGGGAGATCCCGGCCCACGTCACAGCCTGTACGGAACTCCACCCCCTCCGCCGCCATCAGCTCCACCCGGCGCTGAACGATCCGCTTTTCCAGCTTCATGTTGGGGATGCCGTACATCAGCAGGCCTCCCGCCCGGTCCTCCCGCTCGAAGATCGTGACGGCGTGGCCCCGGCGGTTGAGCTGCTGGGCGGCGGCAAGGCCGGCGGGGCCGGACCCCACCACCGCCACCCGTTTTCCCGTGCGGACCTTGGGCGGCCGGGGCCTTATGGCCCCCGAGGCAAAGCCCGCCTCGATGATGGCCAGCTCGTTTTCCTTCACTGTCACCGGGTCGCCGCTGAGGCCGCAGGTGCACGCCGCCTCGCACAGGGCGGGGCACACCCTCCCGGTAAACTCAGGGAAGCTGTTGGTCTTGGTGAGCCTGGCCAGGGCCTGGTCCAGGTTTCCGGTATAGATCAGATCGTTCCACTCCGGCGCCAGATTGTGGAGAGGGCACCCGATGACCATGCCCCCCAGCTCCACCCCGGACTGGCAGAAGGGCACGCCGCACTCCATACACCGGGCCGCCTGACGGCGGCGCTCCTCCTCCGGGAGCACGGCGTGGAACTCGTCCCAGTGGCGGATGCGCTCCAAAGGCGGCTGGCCGGGGTTACTCTGACGGCTGTATTCTAAAAATCCTGTGGGCTTTCCCATTATCGCGCGCCTCCCGTCACGGCGTAGAACGCCTCCAGCTCCGCCTCGTCCCGGCCCATGCCCTGCCCCTCCCGTTGGGCGATGGCCTGGAGCATTTTGGCGTAATCCCGTGGTAATATCTTTTTGAAATTTGCCGCGCTGTATTCAAAATCCGTCAGAATGGCCCGGCCCCTCTCCGAGCCGGTGGCCTGAACATGCTCGGCGATCAGGTCCCGCAGTTCCTCCAGATCCCGGGTTTCCGCCACCGGCTCCAGGGATACCAAATCCTTGTTCAAGCGCAGGTACAGGTCCCGCCGAGGGTCCCAGACGTAGGCCACGCCACCGCTCATGCCCGCGGCAAAATTTTTGCCCGTCTCCCCCAGCACCACCACCCGGCCCCCGGTCATGTATTCGCAGCCGTGGTCGCCCACGCCCTCCACCACAGCCGCCGCTCCGGAATTGCGCACACAGAACCGCTCTCCGGCCCGGCCCGCGATAAAGGCTTTTCCGGAGGTGGCGCCATACAGGGCCACATTGCCGATGATGATGTTCTCATCCGCCGTGAATGTCGCTGTCTTGGGCGGGTACACCGCCAGCTTGCCGCCGGACAGCCCCTTGCCGAAGTAGTCGTTGGCGTCCCCTTCCAGCTCCAGGGTCAGCCCCCTGGGAATGAACGCGCCGAAGGACTGGCCCCCGCCGCCGGTACAGCGGACCGTGACGGCGTCCTCCTCCAGCCCGCCGCCGTGGAGGCGGGTGATCTCCGAGCCGAACAGGGTGCCCACCGCCCGGTGGGTGGAGGTGACGGGCAGGGAGATCTGGCATTTCCGGCCCTTTTTCAGCGCGCTTCCCAGCTTGGCCAGCAGCACAGACTGGTCCACCGTCTCTTCCAGCTTGAAATCATACCCGTCAGCGGGGTCAAAATGGGTTTTATATCCCTCCCCGATGTAAGGGCTGTCCAGGACGGCGGACAGGTCCACCGCAGCGGCCCGGCCGTTTACCGCGCGTTCCCGCTGTTTCAGCAGGTCGGTGCGGCCCACCAGCTCCTCCACGGTGCGCACACCCAGCTTCGCCATGTGCTCCCGCAGCTCCTGAGCGATGAAACGCATGAAATTGACCACATATTCCGGCTTTCCCTTGAACCGTTTCCGCAGCTCGGGGTTCTGGGTCGCCACCCCCACGGGGCAGGTGTCCAGATCGCACACCCGCATCATGACGCAGCCCAGGGTCACCAGCGGCGCGGTGGCAAACCCGAACTCCTCCGCCCCCAGCATACAGGCGATGGCTGTGTCCCGGCCCGTCATCAGCTTTCCGTCGGTCTCCAGCACCACCCGGGAGCGAAGGCCGTTCTGGATGAGGGTCTGGTGGGTCTCGGCCAGCCCCAGCTCCCAGGGCAGGCCCGCGTGGTGGATGGAGGTCCGGGGTGCGGCCCCGGTGCCCCCGTCCCAGCCGGAGATGAGCACCACCTGGGCCCCGGCCTTGGCCACCCCCGCCGCCACGGTGCCCACGCCCGCCTCGCTCACCAGCTTGACGGAGATGCGGGCGCTGCGGTTGGCGTTTTTCAGGTCGTAGATGAGCTGGGCCAGGTCCTCGATGGAGTAGATGTCATGGTGGGGCGGCGGAGAGATCAGCGGCACGCCGGGGGTGGAGCAGCGGGTCTTGGCGATCCAGGGGTACACCTTCTTTCCTGGCAGGTGGCCGCCCTCGCCGGGCTTGGCCCCCTGGGCCATTTTGATCTGGAGCTCCTGGGCGCTCACCAGGTACTCGCTGGTGACCCCGAACCGGCCCGACGCCACCTGCTTGATGGCGGAGCAACGGCGACTGTTTCGCAGCCGCTCGGGCAGCTCGCCCCCCTCGCCGGAGTTGGACCTGCCCCCCAGCAGGTTCATGGCCTGGGCCAGACACTCGTGGGCCTCCTGGGAGATGGAGCCGTAGCTCATGGCCCCGGTTTTGAACCGCTTGACGATGGACTCCACGCTCTCCACCTCGTCCAATGGGATGGGGGTGTCCGCGTATTTCATCTCCATCAGCCCCCGGAGGGTGTGGGGGGAGTTCTCATCGTCCACCAGGGCGCTGTACTGCTTGAACAGGCCATAGTCCCCGGTGCGGGCGGCCTGCTGGAGCAGGTGGATGGCCTGGGGGCTGTACATATGGTCCTCCTGTCCCGAGCGGGCCTTGTGGGTTCCCGCCGAGTCCAAAGTAAGGTCCACCTCCAGCCCCAGGGGGTCAAAGGCCCGGCTGTGGTTTCGGTCCACCATGGCCTCGATCTCCTTCAGGTCGATGCCGCCAATGCGGGAGACGGTGTTGGTAAAGTATTCGTCCACCACGTCTTTGGCGATGCCCACCGCCTCGAAGAGCTGGGCGGACTGGTAGGACTGGAGGGTAGACACGCCCATTTTGGAGGCGATCTTCACGATACCTCTCAGGATGGCTTTGTTGTAATCGTCCACCGCCGCCCCGAAGTCCTTGTCCAGCATCCCCTCGTCGATGAGCCGGCCGATGGTCTCCTGGGCCAGATAGGGGTTGACCGCCCGGGCCCCGTAGCCCAGCAGGGCGGCAAAGTGATGCACGTCCCGGGGCTCGCCGGACTCCAGGATGACGGATACCGCCGTGCGCTTTCGAGTGCGCACCAGGTGCTGCTCCAGGGCGGACACCGCCAGCAGAGAGGGGATGGCCGCATGGTTTTCGTCCACCCCCCGGTCGGACAGGATGATGATATTGGCCCCGCCGCGATAGGCCCGGTCGGCGGACAGCTTCATCTGGTCCAGCGCCCGCTTCAGGGGCATATTTTTGAAATACAGCAGGGACACCGTCTCCACGCGGAAGCCGGGCCGGTCCATGTGTTTGATCTTCAGCATATCCACCGAGGTGAGGATGGGGTTGTGGATCTGGAGCACCCGGCAGTTTTCAGCCCGCTCCTCCAGCAGATTGCCGTCATCCCCCACATACACCGCGGTGTCGGTGACGATCTCCTCCCGGATGGCGTCGATGGGCGGGTTGGTCACCTGGGCGAAG
>CANASS010000043.1 GCA_947364395.1 uncultured bacterium
GCGCCGAAAATACTTGGCTGGCGACGGCCTGGGAAGATAGGTAGTGCCGACACAAAAAAGGAGGACGGATGAAAGTCTGTTCTCCTTTTTTTATACGGAGGTCGTTTTGCATGGGAAGACGGGAAACGGTGGAACTGACCAATATGTGCATGGTCTATGATCATCAAGGGAATATTTTGATGCAGGAGCGACTGGACCCGGATTGGCCGGGGGTCACATTTCCCGGTGGACATATAGAGGAGGGAGAGCCCTTTACAAAGGCGGTCATCCGAGAGGTCAGGGAGGAGACGGGATTGACCATCCAGGCTCCGAAGCTGTGTGGGCTCAAGCAGTTTTTTAATGATGACGGTACGCGGTATATTGTGTTGCTGTATAAAACGGACCGCTTTTCCGGCGAGTTGTGCTCCTCCGAGGAAGGAAGGGTATTTTGGGTCAAGCGCAGTGAGCTGGGCCAATATCGACTTCCCGTGGGGTTTGATCAGATGATCCGTGTCTTTGAAGATGATGGGATTGGCGAGCAATATGTCCATTTGGTTGATGATGAGGTCGTGAGGGAGCTTTTGTGAAGACAGCGCGGTCCGGGTAATGCCGACACAAAGAAGCGGACAGCCGAAAGACTGTCCGCATTCTTATGTATTTTAAGAATCAAAGGGTAAAATCTTCGTCCTTCAGGTGGGCAAAATTGACTGCCAGGGGCTTGGGCGGGGTGCGCTTCAGGGGATCGTAGCGGAACCGGCGGCAGGAGCCGGTGCAGGCCACGATCCCTTTTTTGACGCACATCATCTGATCCTCCCCCAGGTTCAGCGGTGTGCCCCACTGGCAGTAAGAACAGCGGGGTTCAATATGTTTATCAAACAGCATGGATGGTCTCCTCCCTGGAACGGGCGTAGCGCGGCGGGACACAACTCCGCCGCACCATCTATTATACACGGTAATTCGGAGAATTTCCACACTTATTTCGCCAGAGGGAGCGGCAAAGCGCGGCCAATAGCAGCCATCCTCCCAGGGCGGCCAGGGAGGAGGCGGCAAGAGCGGTGGAAAAGTCCAGCGCCGCGATGGATTCCGCCTGCTCCGCCAGGTAGTCCGCCACCGGGGCGGACAGGGGAAACAGCCGGGTCAGGCACCAGGTCAGCCCTGCGGCGATGAGGCCGTGGAACAGCTTGCCCGCTAAGTAGGTCTTAGCGGACAGGCCGCTGTCCACCAGGAAGGACAGCACCTGACAGTGCACCGACAGACCTGCCCAACCCAGCATAAACGCCGCCATGGATACCCTTCCGGCAAGCTGGGTGCTGCCCTGGAGGGAGGATACCCCGGAGGACAGCTCCAGCAGGCCCGCCACCAGCCGCCGTGCCCACTCGGGCTGAAAGCCGGCCAGCGACAGCAGGTTTGCCAGGAGGGTGAATACGCCGCAGGCGGACATCAGCTGGAGCACTACCGCAAAAAACACTACAAAGGCGCATATGTTCAGCGTACTTTGCAGGGAACGGGTAACCGCTCCGGTAAAGGCGGCGGGGATCGTAACGGCCTGGATGGGCTTGGACTGAGGCCTGGGAGAGCGGCTTCGCTCCGAGCCGCCATAGAAACGGAACAGCAGGCCCACCACCAGCGAGGCCAGGGCGTGGGTCAGGTAGAGCAGCAGCCCCACCCGGCTGTCCCCAAAGACGCCCGCGCCCACCACCCCCAGAATGAAGGCGGGGCCGGAGTTGTTGCAGAAGGAGAGCAGCCGTTCCGCCTCCGTTTTGGAGCACAAGCCCTGCTGGTAGAGCTGAAGGGCGGTCCGGGCGCCTACGGGATAGCCGCCGATGAAGCCCAGGGCCACCGCCGCCGCGCAGCTGCCGCTCACCCGGAACAGGGGCCGCATCAGCCCTTCCAGGGCCCGGCCCAGATAGGCCGCCAGCCCCAGGTCCACCACCAGGGAGGACAGCACGAAAAAGGGGAACAGCGACGGTACAATGACGTTGAAGCAGAGCGCCAGCCCGTCCTTGGCCCCAGCGATGGCCTGGCCGGGCATGGCCACCAAACCCGCCGTGGCCAGAAGCAGCGCCAGCCCCGCCAGCGCGTCCCGCACCGTCTTTTCCTTCAGCAGTCTCAGCACGCCACCACCCCCGTGGGGAGAGACTATGCGGCTGGGCGGCGTCGCTTGCCTGTCCCCCAAAATTTTTTGCGGAGAAGGTGGATAACAAGTGGTAGTACGGGCCCATGAAAAAAGTCTGCCGTGAGGCAGACTTTTTTCATATACGGAGACTTCAGCTGGGGATAAAGTTCTCAGTTGGAAGCGGTGTCCAGATCGGAGTCGCCGCCCCAGATCATGTTCTTGCGCAGCTCGCCGCCCACGATCTCCATCTGGTGCTTCTTGAGCTGGGCCCGCTTGGAGTTGAAGAAGGTGCGGCCGTTCTTGTTCTCGGCGATCCACTTACCGGCAAAGGTGCCGTCCTGGATGTCGGACAGCACGGCGCGCATGCGGGCTTTGGTCTCCTCGTGGGGGATGACCCGGGGGCCGCTGACATACTCGCCGAACTCGGCGGTGTCGGAGATGGAGAAGTTCATGGCCGCCACGCCGCCCTTGTTAATCAGATCAATGATGAGCTTCATCTCGTGGATGCACTCGAAGTAGGCGTTCTCCGGCTCGTACCCGGCCTCCACCAGCACCTCGAAGCCGCAGCGCATCAGGTCCACCACGCCGCCGCACAGCACGGTCTGCTCGCCGAACAGGTCGGTTTCGGTCTCATCGTGGAAGGTAGTCTCCATCACGCCCGCCCGGGCGCCGCCGATGCCCGCGATGTAGGCCAGGGCGGTCTGATAGGCGTGGCCGGTGGCGTCCTGCTCCACCGCCACCAGGCAGGGCACGCCCTTGCCTGCCACATAGGTGGAGCGCACGGTGTGGCCGGGACCCTTGGGGGCGGCCATGAACACGTCTACTCCGGCGGGGGGGACGATCTGCTGATAGCGGATGTTGAAGCCGTGGGCGAAGGCCAGGGCCTTGCCCTCGGTCATGTAGGGGGCGATGTCCTTCTGATAGACCTCGGCCTGGACCTCGTCGTTGATGAGCATCATCACGATGTCCGCCCACTGGGCGGCGGCGGGGACGGTCTTGACTGCCAAGCCCGCGGCCTCGGCATTGGCCCAGTTCTTGGAGCCCTCCCGCAGGCCCACGCACACATCACAGCCGGAGTCCTTCAGGTTCAGGGCGTGGGCGTGGCCCTGGGAGCCGTAGCCGATGATGGCGATTTTCTTGCCCTTCAGCCAGCTCAGGTCGCAGTCCTTCTCATAGTACATCTTAGCCATGGTAAAACACTCCTTGTAAAAAATGGTATGGAAAAAGTTTCTTTGATTCCCGCCCCGCAGGGGACGGGAATCAGGAAAATTTTGCGCGCGTCATGGTTCTATGCGGGTTTTAAGAGTATATCACGGGGGCGGGGAAAAGAATGATAACTGTGATACAATTACAGAATATTCTTGCCCAAATCGAACTCCTCCCGCTCCTTGTTGCTGGCGTTGTTGCGGATGGTGGCCTCGCCCCGCTCCAGGGCCACCATGCCCGTGCGGACCAGCTCCAGGATGCCGAACTCAGACAGCAGCTTTTCCAAGGCGTCGTCTTTGGACTCCTGGCCGATGATGGCCAGGGTCAGGCTCTGGGTGGACACGTCGATGATGGCGGCCCGGAAGATGTTGGCGATCTGAATAACCTCGTTGCGCACCTCCCGGCTCTCCGCCCTCACCTTGATGAGCACCAGCTCCCGGCGGATGGACTGCTCGGGGGGCAGCAGCCGGACGGAGTAGACGGAGAACTGCTTGCGCAGCTGGTTGATGATCTGACCGATCTGGGCCTCGGCGCACAGCACCTCGATGGTGATACGGGACACCTCGGGGTCGTCGGTGGTGCCCACCGCCAGGGACTCAATGTTATAGCCCTTCCGGGAGAACAGCCGGGACACCTGGCTGAGCACGCCGGCGGTGTTCTCCACCAGGACCGACAGGGTGTGGCGTTTTGTGGTGGTATTCATGGCTTCTCCCTCCTTTAATGTAACAGGAAATCGGTGACGGGGGTGCCGCCGTTCACCATGGGGTGGACCATGGCGTCCATGTCGATGGCGCAGTCGATGACGCAGCCCCGGCCCTCCTGGAGGGCCTGCTTGAAGGCGGCCTCAAACTCCGCCTGGGTCTTGGCCCGGAAGCCCTTCAGGCCGTAGGCCTCCGCCAGCTTGACGAAGTCGGGGCCCCGGTCCAGGGTGGTCTGGGAGAACCGCTTGTCGTAGAGCAGGTTCTGCCACTGGCGGACCATGCCCAGGGTGCGGTTGTCAAAGATCACGGTGATTACGGGGATGCTGTAGTGCTCCACGGTGGCCAGCTCGTGGCAGTTCATGCGGAAGCAGCCGTCTCCGGTGCAGTGGACCACCACCTTGTCCGGGTTGCCCGCCTTGGCCCCCATGGCGGCCCCCAGGCCGAAGCCCATGGTGCCGAAGCCGCCGCTGGTGAGCAGCTGGCCGGGCCGGGAGAAGTGATAATACTGACAGGACCACATCTGGTGCTGGCCCACGTCGGTGGCGATGATGGCGTCGCCGTCCGTCAAATCGGAGATGGTCTCCAAAATCTCGTGGGGGTGGAGGACGCCGTCCTTCTTCAGAGGCAATTCCTTGCGGGCAAAGACCTGGGCCTTCCAGGCGGTGTAGTCGTGGGGGGGCAGATTTTCATTGAGCAGCTCCAGCACCCGCCGGGCGTCGCCGATGATGTGGTGGCAGGTCTGGACGTTCTTGTCGATCTCCGCCCGGTCGATGTCGATCTGGACGATCTTGGCGTTTTGGGCGAAGGAGGCGGGGTGGGTGGCCACCCGGTCGGAGAACCGGCAGCCGATGGCGATGAGCAGGTCACATTCGGCGGTGGCCATGTTGGAGGCGTGGGAGCCGTGCATGCCCACCATGCCGGTGAACAGGGGATGGTTTCCGGGGCAGGCGCCGCCCCCCATGATGGTGGAGCCCACCGGGGCGTCCAGGGTCTCGATAAACCTGCGGAACTCGGGAACCGCCCCCTTGGAGCGGATCACGCCGCCGCCCACCAGCACCATGGGGCGCTGGGACTGGGCGATGAGCTCCAGCAGTTTGTGGATGTCCCCCAGGTTGGGTTCGGGATTTTTCAGGTCCCGGTTGGACCGGCGCAGCAGGGTGGCCAGCCGGCCGTGGTTGGGGTGCTCCGCCAGGGGGAGGTATTCGTACTCCCCCTGAATGGCGGTGATGTTTTTGGCGATGTCCACCAGAACCGGGCCGGGACGGCCGGACCGGGCGATGGCGAAGGCCTCCCGGATCACGTCGGCCAGCTCGTTGGCGTCCTTCACCAGGAAATTGCACTTGGTGATGGGCATGGTGATGCCGGTGATGTCCACCTCCTGGAAAGAGTCCTTGCCGATGAGGTGTTCACTGACGTTGCAGGTGATGAACACCACCGGGGAGGAGTCATAGTAGGCGGTGGCGATGCCGGTGACCAGGTTGGTGGCTCCGGGGCCGGAGGTGGCGAAGCACACCCCCACTTTTCCGGTGGAGCGGGCGTAGCCGTCGGCGGCGTGAGACGCGCCCTGCTCATGGGCGGTGAGATAGTGGCGAATCTTCTGGTTGTAGCCATGGAGCTCGAATTCGTCGTAGATGTTCAGGATGGTGCCGCCGGGATAGCCGAACACCGTGTCCACGCCCTGCTCCAGCAGGCACTCCATGACGATCTGGGACCCTCTCATCAACATAATTGGAAACCTCCTTCAATACAAAAAAGCACAGCCGCGTCCGACACAGGACGAGCCATGCTCCGCGGTGCTTTCAACAAAGCGCATAATTCAGCGTATTGAAGTTATCATATCCTTTTACGGAGGCTTTGTCAATGTAAAATGGCGGGAGTTTTTCAAATTTCGCCACTCAACCAAAGAAAGGCCGGTTTTCCCCTGTTTTTTGGCGGAATTATCAAGAAACGGGAAGGACAAAAGCCCTTCCCGCTTCTTGGCGGATTGTTACTGGCAGGTGCAGGACGTGCCGTGGTCCCCCAGCTTGAAGGAAGCGCACTCGGTCTCGCCGCAGGTGCACACGCTGTTCTGGCAGTGGCCCACCTGGATCTCGTTGAGGGTGCAGCGCTGGTCCTTGTGGTAAGTGCAGCTGTTCACGGTGCACTTGATGCTGGGATTGGTCTGGTTCATCATGGTCGTTACCTCCTTGTATCCTGAGTCGTATCGAATACAAGGGAGAGTATGCCCCGGGAGGGCGGCGGCTATTCAGTCTTTTCCGCCTCCTGCTCCTCCTGATGCGGGGCGTTTTCGGGGGGCTGGGCGCCGGCGGCGGGCCTGCGCTGGAACCGGGGGATAAACCGGCGGGCGAAACCGCCCTTGCCCCGGCCCTGGACGTAGAAATAGCCGATGGCGGAGAACACCACCGCGCCGATGAAGTTGACGAACAGGTCCTTCATGGTGTCGATGATGCCAACGTCCAGGTAGCCGCCCAGCCCCAGGGGCATTTGGCTTCCGTCCTCCAGCACCAGGATCACGTCCTGGATGCCCTGGACCACCACGGCGGCGGTGCCGTGGCTGGGGTCCAGGTTGACGGTGGAGATGGTGTTGATCACGGTGTCCTTCTGCATGTCGAAGAGCAGCCATTGGTCCATGGCAAACTCGAAGAACTCCCACAGCACGCCGATGGTCATGGAGAAGCAGAAGGCGGTGACCGCCATGAAGAAGGGGGACAGGTGGAGGGACACCTTTTCCTCCCGGTTGAGGATATCCACCAGGGCGAAGCCGATGGCGGCGCAGAGGAAGCCGTTCATGGTGTGGAGCATGGTGTCCCAGCCGGGATAGCTGGTATAATAGGATTGGATCTCCCCCAGAATTTCGGCGGCGTAGATGAACAGGAGGATGATAACCTCCAGGGTGTCGGGCAGGTCGATATGAAGGCGCCGTTCAAACATGGAGGGCAGCATGAACAGCACCAGGGTGAGGACGCACAGCAGCATGTTCTCATAGTTCTGGTTGAAGAACTGGGCCACCAGCATGAGCACCACCGACAGCCGCAGGATGAAGTACACGGAGTAGATCAGTTTTTTGTTCTCGATGTGCCGCCACTCCTGGCCTTTCGGTTTCTTTGTTTTTCGGTTTGCCATGTGCGCTCCTTTCCTGTACGGCGGGCCGCCTGTGTAAAAGAAACTATGTCAGTCCGCCCACCCCGGCGCATAGTATGGGTTCGGAGGTGATTTTTATGGACTTGCGGAACAATCAGATTACGCTGGGCGAGCTGTGGGACAATCCGAAGAGCCGGAGCGTGTTCCAGAAGCGCATCCCCATGCTGGCCAAGCACCCGCTGCAGGGGGCGGCCCGGACGGTGACCCTGGAGCAGCTGCGGGACTTCATATCCGGCTGGGTGCCGGGGATGATGGTCAACGGGGTGATGTCCGACCTGAAAAAGCTGTAGGCCGCGTACATCACCCTGTTGAAGGGAGTATACCAGAAATTGGGCCCGCTGTCAATTGACAGCGGGCCCGGTTTATCCTGATTCCAGCTTGGGAATTCCCTCCAAATCGGTCATGGCGGCCCGACGCCTCATTTACCGCCCCTCCGCGATCCTCCGCCCGGTGGGGGTGGCGGCAAGGCCTCCCTCCCCGGTTTCCCGCAGAGCGGTGGGCATGGACCGTCCCACCGCCCCCATGGCGTCGATGACCTCGTCGCAGGGGATGGGGCTGGCCAGCCCCGCCAGGGCCATGTCGGCGCAGGACAGGGCGTTCACCGCCCCCATCACGTTGCGCTTGACGCAGGGGACCTCCACCAGCCCGGCCACCGGGTCGCACACCAGCCCCAGCACGTTTTGCAATGCCATGGCGCAGGCGGCTGCCATCTGGTCCCCGGAGCCCCCCCGGGCGTGGACCAGGGCGGCGGCGGCCATGCCGGAGGCGGAGCCAACCTCCGCCTGACACCCCCCCTCCGCCCCGGAGATGGAGGCTTTTGCAGCGATGACCTGGCCGAACCCGGCGGAGACATAGAGGCACTCCACCATTTTTTCGTCGGAGAGCCTGTCCCTGTGCTGGAGGGGAATGAGCACCGCGGGCAGCACCCCGCAGGCCCCGGCGGTGGGGGCGGCCACGATGCGGCCCATACAGGCGTTGTGCTCCCCCAGCTTCAGGGCGGTGGAGATGACCTCCTGGATAAAGGGCCCGCAGATGGAGTGGTCCAGAGCGGCCATCCGGGCCCCCTGTCCCCCGGACAGGCCGCAGGGGGAGCGGCGGGTGGGGTCGTAGTCCAGCACGGACTGCTTCATGGTTTGCCACAGAGCGGTCATTTTGGACAGGCTGTCCTCCCGGGGCACGTCCCGGTCCTGGCAGTCGTCGTCCAGCACGGCCTCCCACAGGGGCTTGTCCGCCGACGCGGACAGCAGAGCTTGCACAGAGCCAAACATATTCAGCCCTCCTCCAGATTCAGATAGATGCAGCGAACCACGCCGCCCAGCAGGTCGATGTCGTCCAGGGTCTCTTCGCTCACCGGCTGGTCGCACTCGATGACGGTGACGGACAGCCCGCCCCGGCGGTCCCGGTAGAGCTGCATGGTGGCGATGTTGGCCCCGTTGCGGGCCAGGCAGGTGCTCACCTCGGACACCACCCCCGGCTCGTCCCTGCCCCGGATGACCAGGGTGGGCAGGCCGCCGGAGAAAGCGGCCTCCAGCCCGTCGATGGAGTTGACCCGGATGCGCCCGCCCCCCAGGGAGGAGGCGGACACCTCCACCGTCCGCCCCCGGGAGCCGGTGAGGGTCATGACGGCGGTGTTGGGGTGGGCGTCCCGCAGGGTGACGGGGTGGACGTTCACCTCCAGCCCCGCCTCCTTGGCCAGCTGGAAGCTGAAGGGGATGCGGGGGTCGTCCGGGCCCATGCCCAGCAGGCCCGCCACGATGGCCTTGTCGGTGCCGTGGCCCGGCCCGGTGGCGGCGAAGGAGCCGTGGAGGCCGATATCCGCCCGGGCGGGCTGGAAACCCAGCAGCTTACGACCGATGTAGCCGATCCGGGCCGCCCCGGCGGTGTGAGAGGATGAGGGTCCCACCATGACGGGGCCCATAATGTCGAAAATGTTCAAGGAAAACCTACCTCCCTTTGGCGCGTGGATGTGATACAGACAGTTTACCACAAGATTCCATCCACCGCAAGGAAAAAAGCGGCGGCCTGGGGAGTCCCCGGGCCGCCGGTCCAATTATTTCACGATCTGGGCCTTGATGAGGTTGGTGGTGCCGCTGCTGCTCAGGGGCACTCCGGCGGTGATGACCACCGTGTCGCCGGACTGGACCAGCCCCTCCTTTTTGGCGGTGTCCACGCACAGGGAGAAGAGCCGGTCGGTGGAGTCCACATTGCCGGACAGGAAGGGGACCACGCCCCAGGAGATGGCCAGCTGGCGGCGCACCCGCTCCTCGGTGGTGAGGGCGGCCACGGCGCACCCCGGGCGGAACCGGGAGATCATCCGGGCGGTGTAGCCCGACTGGGTGGCCGTCAGGACGGCGGTGGCCCCCAGGTCCATGGCGGTGAGGCAGCTGGTGTGGCTGATGGCGTCGGAGATGCTGGTGGTGTGGTCGAACACCGTGCTGCGGAACCGCTTCCAGTAGTCGGTGCCCTCCTCGGCGGCGGACACGATGTTCACCATGGTCTGGAGGGCCTCCACCGGGTGCTTGCCGGAGGCGGTCTCGCCGGACAGCATCACGCAGCTGGTGCCGTCGAACACGGCGTTGGCCACGTCGGACACCTCGGCCCGGGTGGGCCGGGGGTTGCGGATCATGGAGTCCAGCATCTGGGTGGCGGTGATGACCACCTTGCCCTTGTGGATGGCGGACTTAATCATCTTCTTCTGGAGAACCGGCACCTCGTAGGCGGGGATCTCCACCCCCAGGTCGCCCCGGGCCACCATGATGCCGTCGGACAGGGCGGCGATGGCCTCCAGGTTGTCCACCCCCTCCCGGTTCTCCAGCTTGGAGATGATGCCGATATCCTGGCCGCCGAAGCTGTTGAGGACGGAGCGGATCTCCTCCACGTCGGAGGCCCGGCGGACGAAGGAGGCGGCCACGAAGTCGAAGTCGTTCTCCACGGCGAAGCGCAGGTCGTCCTTGTCCTTGTCGGTGAGGGCGGGCAGGGCGATGGACACGCCGGGGATGTTGATGCTCTTGTGGTTGGACAGGGGTCCGCCGGTGACCACCTTGCAGTGGATGTCCTGGCCGCTGATCTCCTCCACCTCCAGGTCCACCAGGCCGTCGTCGATGAGCACGTGGCAGCCGCTCTGGAGCTCCTGGTGGAGGTTGGCGTAGGTGACGGACACCTGGCGGGCGTCCCCCTCCACATCCCGGGTGGTGAGGGTGAAGGAGTCCCCGTCCGCCAGCTCAATGCGCTGGCAGCCGAAAGCGCGTATGCGGATCTCGGGGCCCTTGGTGTCCAGGATGGTGGCCACGGGCCGGCCCAGGCTGTCCCTCACCCGCTTGAACCGGGTGAGCAGGGCCCCGTGGGTCTCGTGGGTGCCGTGGGAGAAGTTGAAGCGGGCGGCGTCCATGCCGGATAAAATGAGCTGCTCGATGACCTCCTCGCTGTCTGAGGCGGGGCCAAGGGTGCAGATGATTTTTGTTTTTCTCATCGTGTTTTCCTCCAATCTGAAAACATAGTATTGTAATTTCCTCTCATTCCACCCACATCATATACAAATTAGAAGAAATGTCAAGGTGTTCGCCAAAACTTTGCAGGATATGCCGAACTTTCCCCCGGCGGGGCGGAAAGGTTTGGGCAAAAAGAGACGGAGCGGCTCTGCGCTCCGTCTCTCTCAGCTGACTGCGTCCGGGGCGGGGGAGGGACTCAGCCTGGACACCAGGGCCTGGTCCACCCGCCGGTCGGTGAAGCTGGTCACCTTCACGTGGAGGCCGCAGGCGTCCACCTCCAGCTGGGCCCCGTCCTCCGGGATGACGGACAGCTGGGCGAACACCAGCCCCCCCAGGGTGTCGGATTCCTCCTCCTCGGGGAACTCCATCCCCAGGGCCTGGGCCACCCGCTCCAGTTCGCAGGACCCGGACACCCGCCAGAGCCCCGGCTCCACCTCTTCGATGTCCTTTTCCTCCACGGGGTCGAATTCGTCGTAAATGCTGCCCACAATCTCCTCCAGCAGATCCTCCATGGTCACCAGGCCGGAGGTGCCGCCGTACTCGTCCACCACAATGGCCATATGTACCTTTTTGCTCTGCATATCCCGGAAAAGCACGTCGGTGCGGACGGATTCCGGCACGAAGTAGGCGGGACGCAGCAGCTCGGAGAGGGGCTTGGGGGCCTCCTCCTGGGCGTTGAGCAGGAAATCCCGGGTGTTGAGTATGCCCACGATGTGGTCGGCGTCTTCCTCGCACACCGGGAACCGGGACCGGCCGGAGGACAGGATGGCGTCCCGCACGTCCTCGCTGGAGTCCTGGGCCCACACCATCACCATGTCGGTGCGGTGGACCATCACGTCCTCGGCGGTGGTGTTGTTGAACTCGAAAATATTCTCGATAAGCTCCTTCTCAGAGGCCTCAATGGCCCCCCGCTCCTCCCCCAGGTCTACCATCATGCGGATCTCGTCCTCGCTCACGTCCTCCTGATCGGCCTTGGGGTCGATGTGGAGCAGGCGCAGCACGCCGTTGGTGGACTTGGACAACAGCCAGATAACGGGCCGGAACACCGCCGCCACGGCGGACACCGCGCCCACGGTAAACCGGGCCACACCCTCCGTTTTTTTCATGGCGATGCGCTTGGGCACAAGCTCCCCCAGCACCAGGCTGAAATAGGACAGCACCAGGGTGATGAGCACCACCATCAGGTTGTTGAGGGCACGGGGGTCCAGGGCGGTGACGCCCTTTTCCTCCACCAGCCACTTCACCAGCGGGTCGGAAAAGCTGTCAGCGGCGAAGGCGGAGGACAGAAACCCGGCCAGGGTGATGGCGATCTGGATGGCGGACAGGAAGTGGTCGGGGGCCTGGGTGAGCTTGAGCAGCTTTTCCGCCTTTTTGTCCCCCTCCTCGGCCTGACGGCGCAGCTTGGTTTCGGACAGGGAGATGACGGCGATTTCCGCCGCGGCGAAAAAGGCGTTGATGAGAATGAGTATGACCAGTAAAAGCAGTTTCGGTAAGAACGGGTCGTCGGACAAGATGGATGACCTCCCAAATTTGACACAGCGGTCTGTTGGATTTGCCGCTCTATTCTATGCGGCGCAGACCTCAATAGACTATAGTATACCAGCTTTTTTTAGAAATGCAACTGTAGCGAAAATCAAAATCGCCGGCAGCGGAAATCCGTAGGGCGGGACGGCCCCGGCCCGCCGCTCTTCCGACAGGCGCGCGCAATCAATGGCGCGCCGGGGCCGCCGCGCCGCGCCAATCTCCGGCGTCGGCGATTTTGGTTTTCACTGTAAATAATAGGAAAAGGCCGCCCCGGGGGCGGCCTTTGAAAAACGGGCTGTTCAGTTCAGCAGCGCCAGCAGCTCTTCCTTGGGCCGGGCGCCCACCGCCTTCTGGGCCAGCTTGCCTTCCTTGAACACCAGCAGGGTGGGGATGCTCATCACGCCGAACTGGGCGGCCAGCTCGGGCTGCTCGTCCACGTTCACCTTGCCCACGGCGATGTCGGAGCGCTCCTCGGCGATCTGGTCCACAATGGGGGAGACCATGCGGCAGGGGCCGCACCAGGGGGCCCAGAAGTCCACCAGCACGGGCTTGGCGGACTGGAGCACCTGGGCGTCAAAATTTTCCTTGGTAATGTTCAGTACGGACATGGCTTCATTTCTCCTTTATCAATTGAATTTGTAGATTTTCCGCGCGACCCGGTAGAGCTGGACCGACAGCTTCCTGCCCTGGTAGCCGGGGATGTTGGTGCCCACGTTGGTGGCTTTGTAGCGGCAGCGGCGGTAGAGGGCGGCGTTCTTCCTGCGCAGGTACTCCCACAGCTCGGTGCGCATGCCCAGGGCCTCCGGGGTGTCGGCGATGACGGCGAAGATGGACGAGATGGACATCATCATGGACAGGTAGTTGAGCATATACCGGCCCAGCTTGGGCTGGACGGCCTTGAGGGCCAGCACGTCGTGGGCGTCGATCATCTGCTTGCTGACCCGGACCTGCTGGTCGATGCGCCCGGCCATCACCGACTCGTTGACGCTCTGGTCCGCCCGGCCGATGAAGTAGCGGTACAGGTCCAGGTCCATATAATACAGGGTCTTGACATAGGGCAGGGGCTGGTAGACGAAGATGTTGTCCACGTAGAAGGTGTGCTTGGGCAGCTCCAGGCGGCAGTCCCGCAGCAGCTGGGTGCGGTAGATCACCGAGTGCATCAGCAGGTACTGAGAGGTGCGGAAGCGGCGGATGGAGTCCCAGGTGATGATCTGGTCGGCGGGGAACACGTTTTTGTAGCCCATGACCTTCTGGGTGTTGTCCTCCACGTGCTCGTAGACGTAGTTGGCGATGAGCAGGTCCACCGGGGCGGGCATGGCGGCGAACTCCCGCAGCTTGGCCATCACCTTGGCCAGGGCGGCGGTGTCCAGCCAGTCGTCGGAGTCCACCACCTTGTAGTACAGCCCCCGGGCGTTGCGGATGCCCTGGTTGACGCCCTCGCCGTGGCCGCCGTTCTCCTGGTGGATGGCCCGGATTATGTCAGGATGCTTTTCCGCCCACTGGTCGCATTTGGCGGGGGTGTCGTCCTTGGTGGAGCCGTCGTCCACCAGAATAATCTCCGCGTCCTCCCCCGCGGCCAGCAGGGTTTCCACACAGTGGTCCATATAGGCGGCGGAATTGTAGCAGGGGACGGCGAAGGTGATCAATTTGTCCATTGGCGTTCTCTCCTCACACGATTATGCCCACAGGAGCGGGTTTATAGCAGCTTGTCCGTCAGCGCCAGCGCCCTTGCCGCTATGGCGTCCATGTTGTAGTATTTGTATTCGGCCAGACGGCCCAGCAGGCGCAGGTTGGGGTATTTGTCCGCCTCGGCCTTATATTTGGCGTACAGCGCGTTGTTCTCCGGGTTGATGATGGCGTAGTAGGGGATCTCGCCGTCCTCTCCAGTGTACGCCCTGGAATATTCCCGCATGATGGTGGTGACGCCGGGTTTCACCTGCCCTGTGAGGTGCTTGAACTCAGTGATCCGGGTGAAGTCCCCGTCCACGGTGTAGTTCACCGTGCCGCAGGCCTGGAAGCAGTCCTGGGGCAGAGTCTCGTATTGGAAATCCAGGGTGCGATAGGGCAGGGGCCCGAATTGGAAGGAGAACAGCTCGTCGGCCTGGCCGGTGTAGATCACGGGGCCATGGAACGCCTCGCCATCCAGCCTGATCACGCCGTCCGCCAGTTCCAGCCGTTTCAAAGCGTCCACGCCCATTTCCACCGTGATGCTGGGGTGGTCCAGCATCCGTTCAAACATGAGGGTATAGCCCTCCAGGGGCATCCCCTGGTAAGCGTCCTGGAAGTAACGGCCGTCGGTGGACAGCCGCACCGGCACCCGGGCGGTGGTGGCCGGGTCGATGTCCTCCGGCCTCTGCCCCCACTGCTTCATAGTATAGTGGACAAAGACGTGCTCATATACATAGTCCGCGATGGCGGAAATTTCCGGGTCGGGATTCTGCCGCAGCTCCAGGATGGTCACCTGGCTCTGGGCGGGGTAGGCGTCCAGCAGCTTCTGGCCCAGCCGCTCCCCCTCCTTCACGCCGAAGGCGTTTTTCATGGAGTCCAGGTTGAAGGGCACGGGGAAGAAAAACCGCCCGTCCGTGGTTTTATGGGCGGGGACTGCCTCGGGGTTGTCCCGGGGCAGGTTGGCGATCACCCGGTGCTGGTAGCGCCTCCACTGGGTAAACCGGGACAGGTAGTCGAACACACGGCGGTCGTTGGTGTGGAAGATGTGGGGCCCGTACTGGTGGATCAGCACCCCCGCCCCGTCCAGGCCGTCATAGGCGTTGCCGCCCACATGGTCCCGGCGCTCCAGCACCAGCACCTTTTTGTTCCCGTCCTCCGCCAGCCGCCGGGCGGACACCGCCCCGGCGTATCCCGCGCCCACAATCAGGGCGTCAAAATTTGTCAAATCGCTCACATCATTTCTGTTAAAGTCGGCGGCGGGACCCGGAGCCCCGCTTTCTTACCATAGTATCATATATTTTCCCCCAGGGGAAGGAAGAAATTATTAAAAATTTATTGAAATTTCCAGGGCGGCGCAGCCCTGCCGCCTGGGCATGCGGGGCCAGGGCCCCCGGAGCCTGGGGAGGCTGGAAAATCCGCCGTCCTCCGGCATGATTTAAAGGGGTGACAAGCGGCCTTGGTTATGTTAAAATAGAGATATAAGACCGGCGCGGGGGTGGGAAATCTGTGCATATTCACATGGGGCCGGAGGGCTCCAGCGCCCGCCGCATCAAAATGAAAGAGGAGGCCATTCCATGGAAGAAAAGAGAATGATTACGGTCACCGTGGACGGGGAGCGGTATTCCTATCCCAAGGGGACGCCTTACCGGGCCGTCGCGGCGGATTTCCAGGACCGGTATCCCAATGACATCCTGCTGGTCAACCGGGATGGGAAGCTGTGCGAGCTGTACAAGCAGGCGGACCGGGACTGCGTACTGAAATTCCTCACCGCCCGGGACGTGCCGGGAATTCAGACCTATGAGCGCAGCGCGGTGTTTTTGATGCTGAAAGCCTTCTACGACGTGGTGGGCCGGGGGAACATAGAGGGCGTCTCCGTGGGGTACTCCCTCAGCCGGTCCCTCTTCATCCGCGCACGGGGGGCGTTCGCCCTGGACCAGCCCCTGCTGGACCAGGTGGAGGGGCGGATGCGGGAACTGTCCGCCGCCGCCCTGCCCATTAAAAAGCGGTCCGTCAGCACCGACGACGCCATAGAGCTGTTTCAGGAGGAAGGGCTGTTCCAAAAGGCCCGGCTGCTCAGCTTCCGCGTCAACTCACACGTCAACGTCTATGAGCTGGACGGCTTTGTGGACTACTTCTATGGCTACATGGTGCCGGATACGGGCTATGTCCGCTGCTTCGGCCTGGAGCTCTATGAGGACGGCTTTGTCCTGCGCCTGCCCACCCTGAAGGACCCGGACCGCCTGGGAGAGTTCCGCCCCTCCGTCAAGGTGTTCCATGAGCTGCGGGCCTCCACTCTGCGGGCCCAGGCGCTGAGCGTCTCCAACGTGGCGGAGCTGAACACCATCATCTCCCAGGGCGGGGCCACGCCGCTGATTCTGGCCCACGAGGCCATGATGGAAAAGAAGATCGGCGATATTGCCGCCGAGATTGCCGCCCGGAAGGAGGTCCGCTTCGTCATGATCGCCGGGCCGTCCTCCTCGGGCAAGACCACCTTCTCCCACCGGCTGTCCACCCAGCTGCGGGCCTGCGGCCTGCGGCCCCACGCCATCGCCACCGACAACTACTTCGTGGACCGGGACAAGACGCCCCGGGACGAGAAGGGCAATTACGACTTCGAGGGCCTGGGGGCGATGGACGTGGAGCAGTTCAACACGGACATGGTCCGGCTGCTCAACGGCGAGACCGTGGAGCTGCCCACCTACAATTTTATAAGGGGAAAGCGGGAGTACAACGGCAATTTCCTGACCCTGAGAGAGGGGGACGTGCTGGTCATCGAGGGCATCCACTGTCTCAACGACCAGTTCACCCGTGCCCTGCCCCGGGAGAGCAAGTACCGCATTTACATCAGCTGCCTCACCACCCTGAATGTGGACGACCATAACCGCATCCCCACCACCGACGCCCGGCTGCTGCGGCGCATCGAGCGGGACGCCCGGACCCGGGGCCACAGCGCCCAGGCCACCATCAAGATGTGGCCCTCCGTCCGCCGGGGGGAGGAGGAGAACATCTTCCCCTTCCAGGACAGCGCGGACA
>CANASS010000044.1 GCA_947364395.1 uncultured bacterium
CATATGCCTGCCATCCGTCAATTGTGGGGCCGCCCCCTGAGTAGGAGGTTTTTCCATTTCGATTCACGGGATTTCGGAAATCCGAGTTGATTAACAGGTTCTGATTGCTCCACCCTGGAACCGCCACAACGCTCCCGTCCGTACCAAACCCCACCACCTGCCCCGGCTGGCCGGTAAGCTTGTCCTGCTTGGCGGCGAAGAGAGCCCCGTGGGCGGCGGTATCCTCCTGGTGGCCCTCCAGCGCGGCCGCCGCAGTCCCTGCCGGGTCGGATGCTTCCTTGGCTTCCTGGGCCGCCTCAGCGGCCTCTCCCACTGCCGTGATCAGGTCTGCGTGGTCCTTGGCAGTCCAGTTCCGGGCGATGGGCTCCCCGGCGCTCCAGGCCCGGGCCGTCCCCTCCACCCCCCGGGTGCAGCCGGACAGGGCCGTGGCCGTCTTTGCGGCATAGAGGATCGTTTCCCCTTCCTCGTCTGCGCCGATGGTGGCCAGGTTGGGGGCGGGCGGAAATGCCTCCGCGTCGCTCACCGGGATGATGGTGTCCCCCGCGCCTATATTGTCCGTCAGCGCCGCCGGGGGCGAAAAGGCGATACCGGGGTATAGCTGCGTTTCCATGATGCTGCATCCTCCATTTATACGGTGTTGTCGCCCCGGGACTGGACAAAGCCCTGGACGATGAGATCCAAACTGACATAGGCCAGATCATTGGGCCGGACTTCCATGCTCAGCCAGCGCCCCCGGGGGATTCTCCCGTCCTCCAACAGAAAGCCAGTGACATCCAGCTCGGCGGCCTGCCCCTCGAAGTCCGCCTTTTTCGCCCCGTTGACATACAAAGAAAACCGCTGGGGATTTCCGAAGGTGAAAATCCCCGGAGTAATGCCATGATAGTGGCCGGGGATGGTGAGGCTGTGGCTGTGGCCGGGGATGGTGAAACTATGCTGATGCCCGCTCAGGCTGATCTGGTGGGTGTGGTCTCTCAGTGTGATCCGATGCTGATGGGACGCCACCCGGTTGAAATAATGGAAATGGCCGTCATATCCCTCGGTGGCCGCCTGCTCCCAGCGCACGTTGACGCCGCTGTCCCCGGTGTCGGTGACGACGCCGCCCCCGCCCCCGGTGGAGGTAAAGGTCCCGCCGCCGCTGGAACTGGTAGAGTACTGGTCCCCGGTGCTGGTGGTGGTGGCCGCCTGGGCCTCCCGGCTCTGGGTGCTCTGGGAGTAGGCCCGGAAAGGGCCCATCCGCACCTTGGCCAGCACCTTGTTGATGATCCGCATTTCGGCGGGAATAAAGAAGTCCATCACCGCGCCTTTCCGGCTGTCGCAGTTTGCCTGGAGGGCCTGGGCATAGAGCTGGGTGGCCCCCTGGGCGTAGGTCTGTTCAATGCGCTGGCGGTCCGCCATGTCCGCCAGGGAGGAGGCAATGGAAGTCTCCTTGTTGGCCACCACGATGGAGGACCGGGTGATATCTCCGAAATCCCGGTTCACCTGGGTGACGAAGGTGTCCACATGCTCCCCCAGCTCGAGGAACACCACCCGCACCCGGCGGCCCACCTCCGCCCGGTCCCAGTCCGCCGCAGACAGCTCCTGGAAGCCCACCTCATAGGAGGCGGCGGGCTCCTGAAGCGCATCCAGCATGGACTGGGCGGCGGCCTTCAGGCTCTCTGGGTCCTCGTACCGCCGGTCCACCCACACCCGCTCAATGAGGCCGTATTTATCCACCACGGCCTGGGGCGACTGGAGGTAGGGCACGCCGCCGTTGACGGACTCAATGCCCAGCTGGTTCACCCCCTCGCCGTAGCCTTTGGGGTAGATTCTGGTGACAATCTGCTGGGGGTCCCGGTCCCGGTGGAAGGTCCCCATGTTGTGCCGCCGCCGGACGTACAGCTCCGGCCTTCCCTCTTCCAGCCTCTTCAGCGACAGCTTCCAGGGATAGCCGGACGTATCGGTGCGCCACATGTACGGCCCAGGCAGCGGGTTGGCGATGGAGAACAGGGCGGACAGCAGGGATTCCTGCTCCCAGCCGTACTCAAACTGCCGGCGGAAATCACACTGGTCCAGCACCCAGTTTTTCACCAGCTGATGATCCAGTACGTATCGGATGCAGTCCTCCGTGTACACGCCCAGGTTGCCCACCACGTGGTGGCCAAACAGCACGTTGTCGATGAGGGTGGCCAGCACGTGTTCGCACTGGTAGCTGTAGGCCCCGGCCTCCTCCACGTCCAGGGCCTCGGGCATGATGCGGTACAGCTCCCCGCCGTCGTGGCGGACATAGTGGAAGGGCTTGCAGAATTGGTTTTTGGGATCGTCCCAGGGCAGGGAGAAACGGAGATACCAGACGGCGTTGATCCGCCGCTCCTCCGAGACGTTGTGGGCGTTCTCCAGCACGGCCACCCGCCGCCGGGAGGCCCGGTCAAATACTTCCGTCATAAGTATCTCTCCTGATAGACGATCTGCCCCGCCAGCCCGCCGCCCTGGGCGCACTCTACGGTGAGCCGGACCAGGGACCGGGACAGCTCCACCCAGTCCCCCTTCTGGGCGTGGAGGGCGTTTTCCCCGTTCAGCAGGACGGTGTACAGCCCGCTGTCAATGCGCAGCTCCCCGCCTGGGGGGATGGTGAGCTGGAAAACGGCCCGGTCCCGGGACTGTACGCCCGCCTCTGCCGAGGTGGTGAGCACCGCCGCCGCCAGCAGGTCTCCCAGGATGTCCTTGGACCCCGCCGCCGTCCCCGCCAGAGCATCCGCGAAGGATTCCCGGACCGGCATGTCCTTGGAGGCCCAGACGTGCCCCAGGAGGGCCGCAGACCCCTCCAGGGCCGCCGGGAGGTTCTTCCCGGCCCGGGCCGCTGTGCCCAGAGTATCAGAGAACCGCACTCTCACCTCCACATCTGCCCGCAGCTGGCCTTGGAACATCAGCCTGTCCTCTGCCGCCAGAGCGACGTCCACAGCCAGCGCACCCCGGACCGACCCGCCCAGCTCTTCTGAGAACACAGCACCGACGGACACCGGGAGAGTTCCTCCCGCCAGACCACCCAAGACATCAGAGAACGTTCCTCCGACCTCAACAGTCCACTCCCCGACCCTCAGCGAGTACCGGGTCAGGCCGTAGCGCCCGCCGTACATATCAGTTCAGCCCCAGGACCACAGCACCCTCAACAAACCGGGGCATGTATCCCCGCTTGATTGCCTTGGGCTCCGGCCTGACCTTGATCCAGACGGGCTCTCCGGAGGAGGCGGCGGTATAGATAACGTCGTGAGTCAAGGTCCCCCAGTTGGTGGTGGGCCGAGGAAAGGAGGCTGGGGCGGAGTTGCGGACCAGCACTTGGCCGGAGGACTGCTCCTCCGGGGAGGAAAAGGTGATGGGGATACGCTGGTAGTTTTCCCCAGACAGCTCCGCGCCTCCCGCCTCCGGCGAGCCGTTCCACAGGGCGTAGTGGGGCGTGACTCCCTGGAAAGACTGTCCCCGAAAAAGATTGAGCACTCGGGTTTTCCAGGCCCGGGACGAGTCCCCGGAGAGATAGAGCAGCACATCCCCGGCCAGCAGGACAGGAGGCTCCTCCGCGCCGATGGACAGGGGCTCCACCAGCTCGTTCCGGGCCAGCATGTTGCCCCCCGCCGGGGAGTCCAGCACCCCGATATAGGTGACGGTGCCCACGGCGGCGGCGGGGGTGGGGAAGGTGATGTCGGTCAGGTTCTGGATACCCAGCCCGCCGCTGACGTCCGCCGGGGGCGAGAACTGGATTTCCATCCGCTGGTAGCCGGGATAGCTCACCTCTGTCCCGGCGGTCCCAGACTCTCCGGGGTCGCTGAGGTAGAGGGCCAGATAACATTTGGACGGCGCGGGGAAGGTGACGCCCAGCAGGGTGTTCAGCACCCCTTTTTCCAGGTAGTCGCAGGCGTACATAAGATTCATCCACTCCTTTTCACGGCGGTGATGGTGACGGTGCTGGCGCTGGTCTGAGACAGGTTGCGCAGCACGATGAGGCAGGGGGCCGGAGCCGTCCCCCGGTAGGCGATGGCGTTGGCGCCCATGGTCAGGGGGGCGGTGGTCGCTGGCCCAAAGGCGAATGGCTCGCAGATGAAGCTCAGCGTGAAATCCCGCATGGCCTCATCGCAGTAATCTAAAATCTCCGCCGGATCATACAGCTCCCCCAGGTAATACTTGTCCGGCTCATCCCACAGCCGGAGCTGGGATTTCCGGGACAGGGCCCCGGCGATCTCCCGCAGCTCTCCCCGGGAAATCTTCCGCTCCAGGGTACATTCAATGCGCACCGTGCGCTCCTCCCAGTTCTGGGCTCCAAAGTCGTACATTCCGCTGCGCATGGGAATCTGCACCTTCCGGGGCCGTTTGGCCGGGGTGAGCACGTCGTATTTCACGGCGCGGACGCCCCAGTCCGTGAGGCTGTTATAGGCCCCAAAGGAAAAGCTGTCCCCAGGCATTGTCATGTGGCTGTCATCCCCCTTCTCCTCAGCTCCCGGGCCGTCTCCTGGCCCAGCTCCCGGCCCAGGTTCCGGGCCGTCTCCCGGTTTTCCGGCGTTCCGCCGCTCACATAGACGTTCACCACCGTCCCCCCGTTGGGGGCGGGGTCCGGCGGAGTCCAGCCGTTTCCCTTGGCGGTGAGGCCCACGGAAATGTTCGCGGTCTCCGCCTCCACAGCGGCCCGCACGCGGTCTGTCAGCCCCGCCAGCTGCTTGGATACGGCCCGCTCGGCCTTTGGGATTTCCTTCTCCACGCCAACCGCCACACCCTGGGGCAGATAAGGGCCCACCTCTTTGGCCATGACCCGGGAGGGGCTTTTGATGCCAAAGAAATTCTTTGCTCCATCAATGACGTTTCGGGCCAGATCGGCCACGGCGTTGATGGCAATCGCCGCGCCATTTTTGATGCCGTTGGCGATGCCCTGGACGATATTCCCGCCGACCTCCAGCATTTTACCGGGGAGGGATGTGATGGAGTCGAGAATACCTGACACCAGATCTCCCATGGCGTTTTTGGCTGTGGCCGCCAGATTCCGAATGGCGTTGGCCAGCCCCGCAATGCCGTTCCGGCCCAGCTCCGCCAGTGTCTGAGGCAGAGATTTGATGGCGTTGACCACCGCGTCCAGCACATTTTTCCCCGCTGTCTTAACCGCCGGGACGAGCTTCAGGATACCATCCTTCATGGCGGTGATGGCCTTTGTGCCCAGTTGCAGCCAGTTGAAGGCGGACCATGCGTCCACCACCGCCCCGATGATCTTGGGGATATTCTCGATCAGAACCGGGATGTTCTCAATGAGCCCTTTGCCCAGCTCCACAATGAGCTTCCCAGCGGCGGCCAGCAGCTTGGGAGCGTTGTCGTTGATAACGTTGGCGATGTTGGAGACGATCTCCGGAACCTTAGAGATGAGGTCCGGCAGGGCCTCAATGATGCCCTCGCCCAGGGCCACAAGGACCTGGATGCCCGCGTCGATGATCTGGCTCAGGTTCCCGGTGATCTGTTCCACCAGGGATGCCAGGGTCTGCACCGCCGCCGGGATCATCCCAGGCAGACCGTCGATGATGGACTGAGCCAGCTGAAGGATGATATCCGTCCCCGTCTGGGCCAGCTCGGGCAGGGTCTCCACAATCCCCCCCGCCAAACCGCCCACGATATCCAGGGCGGCGGCGGCAATCTCCGGCAGGTTGTCCCGGAGGCCGGACAGGAAGGATTGGATCAGCTCCACCGCCGTGTCGATGAAGGCGGGGGCGGAGGAGGCCAGGGCGGTGAGGGCGTCAGCCGCCAGCCCGCCCAGGGCCTGGACGGCCCCGGAAAGGCCCTCAGTTTTAAACGTGTCCGTTAAGTGCGCCACCGCGTCCGCCGCGTCAGATACAACCGTAGTGATGGGGTTGCCCACGGACTGGAAAAACTCAATCTCAAAGCCTTCAACGGCGGACTTCAGAATATCCAGCTGACCCGACAGGTTATCCAGCTGGATTTCCGCCATCTCCTGAGCCGCACCGTCCGCGTCATAGATGGCGTCGGTTAGCTTCCGGAAATCCTCCTCGCCGGCATTGATGATGGCCAGCATGCCGGACATGGCCTCAGTACCGAAAATTTGGGCGGCATAATAGGACTGCTCCGTCTCACTCAGTCCTGAGAACGCGCCGCGTAGTATCTCCATGGTCTCCCCGAGGTCCTTCGCGGTGCCGTCCGCGTTCCCCAGGGCAGTACATACGCCGTCCGCGTAAAGCCCCAGCTCCTTCATGGCCTGAGCAGTGGGGTCGCTGGGCTTGAGCATACTGGACAGGGCCGCGCGGAATGCTGTACCCGCCTGGCTGGCCTTGATGCCCGAATTGGCCATCAGTCCCAGGGCCGCGGCCATGTCTTCAATGGAGTAGCCCATAGCCCCCGCCAGGGGCGCGGCATATTTAAAGCTCTCTCCCAGCATGGCCACGTTGGTGTTGGCGGAGTTGGAGGCGGTGGCCAGCACATCAGCGAAATGTCCGCTGTCCTCCGCCGCCAACCCAAACGCTGTCAAGGCATCGGTGACGATATCCGATGTGGTGGCCAAATCCTCACCGGAGGCGGCGGCCAGGTTCATGATCCCCTCAATGCCCGCCAGCATGTCTTCCGTCTCCCACCCAGCCATAGCCATATAGGTAAACGCCTCAGCGCTCTGGGAGGCCGAGAATTTTGTTTTGGCCCCCATCTCCTTGGCTTTGTTGGTGAGATTTTCCAGTTCCGTGCCCGTAGCCCCGGAAATAGCCGCCACATTGGACATGGAGGCCTCAAACTCCGCCCCAACCTTTACGGCGTGTGCCGCCGCTCCGGCCAGAGCCGTGCCAATTCCAGCAATCGCGGCCGCCGCTACTTTCGCGGTGTCGGCGGCGATTCTTCCAATGCCGTTCAGCTTCGATTTTAGATCGCTGTCGTCCCCCTCAATGAGGATGACAACGGAGCCGTCTGCCGCCAATGGGCCCACCTCCTTCAGGTGGCCATCGGCGCTCAGGCTCTACTTGGCCGGAATTTTGATCTCAAATACCTTTTTGCAGCCCCGCCCCTTACAGCGGAGAAATACCCCCCGGCACACCGCCTCCCGGCGGTATGTCACAGGCATTTCATAGCCGCAGCAGGGGCATTTGACCTTTTGTTCAGTCTGTTCCACGCTCCACCTCCGCGTACCGCCGCTCCACGTAGGCCCGCATCCGGGCGTTGCGCTGTTCCAGCGTCTCCCGGGCCCGGGCGGGCTCCCGGACGGCGAACAGCCGCTTCATTTTGCTGTAATGCTTCTTCTGCTCTTTCCCCATGCCGGAGGTGTCCGCTGTGCGGTAGTGGAGCCGCTGGGCGAAGGGCGTGTCGGCGGGCAGGCCGAACATGAGCCGCCGGAACTGCCACCAATGGACGCCGTCCATGGTCAGGTCCACACGGAACGCGTGGAGGAAGGAGGTATACAGCGCCTCTCCGTCCTGCTCGAAGTCATACAGCCGCGCATGGCTGGCGGTGCCGCCCCCCTCCCGCTCGTCATCCTTCCCGCAGCGGTAGAACCACAGCATCCCCTCCACCGCCTCCCCGGCGTCCGGGGGCGAACCCTGGGGATAGAACCGCCCCAGAAGCCCCCCAAGGGCCTCCGGGGACAGTCCCTCCGGCCCGGTTACGGCGTTCTCCAGCTCCACCATCAGCCGGAAATCCGGGTCGATGGGCCAACGGGTCCCCCGGATGTCCACATGGCGGGGAAGCCGCCGGGTGAGCAGGCTCATTTCCGCCGCCGCTGGGCCCGGTTCAGGGGGACCGCCGCGGCGGGCTGAGCGCCGCCCAGCCCTTTGGAATAGGAGCTGATACAGCCGTTGACCTGGGTGGTGAAGTCCCGGTAGCCCTCGAAGATGTCCTTCACGTTCACCCGCTGGCCGAACAGCTCCACAGCCCTGCCCTCCCCCAGCAGATCGTCGAAGAAGTCCAGGATAGCGTTACATACCCGCCGCAGGGTGCCCACAGGGTTTTCGCCTTCACAGTCCGCCTTGCGCTGTTCCTCCACCAGGGCCGTGCCCGCCAGGTACGCCTCCATGGCGTCCAGGTCGAAGGGGTCGAACTCCACTTCCTTGCCGTTCACTTTAAACTTTTCCATGGTCACGCCTCCTCTCCGCCGCCCGGGGCGGCCTCATAGATGTAGGCCTCGGGGGCCGCTCCCACCTTCTTCAGCTCGATATCAATGCCCGCGTTCTCCCCCGCCGCCCCGCTGGCGTCGGAGTTGGTGATGATGGACACCGTGCCCTTCTCCCCCTTGCCGTTGAGCAGGCAGAAGTACACATAGGGCACGATCACCGCCTGCCCCACCCCCTGCATGATGGCGGGAGAGCAGGCGTAGTCCTGGAAGGGGTCGCCCACATAGCGGTCGCCGCTCACCTTGAAGCTGCGCTGGTTGCCGGTTTTCATGGTGGACTGGCCCGCCCGGATATACTGCTTGTCCACCGTCACCGGGTTGTTCTGGGCGTCCAGCCCGTCGATGCCCATCTGCACCACCACGTAATCGCCGGGGGCGGCGTCCGCTTTGCCGGACACGTCCACCACCAGCACCATGTCGTCGTTGGTGACGAAGCCCTCAAACGCCGGGTCGGGCGTGTGCTCCGCCATGAGCTCGGAAAGTTTCATAATTCACCGTATTCCTTTCTGAAAATACTCCAGCCGCAGCTGGATCTGATACCGGGCCGTGCCGTGGCCGTCCACCTGGAAGGGGTAGCCGCTGGCGGTCACCTCAATTTTTCGGGCCGTCCGGCCCCCTTCCAGCCGGGGGAGCCGCCGGGCCCGGTTCTGCTCCAGCACCCAGGCGGAAAAGCCCTCGTAAAAGGCCAGGTTGTCCACATTCTGGCCGATATCTTCCCCCTTGAACTCCCGGGAGGACAGGGTAAACAGGAACTGCCGCAGAGAGGAGCCGTCCAGATACCGCCGGACCTCCTCCTTACAGGGCACGGAGTCCACGGAATAGGTCCGGGCCTCCTTGGGCAGAAAGTCCACCGCCAGCCGCCCCGCAGACAGGGGCGGGTAGGTCCTCAGCCAGCTCCGCAGGGCCTCCATGATGGTCATTTCCGCTTCCCTCCCACAAAATCAGCCAGGTCGTCCGCCACTTCGTCCCCCTTGTCGGCCATCATGCGCTTGTCCCATTCCCTGCCCCGCATGGGGCCGTCGTTGTAGTCGATGGCCCGCCCGGTGTAATGCTTGGGGGCCCGCCCGGCCATCACCTCGCCCCGGTGCTGGTAGTGGGCGTATGGACCGGGATAGCGCAGTTCCACCGCCCCGCCGCTCTCGTTGATCTCCGCCCGGTTCTTCATGTGGGCCCCGGACCCCGCGCTCATGGGCACGTAGGGGTCGCACAGCCGCTTTACCGTGGAGGCCAGGTGCTTTTTTGCCTTGGCGCTGTCCCCCAGCCCCCGCCTGCGCAGGATGGCGGCGGAGTCCACATCTATTTTGAAGTTCATGCTATGTCCCTCCCGACAAAAACCAATGCGGGAACCGTCCCCGGCGGTTGTCCCCCACCGCGGTGAGCAGCACATATTCCCGGCCGGCGAAATCCGCCGGAGCCCTCTGGACCGCCTCCAGCAGCCCCCGCACCAGATAATCCCCCTCGCCGGGGGACACGCCCTGGGGCATATTCTCCGCCGGGATACGGACCTTGCACACGGGCACGGGCTTGGCCCCGTCCCCATCCAGAGCCGCCACCCCCTTGCGGTACCAGCTGGCCCCGTGGATGGCGGTGCAAGTGTAGCGGTCGCCGTCGTCCTCCCGGACCGGGTGGATCAGCGTCACCGTCTCAGTACAGGCCAGCACAGCGTCATCCCCCCATCCCGGCATACAGCAGCCCCGTTGGAATCAGGTAGAGGGCGGCGGCGATATACAGCCGTTGGGCCGCCGTCCGCCCAGACCCGGCGTAGGTCTCGCTGTAGCCGTCGTTGCTGGCGCTGACCACCTCCCCGCCCTGTTCCTGGGCCGCGTACTCGTCCGCCACGGCGCAGCAGGCCAGTTTGACCTTTTCCACATAAGGCTTGGGGAGGGAGGCGGTCACCGCAAGCCCCATTGTCAGCGCGTCCAGGTAGGCCCAGGCACGTCCGCGCAAGCGCATAAAATCAGCCTCGCTGAGCGCCCCGCCCATGGCCTGGTAAAAGGCGTAGTCCGGCATGGCTTACGCCTGGGTAAGGGCGACGCTCTTGGACACCGCAGCCCCGGCCACCGTTACGCTCTCAGTGACCGCGGCATAGCCCTTGGCGGACACCTTGGCCTGATAGGTCCCGGCCTCCAGGGAGAACACCGCCTTGCCGCCGCCGTCGGTGACCCGGCGCACTCCGTTGATCTCCACCCGGGCGCCGGGCACCGCCGCCGCGCCGTCCCCGCTGCCGCTCTCGACGGTGAAGGTGACGGTCTGCGCGGTGAGGGCAGTGGGGGGCTCCAGATAGGCGAAGGAGCACAGGGTCCTGTCCTCGTCCATCCGGGTGGCGGGGTTGGGCAGGGCCCAGCCCATGCGGAACACCACCCGCAGGGCGATCATGTCCTGCTGGGCCAGGTTGTACACGATCTGCTTGGTATCCGGGTCCTGAATGACGCCCTGGTCCAGGATCTTCACCGTCACGTCCTGCCGGATGGCGTACATTGCTTGAGAGAAGTCCCCCACGATGAGCTGGGCCCGCTTCTGGTCGAAGCTGCCGTTCTGAGGGAAGTACATGGGCGCGCCGTCCAAAGCGTACTGGGTGGCCCCCTGCATATCGCTTTTGAAGATGGGCCGCCCGTCCTTGTCCTTGATGCCCCGCAGCTTGGCCCGCATGGCCATGGAGGCCACAGCCCCGGTGACCATCCGGCCGGACTGCTCCACCTTGCCGATGACGCCGCTCTCGCCCAGCAGCAGGTCGTAGTAGTCGGGGGCCCCGCCGGGGGCCACATTGTTCCCCGCCTGCCGGGCAGTGGTGAGGATGTCCGCACGCCAGGAGGCGGGCTTGTTCACCCCGAAGATGATGGCGCTGTCCACCCGCAGGCCGATGGCCTCCATCACCCGGGGCTGAATCTCGCCCATGATGTCGAAGCCTGCGTCGTCCACCACCGCCTCGGAGATGGGCACAATGACGGCCAGCTCTTCCGCCGTGATGAAAACGTTGTCCCACGCCTGGCTGGTGGTGCCCTTCATGCCGGTGTCCCCGTTGACCCAGTAGGCCATGGGCAGCATATCCAGCACGGGCATGCGGGTCTGACGGCTGGTCATGTTGGGCAGCTTCCGGGCCAGCTGCATAAAGATGGACTGTTTCGGGGCGTCCTGCTGGATGGTGGAGATAAGCTGCTCCTGAATCAGGGCCTCCGCGTCCGCCCGGGATGTAATGCGTACAGGCATTTTTTAACCTTCCTTTCCAAAGAGGGAACGCAGGGCCGCGTTCGCCATGTCCTTTTTATCGGGGGCGCCCTCCCCGCCGTACTGATGGGTCATGCTGGTGCTGCGGGGCGGCTCCGCATCGAAGAGAAACGCGGTGCCCGCGTCCTTTTTCAGCGCCTCCAGCTGCTTGTCCAGGCCGACCACCTCCCCGCCCGCCAGGGTCAGCTTGTCCCGGTCCAGGAAGGGCAGGACGGCCTTGGCATTTTTTGGCTTGGCCGCCGCCAGCGCCCGTTCCAGGGCGAAATCAAACTGCTTGGCCTCCAGCTCCTTTTGGGCCGCCTCCGCCTTGTCCTTCCAGGTGGGGTCGTAGCCTTCCAGTTTCTTGTTGGCCTCCCCCAGCTGGGCGGTGAGGGTGGACACCTGCCCCTGGGCGTGGTCCAGGTCCCCCTTGGGCACATAGGCCCCGCCCGCCGCGTTCACCGCCTGGATACCCTTGTCCTTGGCCGCCTGGGCCAGCTGCTCGTAGGTCAGCGGGCCGCCGCCGAACAGCTCTTTCAGAAATTCCATGCTTGTCTCCCTTCTCCCGGCTATGCCGGGCGGTAAAATAAAAGGAGCCATCAACCTTTCGGATACCCGACAGGTTGATGGCTCTTGGCTCACCGGCTCTTGGCTCTATGCGATATTAACTTCAAGATCATGCTTGCACGCCTTGCAGCGGAACGGCATATGCGATATTTTTGTATCTATTCGAACGGGAAACAGCGCTTTTCCACAGTGAGGACAGCAATACCAGGAACGCCCATTGATGATCTTTATCATATATCCTCCCGAAAAGCAGGAAAGGGGCCGCAGAAATGCGGCCCCTCGTAGGTTGGCGCTTTGGCAGGCGTACCAGGCTCCTGCATCTCTCGGGTTTCCCCTGTCGTTACCATCGGCGTGTGGTCGGTACGAAATCTACCACCTCAAAGCACCAACTTATCCTACGTTAATTATAGCCGCTTCATTCAGATTTGTAAAGGACCTTTTTATTTTTGGTTAAGCGCCGCCACTCTTTTTCCCGTATTTTGAGAAAAGTGATTACCGAATTTTTGTAGCCGGGGTCGTCTGTCGGAGTTACCAGGCGCAGCGCTAATCTAAAACACTCCCCGTGTTCCGAAATTTCTTTCAAAACCATCGCCGTGTTGGGCCGAGTATCCTCCAGTATATAATCCGGGTCTGCTATTATCACAGGGAGATATGAGTAAAAGCGCTCATAATCACCGGGGTGCCGCTCCTGGATGTGCTTGATCCGCTCAGCAGTAATAATGACCTCACTGGTTCGGATATCCGGCGTGACACAGCTGTATATCTGCCTGTCCAAATCGCATATCTTTTTCACGCCAAACACCCCGCTTGTTCTCTCTACGGGTATTGTAACATTTTTCTTGGAATTATCAAGAGTTTTTGCGGCTGTAACCCTCCCAACTCCCACAACCTGCGACCGATCCCCCTGCCGCTTGAGCCCGGTCTGTCGGCAGAAATCCTTTTCCCGGGCCCGCCATGCGGAGAGCTTGGCCGCCGCCTCCCCGGTGTCCAGCCCCGCCCCGCTCATGGCGGCGTACTCCCGCTTCCAGCGCCGGATCTGCCGCTCGATGTACCGCTGCTGCCGGCCCGCCTCGTACAGGGTCAGGTCCTTCCCGTTGTAGGTCACGGTCTGGCTTTCGTACCGCTCCAGCAGAGCGGGAGAGTAGGCCCGGGGCGCGCCCTCGACGTAGGGTCCGAAGCTGTGGCTGCAATTCCAGCCGCACAGCCCCGGCCCGGTGCCGTAGCCGGTGGACGATACAAAATCAGGGTATTTGCCGCTGCGCCCGCTCCGGCTGAAAATCTGCCCCTGCCACACCGCGTGACTGGGCCGGGCTCCCCGGTGGGCGGTGGTCTCCACCAAATCGGTCCCAAGCTCGTCCATCAGCGCGATCTGGGCCTTTGCCGCCGTCTGATTGCACCCGGTCACCACGGCCCGGCGGACCGCCACCTCCAACGCGTCGGTGTGGCCGCTGGGGTAGGTGACGGACGCCACCCCCTGGCGGGCCAGATCCTTGATGGTATTTCGGATGGCGGCGTTGTAGTCGAAGCCCCCGGAGGCGATCTGGAGCCAGGCACGGTCCAGGGCGTTTTCAAATTGCTTTGTAGCGGTGTGGGCGGTGGTCCGGGTCAGGTTCTCAAACACCCCGCCTGTCTGGGCCAACCCGGAACGCAGCGCCGCCCGCACCCCGGCGGCGGCCAGCGGGTCCACCGATCCCATCCCGGCGGCGGCGTAGATCGCCGCGTCCGCCGAAAGAGACTTTTCCACGGCCTGCTCCATCAGCCGCTTCAGCTCCTCCCGGCTTCTCCCAGTGAGGGCGGACAGCCGGGCCTCAATCTCGTCCTCCGCCAGCCCCATGGCCCGCAGACGCTGGTGCTGGTGCTGGGCGGCGGGGATGTAGAAGTCGTATTCCCGGATGCGCCGGGCCATGTCCAGGAGGATATCTTGCTCCGCCTGGGAGTACAGCCGCACCAGCCGGTCCGGGAGCCCCGCCAAATATTCCGGGGCCAGCATCACACAAGCCCATAGGGGTCCCGGCCCTGGTCCGGCGGGCACATGGCCTTGGCCGTGCGCTCGTTCTCGCCGTACCACTTCTTTCGGAACTCCCACTTCTGCATGATGCCGTCCCGCACCTCCTGAAGGTCCCGCTGGCGGGTGCTGTCCGCGTCCTCGATGATGGAGTCGTCGAAGTTCACCACCGTCTCAAACCCTGTCCCCAGCCCCAGCAGGGAGGCCACCGCGTCCACCAGCCCAACCAGCGCCCGTTCCAGCAGGAGCTCGTGCTTTTTCAGGCTTTGGAACAGGTCGGACTTGTCACTGACCACCTCCTTGGCGGTCTTGACCCGGCCCTGGTCGAAGCTGTAGCGGTCGTCTCCCATGCCGCACTTGTAAGACAGCAGGGCCAGCCCGGATTTGATGGCCGCCTCGTGGGCCTCGTGGCGCAGCTCCATATTGTGCTCCACGATTTTGTTTTCCGCGCCCTCCATGGACGGGACGGCGTAAAACTCCGTGTCGTTGTCGTCGAACACCGGCACGGCGGAGCCGTCCTCCTCCATAGCTATCCGGGCCATGGTGACGGGCACGGTGATCCGCTTGCGGCCCAGCCGAAATTCGTTCTGGTAGCTGTCGTACACCAGGTCCACGCCCTCCAGCTGGTCGATGGCGTTGGCAAATACAGAGATTCCCATGGGGCAGTTCAGGTCCACGTTGTTGACGATGTTGGGACGGATGAGCTGGAACAGCGGCACGGCGGAACCGGTGTTCACCTCCGGCTTCACCCCCTCCGGCAAATCCAGCTCGGTGAGCACATTTCCCTGCCGCCGGAACAGGTGGTTCTCCAGCAGGTAAAAGCCGTGCTCATCCCGCCGGTGGATGGTAAGGGTGAGCTGCTTTTCCTTTCCCGCCGCCCGCTCGCTGGCAAAGGCGCAGTCCAGCACCTCCCCGTTGTCCCAGACCAGTGGATAGATGAGCCCCGCCCGCACATAGTCGATGCGGACCCTGTCCCTATCCAGGTACTCCACAAAGGCCCCCGCCCCCAGGGCAAAGGCCAGCTCCAGCAGCTGGTTGGCCCGGACCCGGAAGTTGTTGTCCTCCAGCACCTGGTGGACCCGCTCGTTCACCGTGGCCTCGCTGACCACGATGTCCACCTTCTCGTTCAGCGCCAGGTTTGCCCAGTCCTCCGGGATTGTCTTGGCCATGCCCAGGGTTTTGCGGGTCCGGGTCACCTTGCGCCTGCCGTTGTACTGCCGGTAACAGTGAAAAGCGGGCACCTTGCCCTGATACCAGCTCTGCCACAGATGGATCAGGCTGTACCAGCTGTCGTCCACACAGCCAAAGCCCCTGCTTTTCAGGTATTGCGTGACGGCCCTCACGTGCCCACCCCTTTCAAGCCGAGATACAAAATGTCATTCTGGACAGGCTCGGTGGAATACTCCATGCTGTCCAGGCTGTCAATGTTGGTGGAGCCGTCGTCCAGCCGCACGTCCTCCAAAGGCTTTTTGGGGTCATAGACGGCCTCCTTCAGGGCTCGTATGGTGTTGGCGCACCCCGCGCACACGCTGAACCGCCCCTGGGCCATCAGGCTGTTGTAGAAGGCCGCCCGGTCATGGATGGGCCCCTTGACGGCGTTGCGGATCTCGATGCCCAGGCCCGCCCGGGCGGCGGCGATGGTCAGGCCCTGGATCATGGTCTGCTCCGCGCTGTCGCACCGTGCCTCATACACCCGCCAGCGGACCTTGGCCCGCCGGACGAAGTCCACAAAGGCGTCCTCCACCTGCTTGGGGGACAGCACCCCGTCTTTTTTGTTGTTGTGATAATACTCATCCAGCACTACCACTGACCCCATCCCCTGCGTAAAGCCGGTGAGGGTGAAGGAGTGGGCGGAGCCAGTGCCGCCGAAGTCCACGCCGATGGCGGCGTACTGGATGGGCGGCGGGGCGTCGATGACGTACCGGCCCGGCTCATTGGCGAACTGGGGATAGACCAGGCCGTCGGTCGGCGCCCATTCGCCCCGGATAAACCGGCGGTAGAACACGCCGGAGAACATCCGCTGATAGCGCTCCCTGGTCTTAGCGGACAGGCTCAGATTGTCCTCCATGAGGAAGTGCAGGTGATAGATCCGCTTTTCCTCCGCCTTGTCGATCAGCTCTGTTTTGACGTAGTGGGCGGGGCTCTCCGGGTTGCAGTTCAACCACACTTTGGCCCCCTCCACGCTGCACCGCCCCATCATCTGCTCGATGAAGTTTCTGGGGAACAGCGCCGCCTCGTCCGCCAGCGCCCCTGCGGCGGTGAGGCCCTGGAGCCGGTCCTGGCTGCGCTCATTGTGGGCGTCGTAGAGGTAGTAGGTGTTTGTCCCCACCTCCAGCCGGGCCTCGTCGCCGCTGCGCACGTAGGCATAGGGCAGGCCCCAGTGCTCTATGATTTGGAGGGCCGGGCCGATAACATTCTTTTTCAACGCGCCTATGGTCTTGCCCGCCAGGATGAAGGTTTCACCCTCAAACGTGCTCAGCGACCACAGGAAGAACCCGCAGATCATAGCTACCGTCTTGCCGGAACGAATGGCGCCGTCGGCAATGACAACGTCCCGATTCCGATATGGGCTGCCGACCTCCCACCAGCTCAGCACAAGCTGCTGCTTCCGGGAGAATGGCTTGAAGTCAAAGCCCCTGGTCTGTTTCTTTCGCATACAGCGCCTCCACCTCATCTCTGCTGGGCCGGACGGCCTTTAGGAAACTGTCCAGGGCCCCCGCATCCTCGGCGGACCGCCCCTCGCCGCCCTCCTTCCAGCCATAGCAGCAACTCAGCGCGAACTTGGCCCCCCGGACCCCTTTCCCGTCCAGCCTGGAGGCCCAGTAATCCTCCATTCTGGCCCGCGCCCGCTCGACGACCGCGCTGTAATCCTCCAGGCCGCCGTAGCTGCTCCACGTCTCCCGGGTGATCCCCAG
>CANASS010000045.1 GCA_947364395.1 uncultured bacterium
CCCACGGCTGCGGACGCAGGCAGCTACACCGTCTGGTACAAGGCCGCCGCCACTGACGGCAACCACATGGACAGTACGCCGGTAAGGATGGGTCCTGTGGCGATTTCCGCGAATACGGATACGCCTACCGTCCAATGCTCGCCGTCTGCCATTCAGTATGACAGCACGGAAAAGACTCCCACCGTCACTGTGACAGACTCCGAGGGCTGTATCATCCCCGAGAGCGAATATACCGTAGAGCTGCCCTCTCCCCGGATCGAGGTGGGCAAATACACCGTCACCGTCACGGACAAACCCGGCGGCAATTATGAGTTCTCTTCTCCCGTGGTGGTGACAGACGCTTTTGAAATCGTGGCCAAAGGCCAGAACCCCTTGTCCATCACCGACAAACCCGCTAATGTCCGCTATGGTGATACCTTCAATCTGAGCGCGACAGGCGGTTCCGGCGGCGGCGCAATCAATTGGAGCATTGCGGAAAACGGCGTTGCAGCCATCGACGGGAATGGACGCGTGACCGTAACAGGCGTTGGCACATTCACCGTGAAAGCGTTCCGGGAGGCCGCAGACGGCTACAGCCAGTCCAACACGGACAGCGTGCTGTTTGAGGCAAAGGCGAAGCCCGTGACCCCGGTGGTGACCATCAAGCCTAAGGACTACGACGGCAATATCAACGTTGCCGCTGACGCCATCACAGTGACTGTGAGGCCCGGCGATCTGGTCAGCGGTGATTCCATCACCATCAGCGGTTTGGAGGCTGTTTATAACAGCGCCAACGCCGGTACAAACAAGGCGGTCATGTTGAATCACTCCAATGTGACAGTCAGCGGCACTCACTCAGACCGGTACGTCATCAACTGGCCCGACAGCGTCACAGGGACGATTGACCGGGTGGACGCCAAGCTGGCAACCGCACCGGCGGGCAAGACATTGTTCTATAATGGAAGCGTACAAGAGCTTGTGAGCGCCGGAATCACAGAAAACAACATCGGCACGGTGGTGTACAGCACGAGCCAGAACGGCGTTTACTCGGCGGACATTCCCACCGGCATCAACGCTGGAAAGTACGCCGTCTGGTACAAGGTGGCCGACAGCGTGAACTACACCGGCATCGCCCCGGCGTCCATCGAAGTGGAGATCAAGAAGGCCACTCCGACCATTTCAAGCTACCCCCAGGCAAATCCTGGTGTGGCGGGGAAAACGCTGAATGAAATCGGTTTCCAAAACGGCGGCTCGGCGAGTGTGGATGGTAGCTTTGGTTGGAAAGATGGCAGCATCGTACCTACGACGGAAACGTCTCAACAAGTCGTGGTATTCACGCCTGCGGACACGGCCAACTACACCACGTATGAGTTCTCAATTGATGTGACCATCCCAGCAGCCACGCCCCCAGCCGGAGGCGGCACAGACAACAGCGGCGGCAGTACGCCGCCAACAGCCACAGACGACACCCCGTCTGCGGACACAAGCTACACCCCGACGCGGACGACCATCCAAAACGGTACGGCAACCACCGTCTTGAGCGCTTCGGACGGCAATCAGCTGGTAAAGGAGGCGGTCAAGAGCCAGAGCGGCACAATTGTCATCAAGCCGGAGATCACCAGCGGCGTGAGCAAAACCCAGGTGTCCATCCCGGCCTCCACGGTGAGCCAGATCCAGCGGGAGACCAACGCGGCGCTCACCGTCTCTACCCCCATCGCCGACGCAACCATACCCCATGAGGCGCTGAGCACCCTGAGCCGCACCGGCGGCAGCGTCCAGGTGGCGGCGGAGCAGGTGGGACAGTCGGTGGTGCTGACCCTGAGCGCGGACGGCCAGCCGGTGGAGAACGTGCCCGGCGGCGTGACGCTCACCGTCCCGGCGGAGAACGCCGGACCCGGCACTGTGGCGGTACTGGTCCATGAGGACGGCGCCCGGGAGATTATCCCGCGCAGCGTGGTGAAGAACGGCAAAGTGACCGCCCAGCTGAGCGGTTCCGCCACCGTGGAGATCGTGGACAACAGCAAGACCTTTGCCGACGTGCGGCCCACGGACTGGGCGGCTGAGGCGGTGAGCTTCGCAAGCGCCCGCCAGCTGTTCAACGGCACCAGCGAGACCACCTTCAGCCCGGAGGGGACCACCAGCCGGGGCATGGTAGCCACTGTGCTCTACCGGCTGGAGGGCCAGCCGGACCAGGCTCCGGCAAGCGCCTACAACGATGTCAGCGGCGACGCCTGGTACGCGGACAGTATCGCCTGGGCCGCGGAAAACGGCATTGTAAACGGCTATGGGGACGGCACGTTCGGCCCCAATGACAGCGTCACCCGGGAGCAGTTTGTGGTGATGCTCTGGAGGTATCTGGGAAGCCCCGAGGCAAAGGGCAGCGGCCTGGACGCCTTCACCGACGCGGACCAGATCAACGGCTACGCCGTGGAGGCGCTGTGCTGGGCCGTGGAGAACGGCGTTCTGAACGGCAACGGCAACGGTAAGCTCGTCCCCGGCGGGACGGCGACCCGCGCCGAGGCGGCCCAAATGCTGAAGAACTTCATGGAAAATACCTGACGCAGAAGCTTTAAATCAGGCCCGCGCGCAGTCAAGCGCACCCAATGAACGGCAAACCCGCTGCATTTCTTAATGAATGCAGCGGGTTTTGCGTTTCCTGTATTGTTTTCAGAGCTTTAAAGCCTTGTCCTGGCGGCCCATGCTTTTCAGCGGCAGGGAGGGGATGCGCTCCGCTCCCCTGCGAAGCGGTCCAGCTCCTGGTCCAGCGCGGCGTAGAACTGTCCCATATGCACCCCGTCCACCAGAGCGTGGTTGACCAGCAGGGTGACGGGCAGAACGGTCCGCCCGCCCTCCTGGCCGTATTTTCCCCAGGTGAGGCGGGGATTGCTGTCGGCGGGAACGGGTACGGGCTGGCGCAGGGCGGTATACCCCACCCAGGGCAGGGTGGACACAAACAACAGGCTCACACCATCCTCCCCGTCGTCCAGGCCGCCGTGGAGCCGGGCCTCTTCCTGAGCGGCACGGGCGGCGGGAAGAAATTCCCCAAAGGGGCGCGTACAGTCCAGGCGGCAGTAGCTGTAGGTCCCGTCCTCCCGCAGCACCGTGTGGGAGGTGTCGCAGGCGGCAAACTCCACCGGCCTGCCCTCCAGAATTCGCTGGCGCAGCTGAGGGACCGCGTTGGCCGCCCGTCCGGCACAGTACAAAAAGCTGAGAAAAAAGGGCAGGTCCGCTCCCTTGCAGGCGGCCAGAAATTGGGTGATGTCCACCGGGACCGTCACCCCGGCGTAGGGGTCGGGCATGGCGCTGAAGTATTCAAAATGTTCCCGGCGGGGGTATCCCTCCCAGTCAATGACGCGGTATTCCATCCTGTTTGCTCCTCTCTTTTTGATTATTATACTATGACCCCTGAAAAAACGCAAGGGAGGCCCCTTCCCATGGAGAAAGCACCCCCCTCTGTTTTTCGTCATACCGCACAAAAAGCGCTCCGTATCCTTGGCTAATGTGTTCGATTTACATTGGCTCTCCCAATCTGATATGATAGAATGAAATGAAAAGCCCCCGCTCAGGGAGGCGCGAGGCAAGATAAGCGGGGAAATCTAAAATTATGGGAGGAAACAAATATGATCCTGATGCAGGGACAGGGTGTATCCAAAGGCGTGGTGCAGGGACCCATCTACTTTTACCGGCGGGCGGAGGCTTCCGCCCCCCCCACGGCCGCCGCCAGCCTGGAGGAGGAAAAGCGCCGCCTGGAGGAGGCCAGGGAGAAATCTATGGACCAGCTCAGCGCCCTGGCGGACAAGGCGCGGGAGGAGGCCGGAGACGAGGCCGCCATGCTGTTCGAGACCCACGCCATGTTTGTGGAGGACGAGGACTTCTGCGACTGCATGAACGCCGCCCTGGAGGAGGGCTGCACCGCGGAGCGGGCGGCGGAGACGGCCGGGGAGCAGTTCGCCGCCATGCTGGCCGCTATGGACGACGCATATATGCAGGCCCGGGCCGCCGACATCAAAGATGTGACCCGGCGCATTTTGAACAACCTGATGGGGGTGACGGAGGGCGGCATCGACTGGGAGGAGCCGGTGATTTTGGCCGCCGACGATTTGGCACCCTCCGAGACCCTTCAGCTGGACAAAAGCAAGATTTTGGGCTTCATCACCCAGGGCGGCTCGGGCAGCAGCCACACCGCCATCCTGGCCCGCACCATGGGCATCCCCGCCATCTGCGGCCTGGGGGACCAGCTCAAGGCGGAGCTGAACGGACGGATGGCCTGCATCGACGGTGAGACGGGCAAGGTGGCCATGGACCCGGACGACATCACCCTCGCCGCCTTCCAGGCCAAGCTGGAAAAGCAGCAGGAGATGAAAACCCTCATGGAGACCATGAAGGGCCAGGAGGATGTGACCCTGGACGGGCGGCACATGATGGTGTACTGCAACATCGGCTCACCGGAGGACGTGGCGGCGGTGCTGTCCAACGACGGCCAGGGCATCGGCCTGTTCCGGTCCGAGTTTTTGTACTTGGCGGCCAGCGATTATCCCACCGAGGAGGAGCAGTTTAAAGCTTACAAAGAGGTGGCCTCCGCCATGGAGGGAAAGCGGGTGGTGATCCGCACCCTGGATATCGGGGCTGACAAGCAGGTGGACTATTTTGAGATGCAGAAAGAGGAAAATCCGGCCCTGGGCGTCCGGGCCATCCGCATCTGCCTGAACCGGCCCGAGGTGTTCCGCACCCAGCTGCGGGCCCTGTACCGGGCCTCCGCCTACGGCAGGGTGGCCATCATGTTCCCCATGATTACCTCCGTGTGGGAGGTGAAGGAGTGCAAGCGGGCCTGTCAGAAGGTGATGGCCGAGCTGGACAAGGAAGGGATTCCCTACAACAAGGACACCGAGCTGGGCATCATGATCGAGACTCCGGCTTCCGTGCTGGTGGCGGAGGAGCTGGCCCGCGAGGTGGACTTCTTCTCGGTGGGTACCAACGACCTGACCCAGTACACCCTGGCCTGCGACCGTCAGGCCAACGACCTGGGCAAGTTCTTCGATCCCCACCACCCCGCCGTCCTCCGGGCGCTGAAGATCGCCGCGGACGCCGCCCACAAGGCGGGCATCTGGATCGGCATCTGCGGGGAGCTGGGGGCGGACCTGACCCTGCTGGAGACGTTTTTGGCCATCGGTATCGACGAGCTGTCCGTGTCCCCCTCCTCCGTCCTGCCCCTGCGGGCGGAGCTCCGGAAGTCCATCGCCAAAACCTGCACCCTGGAAAAGCTGGAGTGCTGAGCGCCCCCAGACGTTGAAAATCCTGGCCGCCGGAGCCCCCGCCCAAGCGGGGGCTCTTTTTTGTGCTGTCAGACAGCCAATTTCCCACTGGACAGACGGCGGGGACCGTGATAGACTGTAAAGACGTTTTGTGAGACGGGGGGAAATCCGGCGTGATTTTCGGAAGGCACATCAATAAATATTATTTGAAGTACGCGGGCTGGCTGCTGCTGGGATTGGCGGCCCTGGTGCTGGTGGACTATATCCAGCTGGTGGTGCCCAACCTGTACCAACAGGTCATCAACGGCATGAACATGGGCTATGTGGCGGTGGACGGCGTGAACCTCCCCTTCGACATGAACTTCCTGCTGGACCGGATCTGCCTGCCTATGGTGGGCATTGTGGTGGCCATGGTGGTGGGCCGGTTTTTGTGGCGGGTGTGCATCTTCGGCGCGGCCATCAAGGTGGAGACCGGCCTGCGCAATGAGATGTTCGACCACGCCAAGGACCTGTCCCGGCAGTTCTACCAGGAGAACAAGGTGGGCGGGCTCATGAGCCTGTTCACCAACGACCTGGAGACGGTGCAGGACTGCTATGGCTCCGGCTTCCTCATGTTTTTTGACGCGCTGCTGCTGGGCGGGCTGTCGGTCCACCACATGTGGCGGATGGACCCCTTCATGACCACCCTGACCATGATACCCATGGCCCTGCTGCTGGCGTCCAGCGCGGTGGTGGGACGCCACATGATGAAAAAGTGGGACGTGCGCCAGGCGGCGTTTTCCAAGCTGTCCGACTTCGCCCAGGAGAGTTTTTCCGGCATCGCCGTCATCAAGGCCTTTGTGAAGGAGGCCAAAGAGCTGCTGGCCTTCCAGGACCTGAACCGGGAGAACGAGGAGGCCAACGTGGACTTCACCCGGTCGGCGGTGCTGCTGCGTATTCTGGTCACCCTGTTCGTGGAGTCGGTGGTCTGCGTCATTCTGGGCTACGGCGGCTGGCTGGTGTGGAAGGGAGCCTTCAACGCCGGACAGCTGATGGAGTTCATCGGCTATTTTGGGGCCGTCGTGTGGCCCATCATGGCGGTGTCCGAGCTCATCGACATGACCAGCCGGGGCATGGCCTCCCTCAAGCGCATCAGCGCCCTGCTGGACGCGCCCCAGGATGTGGCGGACCGCCCGGACGTGTCCCCCCTGGGGGAGGTCAGAGGGGACGTGGAATTCCGCCACCTCACCTTCCGCTACCCGGACGGGGAGTTTGACGCCCTGCGGGATGTGTCCTTCACCATCCGCGCCGGGGAGCGGGTTGGCATCGTGGGCCGCACCGGCTCGGGCAAGACCACGGTGGTGGACCTGATCCTGCGCACCTGCAACGTCCCCGACGGCTCCGTGTTTGTGGACGGCCGCGACGTGAACACCGTCCCCATCCGGGATGTGCGCCGGGCGGCGGCCTACGTGCCCCAGGATAACTTTTTGTTCAGCGACACCATCGCCCGGAACATCGACTTCACCGAGACGGTCCCTGACCGGGAGCGGGTGTCCATCGCCGCAGTGCTGGCCGACGTGGACGGCGACGTGCGGGATTTCCCCCTGGGCTACGACACCGTGCTGGGGGAGCGGGGGGTTACCGTGTCCGGCGGGCAGAAGCAACGCATTTCCATTGCCCGGGCCCTCATCAAGGACGCCCCCATCCTGATTCTGGACGACTCGGTGTCGGCTGTGGACACCCAGACGGAGCGGGCCATTCTGGACAATTTGAAGCAGACCCGGAAGGGCCGCACCACCATCCTCATCGCCCACCGCATCTCCACGGTGGAGCAGATGGACCGCATCATCTTTTTGGAGGACGGGGCGGTCACCGCCGTCGGTACCCATCAGGAGCTGTACGAGGGCTGTCCCGCCTATCATCACATGGTGGAGCTGCAAAAACTGGAGGAGGAGGGAGCGAAGCACAATGGGTGATCCAATCCGTGAATATCTGCCCCTCCTGTTTGTGGGGGCGGTGATCGGGACCTTTTCCCTGATTTTCCTGCTGGCCTGGAGGCGGGAGCGCCGGGACAATTCCGCCCCAGATTTCGACCGCCATATCCCCGACGGGGAGATTTTCCGGCGGCTGGCCAAATACGCCGCGCCCTACAAAAAGCAGTTCCTGCTGGTGCTGGCCGTCATGCTGCTGTCCATCACCTACGACCTGTCCGCCCCCCTCATCGTGGGGCGGGTGGAGGGGCTGATTAAGGAACGCTTCGAGCCCCCGGTCCTCCTGCGCTGGGTGGTCCTGTACGCCGGCATCCTTGTCGTGGCCCTGATCTGCACCTATTTCCAGTCCATCATCCTGCAAAAGACGGGGCAAAAGATTCTCTCCGCCCTGCGGCAGGACCTGTTTACCCACATTGAGAGCCTGTCCCACAGCCAGCTCAACAGCATACCCGTGGGCAAGCTGGTCACCCGGGTGGCCAACGACACCAACGCCATTTCCCAGATGTTCACCAACGTGCTGGTGGCCATGGCCAAAAACGCGTTCATCGTGGTGGGGGTGCTGGCGGCCATGCTGGTGCTCAACCTGTCCCTTACCCTGGCCTTTCTGTGCTTCGCCCCCTTCCTGGTGCTGTTCACCGTCATCTTCCGCAAGTTCACCCGGAAGGTGTACCGGGTGGTGAAGGACCGCACCACCGACATCAATACCTACCTGTCGGAAAACCTGTCCGGCATCAAGATCACCCAGATCTTCAACCAGGAGGAGCGCAAGCGGGAAGAGTTCTTCGCCAAAAGCGAAGGGCTGAAAAGGGCCAAGCAGAACCAGATTTTTGTGTTCAGCATCTTCCGGCCCATGGTGTACATGCTGTACATCTCCTCGGTGCTGTGCCTGCTGTACCTGGGCGGCAAGGGGTATATCCAGAACACCACCTTCCTGGGCCAGGTGGTGACCAGCGAGACCATCGTGGCCTTCTACCTCTACATTGAGAAGTTTTTCAACCCCATCCAGACCCTGGCGGAGCAGTTCAACCAGCTCCAGTCCGCCCTGGCCTCGGCGGAGAAGATTTTCACCGTCTTTGACATGGTCCCCCAGGTGGTGGACGGCCCGGAGGCGGCGGAGCTGGAGGAGATTCGGGGGGAGATCGAGTTCCGGGATGTCTGGTTTGCCTACGAGCCCGGGGAGTGGGTGCTCAAGGGCGTGTCCTTCCATGTGGACGCCAAGCAGACCGCCGCCTTTGTGGGGGCCACCGGGTCGGGCAAAACCACCATTCTGTCCCTGATCTGCCGGAACTACGACATACAGCGGGGCCAGATCCTCATCGACGGCCGGGATATCCGCACCATCAAGATATCCTCCCTGCGCCGCCGGTTCGGCCAGATGCTCCAGGATGTGTTCCTGTTTTCCGGCACCATCCGCAGCAACATCGTCCTCCGGGAGGAGGGCTTCACCGACCAGGAGATCTGGGAAGCCTGCAAGTACGTCAACGCCGACTCCTTCATCAGCCGCCTGGACAAGGGGCTGGACGAGGAGGTCCGGGAGCGGGGGGCCAATTTCTCCGCCGGACAGCGGCAGCTGCTCAGCTTTGTGCGCACCATCCTCCACCAGCCCGCCGTGATGATTCTGGACGAGGCCACCGCCAACATCGACACCGAGACGGAGCTGCTGATTCAGGACTCCCTGGAGAAAATGCGCTCCATCGGCACCATGCTCATCGTGGCCCACCGGCTGTCCACCATCCAGCACGCCGACCGGATCATCGTGCTCTCCCACGGGGAGATCGTGGAACAGGGCACCCACCAGGAGCTGCTGGCGAAAAAGGGGCGGTACTTCCAGCTCTACACATTGCAGTTCAACAAGCAGAAGCTGCTGGAGGCTTAGTGCCTCCGGCGGCTTCCTTTTTCTTTGAAAAGAAAAAGGAAGCGAAAAAGAAACGTTTAGACTTCTTCTCCTTGACAAGCACATTGATCTGTGGTACTATATTTTTAACAATAGCGAAATATATAATAGAAAAAGGAGGACATCCCATGAAAAAGGACTACATGACCCGGCTGGAGCGGGCCGCCCGCTGGCGGCTCTCCCGGGAAGAGGCCGAGGACGTGATCGCCGACTACCGGGACATCGTGGGCATGACGCCGCGCAGCGAGGAGGAGCTTCGCCGGGAGGTGGGCGACCCGGAGCAGGTGGTCAAGCTGCTGGTGTCGCCACCCAGGGCCTACCGTGTGTGGCAGGCGGTGTTTGCCCTCATGGCCGCCTGTATTCTGATCCCCGGCGCCAGCCCCCACGGCCCCTTCTACTGGCTCTGGGACGCCTGCTTTGCCGGACCCTACGGCGGCGGCTGGGGCCGGCTTTACGCCTATACCCACTTTGCCCATTGGGGCCCCATTCTGGCCGGGGTGGGACTGGTGGTGGCCCTGGTGTGGTTCCGCCGGACGGGGCGGAAAGAGGAGCGGCTCCCCAAGGCCGTTATCATCCTGATGGCGGCGCTCCTGGCGTGGACCGGGGCCCTCCTGCTGATGGAGTGGGCCGCATTTCGGGACCCCCAGGGCTTCGCGGACCTGCTGGGCGAGGTGCCCTTGACCTATTTCGGCGTCCCCATCGGCCCCAATGGGGGTGCGATGGTGCCCCTGTCCGTCGAAATCCTGCGTGACGTTTTGCAGTACGGCGGCACGGCCATCGCCTTTCTGGGGGTGTACGCCCTGGTGCGGGCCCGGACGGGGGACCGCCGGTGGGTGGCGGTGTACTGTGTGTCCATGGCCGTGATGCTGATTTCCATGGAATCGCTGGCGGTGTTTACCGTCATGGATGTCACCGCTCTCTCCACAGACAACTGGTGGCACACCCAGATGGGTTATTATTTCGCCATCCTTGCGGTGGGTGCGGCAGGGGCAGGTGCGGCCCTATGCTGAAAAAGGACCTCATCGAACTGTGTCTGCTCCACCTGCTGGCACAGGAGGATCAGTACGGCTACGACCTGCTGAAAAAGCTCCACACCGCCTTCCCCGACACCCAGGAGAGCGCCGTTTACGCCCTCCTCCGGGGGCTGTGCAAGGCCGGGTGCTCGGAGCAGTACGTGGGCGAGACCTCTGACGGCCCCGCCCGGAAATACTACCGCCTGACGGACCACGGCATGACCCTGTATGACCGCCGCCTCAAGCAGTGGCGCACCCTCGCCGAGGCGCTGGCGGAGCTGGGCATCATGTAGCCTTCCTTTTTCTTTGAAAAGAAAAAGGAGGCGAAAAAGAAACTTTTAGACTTCTATCATGCTTCTCTTGCCTCTATCAGGGCGGAGCGGGAATCCATGTGTTCCCCTCCGCCCAATTTTTTTCGAGTTTCACATAACCGTTTCCCCTCCTCTTCGTATATACTAGTAGAACCCCCTGTACAGAGGTTTTAGGAGGGCCCCAGCCATGGATGAACGCACCCTGATTAAAAAACTGAACCGTCACAGCCGGGGGGCGCTGGACCAGGCCGTGGCCCGCTACACCCCCTATGTCAGCGCGGTGATTCTGCGCACCCTGGCGGGCCGCGCCTGCCGGGAGGATGTGGAAGAGCTGTGCGCCGACGTATTCGTGTCCCTGTGGGCCCACGCTGACACGCTGGACCCGGAGGCGGAAAAGGGCCTGCGGCCCTGGCTGGCGGCGGTGGCCAAGAACAAGGCCACCGACTGGCTGCGCCGGACCCGCCCCAGCGCCCCCATCCCCGAGGACGCCCCGGACCCCTCCCCCGGCCCCGAGGAGCTGGCCCAGCGCAGGGAACAGTCTCAGCGGCTGTGGGCGGCGGTGGACGGGCTGGACGAGCCGGACCGAACCCTTTTTGTGCGCTATTACTACGAGGGGGACAAGCTGAAAACCATCGCGGCGGAGCTGGGCATGAGCCAGACCGCCGCCAAACAGCGGCTGTTCCGGGGCCGGAAGGCCCTGCGGGCCGTATTACAGAAAGGAGTGGAAACGGCGTGAAAAACCGACTGCAATCACTTTGGGCCGAGGTCATGCCGGAGGGCGGGCCCTGCCCCCAGCCGGACGTGAAGCGGGTTCAGCGGCGGGTGGACGCCGCCCTGGACGAAAGCCGCCGGACTTTTTATCCCTGGCGGGTCCTGCGGCTGGCGGCGGCGTGCGCGGCCGCCCTGGCGCTGCTCACCGGGGCGGCGGCCGCCGCGGGGGTTCTCCCCCTGCCGGAGCTGAACGCTTTAAACATTTTCTACAATAAGGGGGGCAACGCCCCCGGCGCAGATGGGCTGATGGACACCCAGCCCGTCATTGTGAGCAACGACCTGTTCACCGTCACGCTCACCAGCTCCCTGGCGGATGAAAACATCGTCTATCTCACCGCCGCCGTACAGCCTAAGACCCGCTGGGCCCAGAGCTATCTGGAGCAGGAGGGTGTCTGTGCCGACTCCTTCCGCCTGGAGCCCCTGTCTGAGATGGAGTGCGTCAGCCCTGCGCAAACCCATTTTACGCCTCAAGAAAGCGGGGCCCAGTGCTCGACGGTGGAGATCATCACCGCCACCACCGCAGACCGCCGGTACGCGATCCATGTCTTTGATCCCTTAGGCGGGCCCTGCAAGGACGGGACCTGCCCCGGCGGGGACTGCCGGGCGGAGTTCACCGTGAAGCCTACCACCACCCATACAGTGACGGTCGAAGCGCTGGGAACCGCCGTCTATAAGCCCGCCAACGACGCCATCCGGCGCTCCGCCCGCCGTCCCCTCACCCGTCCCGTCTATCTCCAGGAGGTGCAGATATCCCCCCTGTCCCTCCGGGTGAACTTCAGTGCAGCGCTGGAAGAGGAGTCCAGCACTCTACAGGGATTTGACTATCTGCCCATGCTCCGCTTCCTCTGGGCGGACGGCACGGCCAGCGCCGCAGAGGAGATGGGGATCAGTCCCATCAGCGGCGGCGGAGACGGGGCCGGGGGCAGACGGTATTTCTATGAGCAGCTTTGGGTCTTTGACGCCGTCCAGGATCTATCCCAGTTGGAGGCGGTGGTGTTCGAGGGTATGGCCTACCCGGTGGACAAGGGGGAGCCCTACCCGGTGGATGTGGACGCCCTGACCCTGCGGGAACCGGCCCAACTACCCTGAAAACGACGGGGGCGTCCCCTCAAAAAAGCAATCGTCCGAACTTCTCTCCCGGCGGAGAGAGGTTCGGACGATGTTTTTGTCAGAAACTGCTTTGCAATGGAAACACGGCGGGAACGGGGCCTGTTAATTGCCGCTTTGGACGCCCAGCGCGGCGGCCCACTCCGGCTCCCGGAACCCCACCAGCACAAAGCCGTTTCCCACCAGGATGGGCCGCTTCACCAACATTCCGTCGGTGGCCAGCAGGTCGAACTGTTCCTCCTCGCTCATGCCGGGCAGCTTGTCCTTTAGGGCCAGTTCCTTGTATTTCAGGCCGCTGGTGTTGAAGAACCGCTTCAGCGGCAGGCCGCTGCGGGCGTGCCATTCTTTCAGCTCACCGGCGGTGGGCGGGTCCTCCTTGATATGCCGCGATGTGAAGGGGACCGCCTGGGCCTCCAGCCACTTCCGGGCCTTCTGGCAGGTGGTGCACTTGGGGTATTCCACAAATAACATATTCAAAACCTCCTTGGGGCGGCGTGATGGAGCCGCCGTATTATATGATGTCCAGTGCGCCGCCCTAGGGAATAACCGCCGTCCAGCAACTCCGGCCGTAGAGGTCGGTAAAGCGGTAGGTGGCCTGGGTGGCGCCCTCCAGCGGCACGTCGCTGATGGTCAGCCCCTGTTCCGGCACGGTGAGGGCCTCGCCCAGCAGGTAGCTGTCCTGGTACGCCCCGTCATAGCCGTAGTAATCGCACAGGAACTCCAGGGTGTCGCCGGGCTGAAGGGCCTCCTGGCCCTTGGCCACCGTGTCCGTCTCTCCCTCCGGGTAGACGGTCCGCACCCCGGCCACATAGCCGTGGGGGGTGTGGTTGTCGAAGGTGAGAAGGAGCTCAGAACGCACGCCGTTGTGGAGCACCGGCACCCGGCCCGTGATGGTGTAATTGGTCCCGTCGTCCACGGTGGCGGTGTGGTAATAGGCCACCGGCTGTCCGTTCACGGCCAGCCAGGTGTTGTCGTTCACCCCCAGCAGCCCGCCCTCGCCGTCAAACTGGTACACGTTGTCCAGCCCCAGGTCGATATAACCCTCGCCGTCGTCGTAAAAGAGGTTCAGTTCCAGGGCGTGGACCAGCCCCCACTGCTCCTCGGTGAGCCGGATGACGGGTACGCCGTCTGCCCCCTCCTGCCACAGCAGGGTCTCGGAGGGGAAGCGGTTTTCGGCCAGATACCGGGCCAGCTCCTCATCTCCTAGAGCCCGGTCGCTCAGAAATTCGCTGTTGCTGCCGTCCAGGCCGGCGATGCGCCCAAAGGAGCCGCCCAGCAGCTGCATCAGTATGGCGGAGATGTCGTCCGCGCTTCCGCCGGAGCCGCCGCCCAGCTGGCCCAGCAGGGCGGGCAGAGGGGAGGCCGTGCCGCCGGAGGCGGCCTGTCCGCTGACCTCCAGGCTGGCGAACTGACGGATGCACTGGATGTAGCCCTTGTCCATGCCGATTTGGCTGAAGGTGGAGGCGGCCCGGTCCACGTTGGACGACTTGCGGTAGGGGAAATAGATGGAGATGCCGTAGGCGTTGGTCATGTTGGAGGAGGTGCGGTTGTATTTCACCGCCCCCAGCAGGGCCTTTGCCAGGGCTTCCCCCTCTTTGGTGCCCAGGTTTTTGGCCAGATGAACCAGGTCCACCTGGTCGATCCGGCTGGATTGGGCGAACTCCCGGGCCCCGCTGCGGGCGTTGGACACGGTCTGATACTGCTTGTCCCGGATGAGCTGGGTGGTGGACCGGGAGAACTCCGACAGGGCGGAGGGAAGGGTGGCCTCCAGCTCCGCCAGGTCAACGACGGACAGGGTGGTGAGCTGGCCCCTGCACTTTTCAGCGCAGGTGTCCACGAAGCTGTCCACAATCTGCCTGCCCAGCTCCACGGTGGGGATAGAGGTGTTTTTCCCGAAAGCGGTGAGCCAGTCGGTGTAGTACCAACCCACCCCAGGCTCGGTCTCCTCCGAGGCGATGAGGTAATCCGCGTACTGAGTGAGGGTCAGGGCGGTTTCCGCCGTGGCCATCAGGCAGGCGTCAAAGCCGATGAAGTCGAATTTCACACCGGCGGATTTGAGCGCGGCGTCCACTCCCGCCAGGCTCATGGAGCCGGTGGAGGCGAACTTCTCGTCATAGCCGTAGCCGCTGACGGAGCCTCCGCCGTGGTCCCAGAGGATCAGCTCATACCGGCTGGCGGGGTAGTTTCCCGCGCACCACTGGATGTAGCCGGACAGGACGGACGGGTCCGTCATGGACTGGCTGCCCAGGTTTTTCTCCAGGCAGACCAGCTGGCCGTTTTTTACCTGCCAGATCTGGTTGGCGGAATTGGAGACCAGATTGTTTTTCCAGCCCTTGCATCCGCCGGTGTACACCAGAAGGTTGATATTGTCCCCAAAGCGGGCGTTCAGCATCTCCTGGAGGTCGGCGGTGCCCATGCCGCTGCGGGATTCCAGGTCGGTGCCGCACATATAGACCATGATGGTGGCGGTATCTCTGGAGCCTCCCAGCAGCTTGGTATATTTTTCCCGGGCGTTCGCGGCCACAGTGGTGTCCAAGCGCCCCGTGTTGGCCGGGCTCTGCCAGCCGGTGGAGACGCTGCCGCCGCCCAGGCCGCCCAGGAGCTGGGTCCAGTCCACAGTCCCGCCGCCCTGGCCGGACTGCTGCTGGCCCGTAGAGGGCGTCTGGGCCGGGCTGCCGGACAGGCCGCCGAACAGGACCGTGAGCCCTCCGCCGCCGCCCAGCAACAGGGCCAGGAGCAGCACGATCAGCTTCATCCCGCCGCCCCCGCTGCCGGGACCCCGGGCGCCGCCCCCCTGGGGCGTTCGGTCCTTATAGCCTCCGGCGTCCCCCACAGGACCTGTGCCCAGGCCCTGGCCACGCTTGCGCACGCTTTTGCCGGGACCGGTCACGTTTTTCTCCCGGCCTCTGGGTCTGTTGTTGTCTATAACTGTATTCATCCTTTCCTCCAACGCTGACTTTACCCGGATATTATATGATAAATTGGGACGCAGGGCAAGTGTTTTGCGGAAAAGGCCCTTTCCTTATAGCGCCGGGATATGGTATACTGCAAAAAAACGGTCCCGCTCCATTGAACGCGGGACCCAAAGGAGGCTTCTATGTCACAGACCACCAAACGGGCGCTGGAGGCGTCGCTGAAAAACCTGCTGCTCCAAAAGCCGCTGAACAAAATCACCATCAGCGACATCGCCGAGGACTGCGGCATCAGCCGCATGACCTTCTACTACCACTTTAAGGACATTTACGACCTGGTGGAATGGTCCTGCGCGGAGGACGCCGCCCGTGCGCTGGAGGGCAAAAAGACCTACGCCACCTGGCAGGAGGGCTTTCTGAATATCTTCCACGCGGTACAGGCCAACAGGCCCTTTATCATGAACGTCTACCACGCCGTGAGCCGGGAGCGCATCGAGGGGTATTTGAGCCCGCTGATCCGCAGGCTCATCCTGGGGGTGGTGGAGGAAAAGTCGGCGGAGACTGTCGTGGGCGAGGCGGACAAGCGGGCCATCGCCTGTTTTTATGAATATGCCTTTGTGGGCATCATGCTGGACTGGATCGGCGGGGGCATGAAGGAGGACCCCGAGGTGATCGTGGAGCGGGTCAGCATCATCGTCCACGGGAATATCTCCCGGGCACTGGAAGGCTTCCGCAGGGGAAAGCCCTTACAAACCGGGACAGATGATTAAAAATACATCAAAAGACCTGCCGTGATAAAAGTTTTATCACGGCATTTTTTCTGTTTATTGTGGGAGAATAAAAAATGTTCTATGATAGGCCCATCAAAGGGAGAACCGCAGGACGGTTCCAGAAAGGATGTCATATATGTATTATTCCAGCGGTAACTACGAGGCCTTCGCCCGCCCCAAAAAACCGGAAGGCGTGGATCACAAGTCGGCCTATATCATCGGCACCGGGCTGGCCGCCCTCACCGCCGCCTGCTACCTGGTCCGAGACGGCCAGATGAGGGGGGGCCACATCCACATTTTTGAAAAGGACCCCATCCCTGGCGGGGCCTGCGACGGGTGGAAGTTTGAGAATGTGGGCTACGTCATGCGGGGCGGCCGGGAGATGGACAACC
>CANASS010000046.1 GCA_947364395.1 uncultured bacterium
TCGTTCCCGGGGAGGCCGTATGGATGGACGGGCACATCGGGGTGTATGTGGGCGAGGGCCTTGTGGTGGAGGCCACGCCCAAATGGAAGGGCGGGGTGCAGCGGTCCACGCTGGCCAATACGGCGGGGACGAAAACGCTCCCCGGCACCGCCGGGAGTCGGACTTGGACCAAGCACGGCAAACTGCCCTGGGTGGATTACGCAGCTCAGGAAACTGAAAAGGAGGATGAGGATATGCCTAAGTACAGAACGCTGAAGGACGTGCCGGACAGCTACCGGCCCACCATCCGCAAGCTCATGGAGCGCGGGGCCCTCCGGGGCGAGAGCGACCCGGACCCCAACAGCTTGGAAGATAACGTGCTCAACCTGGACGAGACCTACTGCCGGATCATGACCACGCTGGACCGGCTGGAGGTGCTGGGCTGACCGAATACCAGCCCCATCACTTGCCGTAGAAGCAGGTGATGGGGCTATTTTTCCCTTGATTTTTATGTCATCTATGGTAGAATCGAATTATAGAAAAATAAGGGGACATTGCTTATGGGACGTGAAGAGAAGCCAAAGCTAAATATTGAACAGCAAATCGGACGCTTATCTGAAAAGGGTATAAAATTTAATTTGATATCCAAGGAAGAAGCTATTAAATATTTGACCGATAATAACAATTACTTTAAACTGACTGCTTACCGAAAAACATTTCCTAAACATTGCAACGGTGAAAATTCGGGGAAATACATTGATCTGGATTTTGCTCAGCTTAAGGATCTTGCTATTATAGATATGCGGCTCCGATATGCACTGCTGCATTTAGCGCTGGACGTTGAGCATTACGCAAAAGTCCGCCTTATAAAGGCGATAGCTGACAGCCCAGATGACGGCTATGATATTGTGAAAAACTTTATAAGCTCTCTTGCTGATTCACAGCGTGAAGCTTTCGAGAAAGAAATTGAACGCAACCGGGACAATCCATATTGTGGAGATATAATCCATAAGTATGATGGGGAGTATCCTGTATGGGCTTTTGTTGAGGTAATTCCATTTGGGAGGTTTGTTGCGTTCTATAAACATTGTGCGAACTATTTGGGTGATCGAAAAATGGCGGATGAGTACTTCCTTCTCCTTTCAGCGAAAGAACTGCGGAACCCTGCCGCACACAGCAACTGCATCCTAAATGATTTATCCCCGGGGACAAGTCATCGCCAAACAAATCATGTGGTCAACAGCGAATTATCAAAAACCCCTGGTATAACAAAGGGAATTCGGCGCAGGAAAATGTCGAATTCCCGTATTCAGCAAATCATCACCCTGTTGTATGCACATAAGAGATTTGTAACAAGCGTTGGTGTGCATGAACACCAGTGCGAGGTCCTGCATGGTGTGGCCGGCAGGATGTTTCGCAACATTTCTTACTATGATAACAACGATACAATTTCGACAACATTTGGATTTGTCAAATCAGTCATTGACAATTGGTTTCCATTCGCATATAATGCAGATACATAGAAAAAGTAGTTCGCCTACTTTTGCGGAGCGGTGTTACTGACATCGCTCTATTTTTATTCGGCGAAGAACAGGGGCTGGCGGTCGGCCCTCCTCCCGAAGCCCATGGCCGGATCATGACCACACTGGACCGGCTGGAGGCGCTGGACTGAGAAGAATCCTAGACGCCTGGGATTTTAGGAAGAGGGCACCTGAGCGGTCAGGTGCCCTCTTTATTTGCGTTGTAGACAGATTCGGTTAGAAGAAATACGGGCTTGCTGTTGCATAATTATATAGACTATGTGCATGTCACTTGGCTGTAACGCCTGTGGAGTCACCGGCTGCCGCATCATCGACAGCCCCCGGGAGCGGCTCATCGCCATTCTGACCTCCTCTCTGGTGCCCTGCAACGGAAAGTTTCCCACCCTCATCGCCCTCATCACCATCTTTTTCGTAGGGGGGCGGGGGGGCCTGCTGGCCTCCCTGGAGGGGGCGGCCCTGCTGCTGGCCACCCTGGTGCTGGGGGTTGCGGGGACGCTGGCCTGCTCCCGTCTGCTGTCCGCCACGGTGCTCAAGGGGATGCCCTCTTCCTTTACCCTGGAATTGCCTCCCTTCCGCAAGCCCCGGGTGGGAGAGGTGGTGGTCCGCTCGGTGCTGGACCGCACCCTGTTTGTGCTGGGGCGGGCGGTGGCGGTGGCGGCCCCAGCCGGGGCCGTCATCTGGCTGATGGCCAACGTCACCCTGGGGGACGCCTCCCTGCTGGATCGGTGCACCGGCTTTCTGGACCCCTTCGCCCGCTGGTTCGGGCTGGACGGAGTGATCCTCATGGCCTTTATCCTGGGCTGGCCCGCCAACGAAATCGTCCTGCCGGTGATGCTCATGGCCTATCTGTCCACCGGGAGCCTGGTGGAGTTCGACGACCTGGCCGCCCTGGGCCAGCTCCTCACCCAGCAGGGCTGGACCTGGCTGACGGCGGTGTGCGCCATGCTGTTCTCCCTGTTCCACTGGCCCTGCTCCACCACCTGTCTCACCATCTACCGGGAGACGGACAGCCTGAAGTGGACGGCGCTGGCGGTGCTTTTGCCCACGGCCCTGGGGCTGGGGCTGTGCTTTATCACAGCCGGGGCGGCCCGGCTGCTGGGACTGGCGTAAACAAAAAACCGCCGGTGAAGTCCTGGACGCGGAAGCTCCGCGCCCCAGCTTCACCGGCGGCTTTATAAAGGAACCTCTGAACAAATGCGTCTGCGGCGCTTTGCCGGTTCATTCAGAGGTTCCTAAACTCTTTCTTACTCCAGCGCCAGGGAGGCATCCAGCAGTTTTTTGGTATAGGGGTGTTTGGGGTGGTCGTAGATCTCGTCCACATCCCCCGCTTCCACGATCTCCCCGTTGGTCATCACCGCCACCCGGCCGCACAGCTGGTATACCACCGCCAGATCATGGGAGATGAACAGGTAGGACAGCCCCAGCTTCTCCTTCAAATCGGCCAGCAGGCGGAGAATCTGAGCCTGAAGGGTGACATCCAGGGCGGACACCGGCTCGTCCAGCACGATGAGCTTGCTCCCCTGAATAAGGGCGGCGGCGATGGCCACCCGCTGGCGCTGGCCGCCGGACAGCTGGGCGGGCTTCCGCGTCAAATGCTCCTCCTCCAGCCCCACCAGGGGGAGAAAGTCCAGCACCCTGCGGCGGCGGGCCTCTTTGTCCCGCATCCCGGCGGCCCGGAGGGGCTCCTCCAGAATCCACCCCAGCGTCTTGGCCGGGTTCAGCGACCCGTAGGGGTCCTGAAACACCATCTGGGGCCGGGGGCTGTTTACCTCCAGGACGCCGGTGGTGTCGGCGACCATCCCCAGCACGCACTTGGCCAGGGTGGACTTGCCCGACCCGGACTCCCCCACCACGCCCAGGGCCTCGCCGGGGGCCAGGTCCAGGGACACCTCCCGGAGCACCTGCCTGCGGGCCCTGCCCCGGCCGTACCAGCTGCTGAGGCGGCTGATGTGCACAATTGGTTCAGCCATCCTGGGGTTCCTCCTTCAGCTTTTTTCGGGTGGGCCGGGAGGCGATGAGCAGTTTGGTGTAGTCCTCCCTGGGGTGGCGGAACACCTGGTCCGCCGGGCCGGACTCCACGATTTTTCCCTGCTTCATTACCACCACACGGCCGCACAGGGCTCTCACCACCCCCAGATCGTGGGAGATGAACAGGATGGCGGTCCCTTCCCGGCGGTTGATGTCCTTTAAAGTCTCCAGAATCTGGGCCTGGATGGTCACGTCCAGCGCCGTGGTGGGCTCGTCGGCGATGAGCAGCCGGGGGCGCAGCACCAGCGCCGACGCGATCATCACCCGCTGGCGCATGCCGCCGGACAGCTGGTGAGGGTACTGCCGGTACAGCCCCTGGGGGTCGGGCAGGCCCGCCAGAGCCATGGCCTCCAGGGCCCGGGCCTTTCGCTCCGCCGGGGACAGCCTCCCGTGGATGCGCAGGGACTCCTCCACCTGCTTTCCGATGCGCATGGTGGGATTCAGGCTGGTCATGGGCTCCTGAAAGATGATGGACAGGTCCCGGCCCTGGTACCGCCGCAGCTCCTCCCGGGACAGGGAGAGCAGGTCGGTCCCCTCAAAAAGGGCGCTGCCTGAGACCGACACCTGGGAGCGGCGGATGAGGCCCATGAGGGCGTGGGCGGTCATGGACTTGCCCGAACCGGACTCGCCCACAATGCCCACGATCTCCCCCCGGTCCATCTGGAGGGAGAATTTGTCCACCGCTGTAAAGGGTTTTTCTTCCCCCCTGTCGGTGAACACCACCGACAGGTCCCGGATCTCCAGCATCATGAGGCCACCCCCATCCGCTCCCGGAGGCCTTCGCCCACCAGCCCCACGCCTAAAATCAGCAGGATGACTACCGCCGCCGGGAAGGCGGTGCACCAGGGCAGGGTGAAAAAGGACCCCTGGACGTCCTTGAGCATGTAGCCCAGGCTGGGCTCCTGGGCGTTGACGCCCACGCCCAGGTAGCTCATGGAGGCCTCCGCCAGCACCGCGTTGTTGAAGCCGATGGCCAGCCCGGACAGCAGGGTGGGCCAGGTGTTGGGCAGAATATGGACGAAGATGATCCGCGGGCTGGACACCCCCATGAGTTGGGCGGACCGGACGAAGTCCCGGTCCCGGTACTTCAGGAACTCCCCCCGGACCAGCCGGGCGAAGCTGGGAATGAAGAGCACCCCCAAGGCCCCGATTACGTTGTACTTTCCCGGCCCGGTGACCGCCAGCACCACCAGGGCCAGCAGGAAGCTGGGGAAGGCGGCTACCGCGTCGCACAGGCGCATGACCAGGGCGTCAATGGGCCCTCCATAGTAGCCGCACAGCGACCCGACGGCAAGGCCGCACACCGCCCCCACCGCCAGCACCGCCAGGGCGATGGTCAGGGTGGACCCGGCCCCCTCCAGGGTGCGGGAGAAGATGTCCCGCCCGTAGGCGTCGCAGCCGAAGGGATGGGCGGCGGACGGGGCGGCGTTCCGGGCCGCCCCGTCCATGGCGGAGGGCTCGAAGGGGGTCCAGAAAAAGCCCACGGCAATAAAGACCAGCATACACGCGGTCAATATCACGCCGGTTGTCAAATACCAGTTTTTTTGTTTCATGGTTTCCCCATTTCACCTTTTGGTTCTTTTTCTCTCGAGAAAAAGAACTAGATTCCCTCAATCCGGGGGTCCATCACCCGGTAGAGCAGGTCGGCCAGGAAATTGCAGCCCACCACCGCCGCCGCCAGCAGCACCACCACGGCCTGGACCACCGGGTAGTCCCGGTTGCCGATGGAGGAGATCAGGATGCGGCCCAGGCCGGGGATGCCAAAGACCTGCTCCACCACAATAGAACCTGCCATGATGTCGCCGATGGCCATGGCCAGAAAGGTCACCACCGGGATCAAGGCGTTACGCAGCACATGCCGCCGCAGGGCGGAGCCCCGGCTGTTCCCCTTGCTGTAGGCGGTGCGGATGTAGTCCTGGTCCAGCTCCCCCAGGATGGAGCCCCGGAGGAGCTTCACCGTCATGGCGCTCTTGGGCAGGGCGATGGCCAGGGCGGGGACGGCCATGAAGCGCAGGTGGGCCGCCAGGTGGAGGCCCTGCTCGTCCTGAAGGGGGATGTATTTCGGGTCAAACCAGCGGAGCACCAGGGCAAAAAGGTACATCAGCCCGATGCCCAGCACAAAGTTGGGAATGGACATGGTGATCTGGGTGAGCACCGTCACCGCCCGGTCCACCAACCCGCCCGGCCTGCGGGCGGCGATGAGCCCCAGTGGCAGGGAGATGAGGAGGATGAGGGCGAAGGACACCGCCGCCAGCACCAGCGTGACGCCGATTTTGTCCGCCAGCAGCTGGTTCACCGTCATGTCATATTTGTAGGACTGGCCGAAATCTCCGGCGGCGAAGGCGGTGAGCCAGCTCCAGTACCGCTGCCAGACGGGCAGGTCCAGGCCGTGCCGGGCGCGGAACACCGCGATCTGCTCGTCGGTGGCTTCCACCCCCAGCACGGAGCCGGTAGGATCGCCGGGAATGATGGAGAAGGCGGCGAAAGCCAGCGCGCTCACCAGCAGCAGGGTGCCCAGCAGCAGGGCCAGCCGCTTCAGCAAGGCTTTTCCCATGGGGACAAGCCCCCTTTCTAAGAAAAAGGGCGGGGACGCCGCTTGGACGCCCCCGCCCATACCGTTTCAATGGTGGAAATGCCGTTATTTGCGGCTGATGGCCGCCATGTCAATGACGTAGGTGCGGTAGAAGGTGAACCCCTCCAGGGACGGGTCGGTGACCGTCAGCTCACAGGCGTCCTGAATCCACAGGCTGGCCGCCTTCTCGTTGAGGATCTCCTGGGCCCGCTTGTACAGCTGGGTCTGCTCTCCGTCGTCGGTGGAGGTCATGGCCCGGGTCATCACGTCGTCATACTCCGGGTCGTTGAAGGCGATGAAGTTCTTGCGGTTGTCGCTCATGTAGCGCACCAGCATTTCCCGGGCGGTCATGTCGTCGGCGGCGATGCCGCACACCGTGGACTGGTAGTTCCGGCCCCGGTACACGTCGTCCACCCAGGTTTGCCACTCCACCGGCGCCAGCTCGGCGGTGATGCCCACCGCCTTGAGCTGCTCAATGAGCACCTGGGCGGTGTCCATGTGCTGGGCGTAGTTGGAGGGGGCGGTGATGGTCATGGAGAAGCCGTCGGGATAGCCCGCCTGGGCCAGCAGCTCCCTGGCCTTGTCCAGGTCCTGCTTGTAGTTCTCCGCCAGCTCGGGCATGAAGTATTTGGTCTGGGCGGGGTACATGCTGGTGCCGGTGGCCACCCCCGCGCCGGAGCACACGAACTCGATGATCTGGTCCACGTCGATGGCGTAGTACATGGCCTGACGGACCAGCTCGTTGTCAAAGGGCTCCACGGCGTTGTTCAGATACAGGGCCTGGACGATGTTCATGGTGTTCTGGTGGACGGTGAAGCTGTCCTCCACCTCGGCCAGCAGGGTGTTGGGCAGGTGGACCACCATGTCCAGGGAGCCCCCCTTCAGGCCGATGACCAGGGAGTTCACGTCGGGAATGATCTTGAAGGTCACCTGATCCAGCTTGGCGGCCCTGGCCGCGTCCCAGTAGCCGCCGTACTTCTCCATCACCAGGTTGTCCTGGGGGGCGTAGGAGACGAACCGGAAGGGGCCGGTGCCCACCAGATCGGTGGCGATGGTGGGGCCGGAGCCCTGGGGGATGATGGGGGCGGTGAGGGCGTTGATAAACTCGGTGCTGGGCTCGGCCAGGGTGACCACCACGTGGGACTGGTCGGGGGCGTCGATCTTGGAGACATTGGAAAACGCCGAGACCAGAGGCGTTCCATCGTTCTCCGATCCGGCGCAGCGTTCCAGGGAATAGACCACATCCTCGACGGTGACGGTCTCTCCGCTGTGGAACGTCACGCCCTCCCGCAGGGTGAAGGTGTACGTTTTGCCATCCTCAGAGATCTCATAGTCACTGGCGACGGCCGGGGTCACCGAGCCGTCGGGGCTGGCCTTCACCAGTCCCTCGAAGATGTTGAACAACACCTCCCGCACACCGGCCGTGGCGGCCAGCTGGGGGTCGAGGTTGCTCAAATCCTGTGCGATACCTACCGTGACTGAGTTCCCTTCGGGTAACTCGCCCGATTGTGCAGCGGACGCCTCGCTCCCGCCGTCGCTCACACCCGCAGAGGGGGTGAGCTGCGTGTCTCCCGTACTGCATCCGTACAGTGAAACCGCCAGCATGGCAAGCGCGCCCAGCAGCAAAAGGGCCCGTTTGAAAAAACTGGGCATTTTGCTTCTTCCTTTCTACTGCGTTTCTCGCAACTGTATTCAGTTGTCGGGGTATATTGTAGCACACCCTGGGGAAATTGCAAGGGGCAATTTCCCCAGGGTGTTCCCTACCTTCCGGGTCTGGCCGGACACGTCTGAATTAAATGGCGCGGGCGGGGGAGCGGCGCTTGGTCAGCCCGCCTCTTTTTGCTCCGCGCAATGCCGGGCGCAGCTGCGGCCGCAGGCCCACAAGCGCCGGGCGGTTCCGTCCCAGGCGGCGGCGTAGCCGTCGCACTTGGCGCACAGGTGCTCCGCCGTCTCCGGGGACTGGAGGTCGGTGGAGGCCGCCCCGGTGCGGGCCACCATCTCCCGCAGCTTTTCCGGGTTCTCCAGCATGGGGCAGGGCTTCAGGTGGTTCTCATTGAAGGGCTGGCCGTCGTGGTAGGCCATGAACATGGGGGAGCGCAGGCAGTCCAGCAATGACTTCTCCCGGATGTTGGAGTCGGAGTAGTGGACGAACACGCAGGGGTCCACGTCCCCGTTGGCGTTGATGTGGAGATACCGGCGGCCCCCGGCGATGCAGCCCCCCACGTACTCCCCGTCGTTCTGGAAGTCGATGAGGAACAGGGGCTTGCTCCTGCGGTAGTCCCGGATGCGGCGGTACATCTGCTCCCGCTGCTCCGGGCTGGGCATCAGCTGGGGCGCCGCGTCGTTGCCCACCGGCATGTAGTGGAAATACCAGGCGAATTTGGCCCCCCATTCCACCAGCTCATCCACAAACTCCTCCGAGCTGATGGAGTCCAGGTTGGCGCTGGTGTAGCAGCAGGAGGTGCCGAAAGGCAGCTTTTTTGCCTTCAAAATCTCCATGGCTCGGCGCACCTTCTGGAACACGCCCTCCCCCCGGCGGCCGTCGGTGGCCTCCTGGAAGCCCTCCACGCTGATGGCGGGCACGAAGTTTTTCACCCGCAGCATCTGGTCGGCGAAGTCCTCGTCGATGAGGGTGGCGTTGGTGAAGCAGAGGAATTCACAGTCGCTGTGCTTGTTGCACAGGGCGATGAGGTCGTTCTTGCGCACCATAGGTTCTCCGCCGGTGTAGATGTAGATGTACACCCCCAGCTTTTTGCCCTGGGTGATGATGCTGTCAATCTCATCAAACGTGAGGTTCAGCTTGCTGCCGTACTCCGCCGCCCAGCAGCCGGTGCAGTGGAGGTTGCAGGCGGAGGTGGGGTCCAGCAGGATGGCCCAGGGGATGTTGCAGCCGTAGCGCTCCCGGGCCTCCTCCTGGACGGCCCAGCCGATGAGGTTGCCGTTGAGCATGAAGTTCTCAAAAAAGGTCTTGCGCACCTCGCCGTCGATGTCCGTCCACATGGACCGAATGAGCCTGTACCAGTTGTTGTCCGGGTTTTCGATCACCCTGCGGAAGGCGGCCCGCTGGGCGGGAAAGCTGTTGGGGCCCTCCCCGGCGAAGCGGTCCACCCAGTCCATCAGCTTGGGAATATTGGCGTCCGGGTCCTTGTCCAGGTAGCCGTAGAGGGCGCGGAAGCCTGCCCGTTTCACGCTGTTCATCATGGTCATGTGTCACCCATTCCTTTCTGTCACGCATGGTTTTTGCCGTCAGCGCCATGATATCCCTGGGCGCGGACGATTGCCATAGACAGAAGGACGGGCCTTGTCCAGGTTTTGACAAGGCCCGTCCGGCTGTAAAATGTTGTAGAATCATGTAACTTTTTCCAGGATCACCGCTTGTTTTTCTGGGCCAGCCGCTCCATGGTGTAGTCCAGGCAGCCCTCCACCAGAATGTCGAAATCGTCCATCCGCTCGATGACGCTGGAGGGCATCCCCCGCTCCACCCAGCTGAGCACGGTGCTGACCAGCGCCTGGGTGAGCACCTCGGTCATGAAATTGACCTGGTCCTCCGTCACCCGGTACTTCCGGGCGGCCAGACGGGTGCGGGCCTCCACCAGGGGAATGGCCCAGCGGCGCAGGTCGTGCTCCACGTAGCTGCGCTCGTAGGCCCGGTATACGTTGAGCACCAGGGTCCGGTTTTCCCGCAGCAGGGTGAGGGTGCGCTCCAGGGACGCCCGCCACAGCTCCGGCCGGTCAATGCCCAGATCGTCCAGCAGCTGCTGTACACCATAGTCCACCACGCCGTACAGGTCGGAGAAGTGGTAGTAAAACGCCTGCCGGGAGATGCCGCACTTCTCCACCAGCTCGGTGACGGTGATGTCGTCCAGCCGTTTTGCCTGGAGCAGCTCCGCCAGGGCGGTCATAATTTGATTTTTGGTAGATTTTGGCATATCTAGTTTCCTTTCCGGGAATTTTGAAACATTATACCGGGTTTCGGCGGGAGAAGCAAGGAACGGATTTTTACACTGTGGTAATTTTGTAAAAGAATAATTTTTGTCTCCTGCGGCACACTGACAGGGGGTGAACGTCATGGACCGAAAAAAGGGAAAAACAATGTGGTATGCCCTGGCGGGAGCCGCCGCCGGGGTGGTCAACGGCTTTTTCGGCGGGGGAGGAGGCCAGGTGCTGGTGCCCATGCTGGCGGGGAAGTGCGGCCTGGACCAGCGGAAGGCCTTCGCCACTTCGGTGGCGGTGATCGCGCCGCTGTGCGCCCTGTCCGCCGTTGTCTACTGGTTCCGGGGCCAGCTGGACCTGGCGCTGGCCCTGCCCTATCTGGCCGGAGGGCTGGCCGGCGGCTTTCTGGGCGGTAAATTGTTCCAAAAGCTGTCCATGACCTGGCTGCGCCGGGGGTTCGCCCTGCTCATTTTATACGGCGGGGTGAAAGCGCTGCTATGAAAGACTGGCTCATTGCCGCCCTGGCCGGGGCGGCCACCGGGGTGCTGTCCGGCTTCGGGGTGGGAGGGGGCTCCCTGCTGCTCATCTACATGACCAGCTTTGCCGGGGTGCCCCAGACCTTGGCCCAGGGGGTCAACCTGCTCTATTTCCTCCCCACCGCCGCCACCGCCCTCCCGGCCCATTTCAAAAACGGATTTGTGGAGAAAAAGGCGCTCCTCCCGGCCATCGCCGCGGGGCTGGCGTGCTCCGCCCTCACCGCCTGGGCGGCCACGGCGCTGGACGTGGAGATCCTGCGCAAATGCTTCGGCGGCTTCCTCATCCTCATCGGACTGCGGGAGCTGTTCAAAAAAGGATGATTTTGCTTGCCTTCCCGGATGAGCTGTGATAATATGCTCTGTGCCGGACCGGCCCTCTGCCGGTCCGGCGAACCTTTTATTATTAGGAGCGTATCAATTATGATGGAGCCCATCCTGTTTGTGATGCTTCTCACCGCCGCCACCGGCGTGGGCGGCCTGGCCCTGGGGGGCGTGCTGGCTGCCCTGGTCAAGCGGGAGTCCCCCCGTGGGACCAGCCTGCTGCTCAGCTTCACCGCCGGGCTGATGCTGGCCATTGTGGCCCTGGACATGGTGCCCGAGGCCATGGAGGCCGCCCCCTGGCTGCCCATGACCCCCCTGGTGCTGGTGGCGGGCTTTGCGGGGACCTACCTGCTCAACTGCTGGATGGACAAGAGCGCCCACCACGAGGACAAAAACAATCCCCACAGCTGCGCCTGCGGCCACCATGACCTGCACACGGCGGGCATCATGCTGGCGGCGGCGGTGGCCCTGCACAACGTGCCGGTGGGCATGGCGGTGGGGGCGTCGGTGGCGGTGGAGGGCGTCTGTCTGGCCAGCGTGCTGGCGGCGGTGACCATCGGCCTGCACAACCTCCCCGAGGGCATGAGCATCGCCGTCCCCCTGCTCCACGACGGTTCCAAGACCTGGAACGCCGTAGGCGTGGCGGCGCTGTCCGGCCTTCCCACGGTGGCGGGGGCGCTGGCGGGCTATCTGGTGGGCAGCCGGACGCCCGCCGCCCTTGCCGCCGCCCTGGCCCTGGCGGGCGGGGCCATGCTGTACGTGGTGTTTTTTGAGCTTCTGCCCGAGGCCGCCCTCCAGTGGAAATCCCGCTGGTCCATCCTGGCCACGGTGGTGGGCTTCGCCCTGGGCGTGCTGCTGATCTTCGGCCACGGCCACCACTGACCAACCGCCCTGGCGGGCGGGACCTTGGCCGCCTCCACGGTGCACCTCGCCAAAAGCGCACGGGGAAACCGCCGGATTTTCGTTGTTTTGTTCCTTGCGCTTTTCCATTTGAAATGCTATGATTTGTTCCGCTCAAAAGACATGCGGGCCCGTTCGCGCAGAAGGGGCCCGTTTCTTATGCAATGAAAAATTGAGGTGTCTCTATGGAAGTTTTGATCCAATTGTCTTTCTCTTTGGTGGGCGGGCTGCTCATGTCCCGTCTGGCCAAGCTGCTGAACCTGCCCGCCGTCACCGCCTATCTGGTGACCGGGCTTCTGCTGGGCCCCTACTGCCTGGGGGCGCTGCATCTCGCCTCCCTGGGCTTCACCAGCTCGGAGGCGGTGGCCCACCTGGACATCATCTCCCAGGTGGCCCTGGGCTTCATCGCCTTCACCATCGGCAACGAGTTCCGGCTGGAGCAGCTCAAAAGCATGGGCAGGCAGGCCATCACCGTGGGCATTTTGCAGGCGGTGGCCACCACCGCCCTGGTGGACCTGGCCCTGGTGGGCCTCCACTTCATCAACCCGGAGCTGATCTCCATCTCCTCCGCCATCACTCTGGGCGCCATCGCCGCCGCCACCGCCCCCGCCGCCACCCTGATGGTGGTGCGGCAGTACAAGGCGGACGGCCCCCTGACCCGGCTGCTGCTGCTGGTGGTGGCCATCGACGACGCGGTGGGACTGGTCCTGTTCTCCGCCTCCTTCGGGGTGGCCGTGGCCCTGGAGAGCGGCTCTATCAGCCTGGTCACCGTGCTGGTGGAGCCGGTGATTGAGATCGTGCTGTCCCTGGGGCTTGGCGCCCTGGCGGGCTGGGTGCTGTACTGGGTGGAGCAGTTCTTCCACTCCCGGAGCAAGCGCCTGTCCATCTCCATCGGCTTTGTCCTGCTCACCGTGGGGCTGTCCATGCTGAAGTTTGAGCTGGGCGGCGTCCGCTTTGGCTTCAGCCTGCTGCTGGTGTGCATGATGACGGGCACCGTCTTCTGCAACATCTGTGACTTTTCCGAAGAGCTGATGGGCCGCGTGGACGGCTGGACCGCCCCGCTGTTCGTGCTGTTCTTTGTGCTGTCCGGCGCGGAGCTCAACCTGAAAATCCTCTCCAACCCCATGGTGCTGCTCATCGGGCTGGTGTATATCGTGTTCCGCTCCCTGGGCAAGTACCTGGGGGCCTACGGCAGCTGCGCCATGACCGGGTGCAGCGACAGCATCAAAAAGCACCTGGGCATCACCCTGCTGCCCCAGGCCGGCGTGGCCCTGGGCATGGCCCTCACCGCCCAGCAGCTGGCCGGCGGCGAGGTGGTGCGCAGCGTGGTGCTGTTCTCCGTGTTGGTGTACGAGCTGGTGGGTCCGGCGCTGACCAAGCGCTCCCTGCTGGCGGCGGGCGAGATTCGGGAGGAGGGCCGGACCAGCGCCCGGCGGAAAAACCCCCGCAGGGCGGAGGTACGGCTGGACAAGTGACGGCGGGTTTTCCCCGGGCATTTCGGGCATACTAGCCCCGAGGTGATGACAATGCTCAGCGAAAACCAGCTGCTCAACCACATCTACCAGACCGCTGAAATGGGCAGGGAGGGCATCCACTCGGTGCTGAAGTACGCGGAGGACCCCACGCTGGCCAGCGCGTTGAACAGCCAGTATACCGAGTACGAGAAGCTGCAAAACGCCGCCGGGTCCCTGCTTCAGGCCCGGGGCGAGCCCCCCAAAGGCCTGGGCCCCGTGGCCAAGGCCTCCTCCGAGGTGATGAGCACCATGAAGGCCATGACCGACCGCTCCGCCGCCAACATCGCGGAGATGATGATTCAGGGCTCCACCATGGGGGTGACCAAGAGCCTGCGCACCATCCGGGAATGCGACCTGCGGGACGAGGGGGTGCGCCGTCTGGCGGACAGGCTGCTCAAGACGGAGCAGGACAACATCGAGGAGATGAAGCGGTTCCTCTGAGAAAAAACGGAGGGCCCCCGCAGCGGCGGAGGCCCTTCCCTTTTACAGCTCATCCGTTCAGCGAGTCGGGGCCGAAGCCGTGGGGGAGAAGCTCCTTCAGCGGCAACTTCACATAATCCCCGTCCCCCCGGGCGACCAGCACGGTCAGGTCCGGCGCGAACTCGTACAGCACCTGACGGCACACCCCGCAGGGCCAGCAGTAGTCCCCGCTTCTGCCCGCGATGGCGATGGCGGTGAAGGCCCGGTATCCCTCGCTGACCGCCTTCACCAAGGCGGTGCGCTCGGCGCAGATGGTGGGCCCATAGGCGGCGTTTTCAATGTTGCAGCCGGTAAATACCGTGCCGTCGGCGCACAGCAGGGCCGCCCCCACGGGGAAGTGGGAGTATGGCACATAGGAGCGCTCCAGCATGGAGAAGGCCAGGTCCACCAGAGCTTGGTCGGTCATGTTTAAAACTCCTTTCCAAATTGAGCCTTTTTTGGGGAGAGGAGCCGAATTTGCTCCTTAATATATAGTATAGCAGGTTTCTCCGCCGGTTGAAAGGGGAAAAACACGGCTTACGGCGATTTTTGTTGTTGCAATGCCGGATAATTTCTGATATAATACGAGCTGTTCGATGTCGGGACGAGGCGTCAGCCATCACCTGCCACGCAAAAAAAGGGTACCGCCAGGGTGTTTTTGGGCGGGCTAACGACGATAAAAGGACTGATTTAATAATGTTTGAGAAGGGTAAACGCGAACGCCGCCAGAGCGAGGACGATAAGGTCTTTAATCGGATGCTCCTGTGGCTGGCCGGGGCCGTGGCGGTGGAGCTGCTGCTCCTGCTGCTTCAGAAGGCCTATGTGGACATCATTTTCGACGCCATGGTGGCCAAGGCGCTCCAGTCGTTCTTCCATGTGTTCTCCATCGTGGGCGCGGTGGCGGTGGCGGGCTGCGCCGTGTGGGCGGTGGTCAACCGCCGCGGCGGAAAGCCCACGACGCTGCCCGTCATTATCGCAGCGGTGGCGGCAGGGCTGTGGGTGGTTTCCCTGCTGAGCTTCTTCATGTACGCGGAGGGCATCCGTATTCTGATGATGTTCCCTGCGGCGGCGGCTGTGCTTATCATCATCTTCTTCCTCTACCAGCGGCCCTTCTTTTTCAACGCGATCCTCACCGGCGGCGGGCTGCTGGCCCTGTGGCTCTATAAGCAGTATTATATGACCCATCCCCGGCTGACCACCGCCTGCATCATCGGCGGAGTGGTGCTGCTGGCGCTGGCGGCTGTGCTGGCCCTCCAGCTGCGCAAGACCGACGGCAGGCTGGGCTCCATCCGGGTGGTGCCCGTGGAGTCCAATTATCTGATGACCTTCCTCACCTGTGCCGTGACCGCCGTGGCCATGGTGCTGGGGCTGATTTTGGGCATTTCCTTGTGCCAGTATCTGATGTTTGCGCTGGTGGGCTGGATGTTTGTCCAGGCGGTGTTTTTCACCGTCAAAATGATGTGAGCGGTACGAAACAGAAATGAAAAACCGGCAGGGCGGAGAGCCCTGCCGGTTTTTGTGTTGAAATATCCTGTTAAAAAATGTAACCTCTCTGAGTTTGACTGATGGGGCCCCGCGAAAACGCCCTTCAGTTTTCGAGGGGAGAGGAGGGGCAAGGGAGCAAAGTGAAAGGCTCCGCACAAAAGGAGGAGCCTTGAACGGGGCGGACTTTGCCCCGACGAGGAGCGAGTGACGAGGCTCGAACTCGCTGCCGCACCCCGCGAATGGGATTCACGGGGACCCCGCACCTCTGATTTCACGTGCGCGCGGTGCGCGCACAGGTGGAGGC